>NZ_JBPVTR010000023.1:0-455607 GCF_051851455.1 Pseudochrobactrum albidum
GACAGTGGAAAATATGGCTCAATCCGCCGCATCTGCGCCGGCGACAACCAAAACAAATCACTCATAGCAACGCCTCCTGACGTCGCCATTGAATCAACTCACCACTCGTCATGCAACCAATTTAATAGGTCCTGAGCCTAGATAGTTTTACAAAATATAATAGATACAACAAATTTTTAACCTGCAGTATAAATGACAGAGAATTTAAAAATTTAAACTTTTTTTTCGCTCAATAAATATTATCGGATGTGGTTTATCAACACTAACCCCGCCCTCTGCATTTATAGCAACAATTATAACATCTATTTGTTATGTTACAAATTATTACAAAGACAAAGATTCTAAAAATATTGAAAATACCAATGTAGCAATAGAAATTTTTAAAATACCATTATTTATTATTTCCTTGATTATAGTCATCTTAGGAACAATATATGATAAATGTTCGTCTTATTACAAAAATGCGGCTGCTAAAGTCGAAAAACATACCGATTTATTGATAAGCCTGATAGAAGAGCGATTAAAATTAATAAAAGAAATAAGCGAATTGAGAAAAAAATTAACTAAAAACGATAAACTTTACCAAAATTCTCGTGGAAACAATCTGATAAAGAGTTTTTTTGAAAGAATAAAAAGCCTGTCAAATTACAACTCCATAAAACTTCCAAATTTAAAAGATATAAATAAGGATCACTGTAGCCACGATTATCTTAATATACCGTGGCAACTTGCCGGCCAAATTGAAGATATTTGCAATGACTTTGTAAATCACAGCAATGACTTTGTAGATCACGCTGGAAGTTCACACACATTAGAACATAAGCCTTTACGGCGAAGGCGAGGATCCTGGTAATGAAAAAACTTGCCGGAAAACCGGATGCTTTTATTTGCGCAGGCTTTTCGCCTGATCAATCAGCCGCACAGCATCCTGGCCTGCCCAATCCGCAGGGCCATTCATCGCGGCAATCTGGCAACCGGTTTCATCAATCAACAAGGTCACAGGCAGGCCGAATGCCAGATTTTTGCGTTTCAAGGCATTGAAAACACCCATGGTTGCATCACGGTAATAGCTTAAATTCTTCACCCCGATTTCCTGCAGAAAACCTTTGGGTTTTGCATCATCGCCCGTATCAATATTAATGGCGATAACTTCAAAATCATTACTGCCCTGTGCAGCCTGCAATTGATCCAGTGCCGGCATTTCCTCGCGGCAAGGCGCACACCAGCTTGCCCAGAGATTTACCAGCAAGGTCTTGCCCTTTTTATCGCCAAGGCTGATTTTACTGCCATCAGGCGCATTAAACTGCAATCCGGAAAGCAACAAAGGGCTGTCTGCAGGCTGCATGGCAGCCACTGCCCCCGTTGCTGCCTGGCTGAGCGCGGCCAATTGCTCTTTATTCAAAGCGCATTGCCCGCTGCCTGTATTGTCGGAATTGGCTGTTTGTGGCGCAACCACATTGCCAGAAGGCGGTTCCATCACGTATACCGCAACAGCACCGGCCAGAAGTCCGGCGACACCGGCAAACAAAATCATCTTACGACTGATTGCACTTTCCGGTTTTGTCTTCTTATTATCTTCGGCCATAATATCGTTCTTTTTACTCAAAGTTCCGGCTCAGGTATGCGCGCATGACAACAGAAAAATCCAGCAACCAGATGTGGGGCGGCCGCTTCGCCTCAGGCCCCTCTGCCATCATGGAAGAAATTAATGCCTCAATCGGCTATGACCGCAAGCTTTACGCACAGGATATAGCCGGATCGCTGGCGCATGCTGCGATGCTCGCCAAAACCGGCATCATCTCTGCCGACGATCATAAGCAGATCTCCGATGGTCTCAATACCATATTAGCCGAGATCGAAAATGGCAAATTTACTTTCTCGCGCAAGCTTGAAGATATTCATATGAATGTTGAGGCACGCCTTGCCGAACTGATCGGCGCCGCTGCCGGCCGTCTGCACACCGCACGTTCGCGCAATGATCAGGTGGCGCTGGACTTCCGTCTCTGGGTAAAGAATGAACTGGAAAAAACCGCTGCGGCGCTGAAAATCCTGATTGAGGCTTTTCTCACCCGCGCAGAGGAGCATGCTTCCACCGTAATGCCGGGCTTCACCCATTTGCAAACCGCACAGCCGGTCACTTTCGGCCATCATTGCATGGCCTATGTGGAAATGTTCGGCCGCGATCTCTCCCGCGTGCGTGATGCGATTGAACGCATGAATGAAAGCCCGCTCGGTGCTGCCGCCCTTGCCGGCACCGGCTTCCCGATTGACCGCCACATGACAGCAACAGCACTTGGCTTTCGTGAACCGACCCGCAATTCAATCGACAGTGTTTCCGACCGCGATTATGCGCTGGAATTCCTGTCGCTGGCGGCTATTTGCGCCACGCATCTGTCACGTCTGGCTGAAGAAATTGTGATCTGGTCAACCTCGCAATTCAACTTCATCCGCCTGTCTGATTCTTTTTCCACCGGCTCATCCATCATGCCGCAGAAGAAAAACCCCGATGCCGCAGAACTGGTACGTGCCAAATCCGGCCGCATCACCGGCTCGCTTGTCGGCCTGCTCACCGTGATGAAAGGGCTGCCGCTGGCCTATTCCAAAGATATGCAGGAAGACAAGGAAGCGGTGTTTGACGCGGCAGAGACTCTGGAACTGGCATTGGCAGCCATGAGCGGCATGATTGCAGATATGACAATTAATGAAACCGCAATGAAAAAAGCAGCCGGCTCCGGCTATTCCACGGCAACAGATCTTGCCGACTGGCTGGTGCGTGAACTGGGCCTGCCGTTCCGCGAGGCACATCATGTTACAGGCCGCGCCGTGGCTCTGGCAGAATCAAAAAAGCTTGATCTCTCCAAACTGACTTTGGAAGATTTACAATCCATCCATCCGCAGATCAATGATGCGGTTTTCGGTTTTCTCACAGTGGATAAATCCGTAAAAAGCCGCCAGTCTTACGGTGGCACAGCACCGCAGGAAGTGCGCCGTCAGATAAGATATTGGAAAAAACGCCTGATCAAAGCCTGATCATTCAAATCAGGCCGGCGCAACAATGGCTCCGGCCTGTTCATATTTAAAAAAGATGTTTGCAATAGTGCATTTGCGTTACCGTATATTTCAGCTAGAACTGTCAGCGGATATTCCCGCATAATTTATGCGGTGCATCAGGCTCAAACCAGTTTCAGGATATTATTTTATGAATAGCCGCCTGTTCATGACTTCTGTAATCATGCTTGTTGCCATTGGCAGTATTGTATCCGGCTGCGGCCGCCGCGGCGCACTGGAAGCTCCGCCCAATGCTACAGTGCATGATGACTGGCGCAAGCCAGATAAAAAATCCGTCGAAGAAAAGCCATTTATTCTGGATAAGCTTATTTAGAGCATTTCATCGCATTTATAAAAGCTGAAATGCTCCGCAAGTGCAGTTTTTGCTGTTGAGATGGCTCTTGCCCGTTAACTGTGCGGCAAATGTTCCGCCATTTATTTGCGCCTTACCTGACGGGAGCCTTTGCAGATTTTGCATAGAATGCTCCCAGATTTTACCAGTAACAGCCGGGTCTTTTATGCCAGAAGCTGATATCAAAACTGCCCGTCACAAAAACAGCAAGCTCTTGCGCCTGCGTGTCAAAGCGGCATTGATATTATGTTTCGAAAATCTGTGGCCGCTGTTGCTGCCGGTTCTTCTGCTGGCAGCCCTGCTTGCCAGCATGGCCTGGCTCGGGCTGTTTCCGCTCATGCCACGCTGGCTGCATCTTGGCATCAACAGCGCATTTGCATTGGCGCTGTGCTGTGCGCTGTGGCGTTTCCGGCATTTCAGACTGCCGGATAACCACAGCGTTAACAGCCGCATCGAGCGTGAAAACGGCCTGCAGCACAATCCGCTGCAAGTTTCAGATGATAAGATTGCCGGTAACAGCACGGATCCGCTGGCGCAGGCACTATGGCAGGAACACCGCAACCGTATGGCAGCCATAACCGGCAGCTTGCGCGGTTTCCTGCCCCATCCCGATATTCCCCGCCGCGATCCTTACGGCCTGCGTGCGGTTATCATTTTGCTTTTTACCGCAACTGCCGCCTATTCAGTCAGCCCGTCATCGGGAGCAATCAGGGATATCTGGACAATTGCACCGGCCTATACCGGACCCAAAGGACGCATTGATGCATGGATTACCCCGCCGGCCTATACCGGAAAAGCACCTCTCTTCCTGACCTTTGCAACCGGTCAGGAGGTAAAAACCATCAATGTGCCGCAGGGCAGTCTTTTAAATATCCGGATCAATGGCAGCAGCAAGAACCGCCTCACTTTAAAAACAACAGGCCAAAAGGCTGAGACCATCACAGCCGCCCCTACCGGAAATACTGCGGATGACGGCGCATATTATGAACTGCTTCTGGTCAGAAATGCCGAGGCGCAGTTACAGGCCGGCGCATATTATCAGACATGGCAGCTCAATGTCATTCCTGATCAGCCGCCTGTTGTGGAACTGACCGGAAATCCAACCTATGCCCTTAATGGCACGCTGGAACTTCACTATAAAATTGCCGATGATTACGGCATCGCCAAACTGCAGGCCATTCTCACACTTCTGGAAAAGCCTGCCAATGCGGCAGCAGCAAAATCATTGGCAGATGCGCCGAAACTGCGCCTTCCTTTGCCAAAACGCGGGCAAAAAGAAGCTGACGAAATTACCGCGCTGCAGGATCTCACCATGCATCCATGGGCAGGCAGATATGTCGCCCTGCAATTAAAGGTAACCGATGATGCCGGCCAGACAACACAAAGCAAGGAAATTCGCTTTGTGCTGCCGCAACGCCCTTTTATTAACCCTCTGGCACGCGCACTTGTTGAACAGCGCCAGATATTGGCTCTGGACAAAACACAGAAAAACACCGTCTTGCAGATGCTGGATGCGCTGACCATGCATCCGCAAACAACAATTGCCAATGTCAGCCATTTTCTTGGCATGCGTTCTGTGCGTGAACGGTTGAAACTGGCGCGCAATGATGATGATCTGCGCAATATTGTGGATTATATGTGGAATGTAGCGCGCGGTATTGAGGACGGCCGGCTTTCTGATGCGGAAAAAGCCCTGCGCGCAGCACAGGAGGCACTCAATCAGGCGTTGCAGAATAATGCCTCGCCGGATGAGATTGCCCGGCTGACAAAAGAACTGCGTGAAGCCATGAACCGCTATTTACAGGAAATGGCACGCCGTCAGCAGACCAGCCCCGCCCCCAATAGCCGTAATAATGCGAATGTTCGCGTGCTCAGCCAGCGCGATATTGAGCGGATGATGCAGCAGATTGAAGATCTTGCACGCTCCGGCAATCACGCGCAGGCGCAGCAAATGCTGGCACAATTGCAGGAAATGCTCAATAATCTGCAACCCGGGCAAAGAGCAAATCAAGGGCAAGGCCAGGGGCAGGGTCAAGGTCAGGGCAATAATCCACAGCAACAGCTGAACCAGCTTGGCGATTTGATGCGCCGCCAGCAGGAACTGATGAATGAGACCTACAAGCTGGATCAGAAGCTGCAGCAACAGACCGATGATTTTAACTATAATGACGACGGTGATGGCAGCGCACCGCAAAACGGGCAGTCAACACAGGAAACCGAACAGGCGCTGAAAGATCTGGGGCAGCAGCAGCGTGATTTGCAAAATGAGTTGAGCAGGCTCACAGATCAGTTAAAAAAACAGGGGCTTGAAGCCCCGAAAGATATGGAACAGGCACAGAATTTTATGGATCGTGCCGGACGCCTGCTCGGGCACGGGGAAAGCGGCTCTGCAACAGACCGGCAGGCAGAGGCGCTGGATGCCCTGCGCCGCGGTGCCCGTGAAATGATGAAACAAATGCAGCAGGCGCAAGGTCAGGCTGATGGGCAGGGACAGCAAAATGGCGAGGGGCGCGATCCGTTGGGGCGTGAATCCGGTCAGGGCAGCTCTGAAGGCGCCGGCAACCAGTTGCCAAACCAGATTGATATTCAGAAAGCCCGCCGGATTCTTGATGAAATTCGCAAAAAACTTGGCGATGCCTTAAGCCCGCAACAGGAAAAAGACTATCTGGAGCGTCTGTTAAAAAACGAGCCTTAGACCATTTTCCGCAACGCAGCCTGCGCAACTGACACATCTGTGCATTGCAGGCAGAAATTACTCTTCTGCATCCAGAACACGTGCCACATAAGGCAATTGGCGGAACGAATGCGCCACATCCATGCCATAGCCCACCACAAAATAATCCGGACATTCAAAAGCGGTGAAATCGGCATTCAAATCCAGCTTGCGATGGCCTGGCTTGTCCAGAAGCACGGCAATGCTCACACTGCGCGCCCCGCGCGACAGCATCAGTTCACGGACAAAATTAAGAGTCTTTCCGGATTCAAGAATATCATCAATCAGCAAGATATCGCGTCCGGCCACATCACTGTCAATATCGCGCACCAAACGGATATCACCGCCTTTGGTGCCTGATCCATAGCTTGATACGGTAATAAATTCCACATCAGGCTCTATTCCGGCATCATGCATGGCGCGGATCAGATCTGCCGCAAAGATAAACGATCCCTTGAGGATAGAAACCGCCAGCGGGCGCTCCAGATGGCGGGCAGCAATTTGCTGCGCCAATTCACGGTTACGCCTGGCAATCTCTTCGGCGCTGAACAAAATTTCAAGATTTCTGCCACCAATATAAGGCATAAATACATCTCCGCTTCTCATCCGCTCCCAGCCCTCAAAGAATCTGCAACGAAAACGTAGCTGTTACAGTACTCCGTCTTTTCCGGAAAGGGCAGTTTTTCATTATTTGTATCTGCCTGCCCGCAAACTTATATTTTCTGTGGCTGGTATCTCTCCTTCCCGCAATAATCTGCAAAAAAATCCTGTTCTTTTTTCAACCTCAAAATGCCAAACTTATATGCAGGTTAACGCAAGATTAACCACATAGGGCAATGTTCGGCAGACACAGGAAAACCGGCCGGTAACAAGCAGGAAAATAACCAGTGATTCGTTTTGAAAATGTAGGTTTGCGTTACGGTATGGGATCGGAAATCCTGCGGGATGTCTCCTTTCACATACCACCGCGCTCCTTTCAGTTTCTCACCGGGCCTTCAGGAGCCGGTAAAACAACGCTGATGCGCCTTCTTTTCATGGCCTTGAAACCAACACGCGGGCTGATTACCATTTTCGGCAGGGATATTTCCACCATGGAGCGCAGTGAGATTCCGCTGCTGCGCCGCCGTATCGGCATTGTGTTTCAGGATTTCCGCCTGCTTGATCATATGACAACCTATGAAAATGTGGCGCTGCCCTTGCGCGTGCGCGGCAAGGAAGAGGCAACATACCGCCATGAAGTGCAGGAATTATTGCACTGGGTCGGACTTGGTGATCGCATGCATGTACTGCCGCCGGTGCTCTCCGGCGGTGAAAAACAACGTGCCGCCATTGCCCGCTCGCTGATAGATCAGCCGGAAATCCTGCTTGCCGACGAACCGACCGGTAATGTCGATCCGCCGCTGGCGCGCCGCCTGTTGCGGTTATTTGCAGAGCTCAACCGCTCAGGCACAGCCGTTATCATTGCCACCCATGATCTGACTTTGATGGATCAGGTGGATGCGCGCCGTATGATACTTGATCAGGGGAGGCTGGATATTTATGGCTGACCTGCGCGCAACACTTGACCATTATCACGGGATTTTTCTGGAGCTTATCGGCAAGCGCAAGCGTGAACAACGCGGGCCGACGCCAATTGTGCCGCCTGTCAGCGTTGCCGGCACCACGCTGATCACCGTTATCGCCATTATGACCTTTCTTGCCTGTCTCACCATTGGCGGCGTCAGCCTTGTGCGCGCCTCTGCGGCGCAGTGGCAAAGCCAGATTTCCCGCGAGGCGACAATCCAGATCCGCCCTGTGGACGGGCAGGATATGGAAGCCGCCCTTGCGCAGGCTGAAAAGATTGCCCGCGGCTTTGCCGGCGTGAACAGCACACATATTATTGACCGCGCAGCCACCGCCCGCCTGCTGGAACCATGGCTTGGCACCGGACTGGATATTGATGAACTGCCCGTGCCCCGCCTTGTGGTTGTGACTATTGATGAGAAAAATCCGCCGGATTTTGCAGCATTACGCGCTCAATTGCAGCAAAATATTCCTGGTGCCAGTTTTGATGATCACCGCACATGGGTTGATCGTCTGGTCTCCATGGCACATACAACGGTGCTGATCGGCATGGGGGTGCTGTTTCTGATGCTCTCGGCAACGGTTCTCACGGTTATTTTCGCCACACGCGGTGCAATGTCCGGAAACAGCCATATTATTGAAGTGCTGCATTTTATCGGCGCGGAAGCCCGTTTTGTCGCCCGTGAATTTGAATGGCATTTCTTCCGCACAGCGCTCAAGGGCGCCTGTTTCGGCGGTGCGGCTGCTCTTCTGGTCTTTTTGCTTGTCTCCTGGTGGACAAGCCGTAATCTTGCCACACCTGAAGGCGATCAGGCAGCAGCATTATTCGGTGATTTTGCAATCGGCAAAGATGGCTATATCGGTATCGGCATCACAATCATTACCGTTAGTATTCTGACCATGCTTACCAGCCGGCTGACAGTTATCCGCCAGTTAAAAACCATGGACAGTATCAGCGGCAGTCAGGACTAAACAAAAATAAGATTGAGGGTGAAACAACAAGCTCCGTTTTGCACTGAACGAAAGCTTATACTAATATACATAAACTCTCAAATCGGAATGACATCCGATAAAGCGATGACAAATCAACCTGAATGTACAATTTTATAAATCTGTACTGAAACCTGAACAGGCCAAATGGCAATGCATGTGCAAGACAATGCTTCTGATCCTGCTAAAAACCAGCGGCAGGACAATGCACAACCGGCAAAGCATGCCAGTGCGCAGGCTTGTGAAACTGCGCGCGCAGAGGGTTTTATCCGCCATTGGCTGAAACGTCTGCGCCGCCGCATTCCGCCTGTTGCGGTTGCCCTTTTTGCACTGATTATTGCCCTTGGTGTCGGCTTTATCATTTTCAGCGAACATATCAGCAATATGCAAAAACCGGCTGCTACTGAAAAAGCCGATGCGATTATTGTGCTCACCGGCGGCAAATCCCGTATTGAGATGGCTGTAGAATTGCTGGCTGCAAGACGCGGTGAACGTTTGCTGATCAGTGGCGTGCATCCTTCCACCAAACGCGAGGCACTGCAACGCATCACCGGCACGGATCCTGTATTATTTAACTGTTGTGTTGATCTTGACCGCTCTGCCCTCAACACAATCGGCAATGCGGTTGAGAGCGCCAAATGGATCCGTGCACATCAATATAAACGTATCTTCATTGTCACCAATAATTATCATATGCCGCGCAGTATTCTTGAACTGTCGCGTCAGGTCTCTGATGTGGAGCTGATCCCCTATCCGGTGATTAATACAGATCTGAAAAACAAGAACTGGATTCGCCAGAGCGATACGCTGCGTGTGCTTTTGACCGAATATATCAAATATATCGGTGCGCTCGCCCATATCAATCTCGATCATATTACACAAAAATGGCACGATTTTTTTCCGGATCTGTCTTGAAAAACAGGATAAACAATAATCTTTTGGCTTTGCGCACCTTCTCTGATCACCGGACGTTTACAACTTTACCCGTGACCTGAATTGATAAGCGTTTAAAATTCTTCTATTTGAGAAATCATTCCGGTTTTAACCGCAAATATTCAATCCGTATCGTGCTTTTAAAAGGCTGACACCTATTATGCTCACAGTCATCCGGTCAGTGCTGTTCAATCTGGCTTTCTATATCAGCCTGATCATCCAGATGATCCTGTTTTTACCCCTCACATTATCATTGCCACGCAAGAAGGCATGGATTGTGCCCAAATTCTGGGCGCGCACCAATCTTTTTCTGCAAAAACATATTGCCGGCACGGATTTTATTGTTGAGGGCGCTGAGAATCTGCCCGAAGGCGCTTATATCTGCGCGCCCAAACATCAGTCTTTCTGGGATGTTTATGCCTTCCTGTCCTATACGCCGGATCCTGTCTATATTCTCAAGCGCGATCTTATGCGTATTCCGCTCTTTGGCTGGTATCTGAAGAAAATGCAGATGATTCCTGTTGACCGCGGCACCGGTATCAAGGCTTTAAACTCAATCTCGGGCGGCACCAGACAGGCGATTGCGGATGAACGCCAGATCATGATCTATCCGGAGGGCACACGCCGCGCGCCGGGGGCAGCACCGGCTTATAAATATGGTGTTGTACATCTTTACATGAATCTCGGCCTGCCTGTTGTACCCATTGCCCATAATGCCGGTCTTTATTGGCCGCGCCGGAAATTCATGCGCTATCCCGGCACTATCCGCTGCCGCATTCTGCCACCAATCCAGCCCGGCCTTGAAAAGGAAGCTTTCCTGAAAAAGCTTATTGAGGTGACCGAAACAGCCTGTGATGAATTGCTGCTGCAGGCTGCAGAAGACAAGAACCCGCCGCCAATGCCGCCCACAGCCAGACAACGCCTTGCCGAACTGCGTGAAGCTGAAAAATCTCCCGCATGACAATAAGCCGCTTTATCTGAAATTGCGTTTTTGTTGCGCAGGTTTGTGAAAACCGTTATCAGACGCCAAATGAAAGGACACGCCCATGAATATTGATGCTATTTCCATCGGCTCCAACCCTCCTGAAGATGTCAATGTAATCATTGAAGTACCGGTTGGCGGACATCCGATTAAATATGAGATGGACAAAGAGGCCGGCGCGCTGATGGTAGACCGCTTCCTCTATACACCAATGACCTATCCAGGCAATTACGGCTTTGTTCCGCATACCTTGTCTGAAGATGGTGACCCGATTGACGTTCTCGTTTGCAATACCCGTCCGCTTATTCCGGGCTGCGTGATCAATGTCCGCCCTATCGGCGTGCTGATTATGGAAGACAATGCCGGCAAGGATGAGAAAATCATTGCGGTTCCGTCTCCGAAGCTGACGCGCCGTTATGAAAAAGTTCATAATTACACAGATCTTCCCGAAATCACGCTGCAGCAAATCGCACATTTCTTTGAACATTACAAAGATCTGGAACCTGGCAAATGGGTCAAGGTCGGCGACTGGGGTGATGAAGATTACGCCCGCAAATTCATCGTTGAAGCGATTGAGCGCGCTAAAAACGCCAAATAATCCGCAAACCTTGAATAATCCCCCAAGCCTTGAATAATCATTAAGGCTGCGGCCAGTCTCCCAAGTGGTTTTGCAGTCTTGTTATAAAAGGTTTTTTTAAATACGCTTTTTGACCTCTCAAAACATTTACGGCCAAAAGCATGAGACGGTTTTGCGCGCCAATAAAGCGATAAAACCAATAGTGAGAACGGTTCCGGTGATTCTGTTTTAACCGGAACCGCTCTTAAACCGGATCAATATCCGGTTTAAGATATACAGCGCATGCCGGGCTTTATTGCCATTTTACCCGAGCAATAAAGGCGCCAAAGTCGTCCATATAAATTGACGAATAAAGAAAATAATCAGCAGAAGAATAACCGGCGAAATATCGATACCGCCAAAATCCGGTAAGATCCGGCGGATCGGCCGCAAAGCAGGCTCTGTTACTTTATACAAGAACTCACCAATAGAGGCCACAAAACTATTGCGGGAATTGACCACATTAAAAGCATAAAGCCAGGAGAATACTGCACTGGCAATAATAATCCAGGTATAAATATCCAGCGCCAGATCAACGGTACGCAAAATTGCGAGCATATATGTCTCCTCATCAACCGGATGTCCGCTGTTCCGGCAGCATCAATGCACACCGGCAAACAGGATGAGTCTCATTTAAACAGCAGCATGACCATTCACAAGATCAAAGCGCGGAAAAAACACGATTTTACGCCAGCACGTTATAAGATTTGTGCAGATAGAATCAATATGGCTATTGGCCAAGCAATCGCACAATAGTATCGAGACGTTCATCACGTATATTCATCGCCTGCAAATGATGCACGGTATTGATCACATAATCACGATTTGCGCCGGCCTGCCCGCAGGCAAGGCCAACCATTCTGGCCTTTGCCTGTTCACTTAAAAAACCCGCATATTGCTCATGTGCCGGATCAGCCACATAGACCAGCGCCTCAACCTGACGGCCGTCAATGAGCTCCACAGTAAGATATTTCTCAATATAAACGCCGGTCACCTGCTCGCGCTCACGCAAATAATCCAGCACCGGCTCTTTATACATACCGGCAACACGAAAAGCCTGCCCGTGGCAAAAACCGCCGCGATCAAGCCCCAGCACCAGACCGGGCTTCTCCGGCGTGCCACGGTAAATATGAGAATAGATGCACAAGGATCTTTTATAACCGCGCAGCAAGGCCGGCAGGCTTTCCTCGCTTTCAAAGCCGGGACGCCACATCAGCGATCCATAGCCAAATACCCATAAATCCGCCTGCGCATCTGCCAGCCTTTGCTGTGGGGCAGTATTTCCGAAGCTGTGGTTAACTGTAGTCATGTGTTTGCTTTTGCTTATGATGTGAAATTCGTATAGTGCATTATCCGGTTAAATATACAGATTACCGATGATATGCAGAATAACCAAACAGCAGCATATTTTTTTCACTCTCAGACTGAGAAAAAACATGCTTTGATTTTGCTGTTTTTCAGAAACTATATGCTATGAAAATTATTTTACATTCATCGGAATGCGTAAAATAAACGCTTTGGTCTGAAATTTCATCTGCAAATGCTTTGTCAATCAAGAGGCCTGTTCATGACGGCAAAACCACACCGCTCTTCACAAAATGCAAAACGCATGCAGAAGGGCATATTCATCTTTCTGATTATTGTGGTTTTATACACGACTGGCTGGTTTTATCTCGCCTCCCTTGCCAAAGATCGCGTACGTAATGAACTGGCACAACAGGGCGATACTATCACATGCCAGAACTTATCTGCCCGCGGCTATCCGTTTTCCCTCTATATCAGCTGTCAGGGCATAACTTACAGCGCGCCGCAACATCTGATTAATTTTGCAGCCAATACGCTGGATATCGGTACATCCATATTCTCACCACACAGAGTGCAAGCCCGTCTGACCAGCCCTGCCACACTGGCCGCAGGCAATTCAGGTGCGCTCAAGGCTGAATGGAAGCAGCTTCACACCTCTGCCCGCATAAACGGCCACTCTGCCCGCAATATCAGCCTGAAAGCTGAAGACCTGCATATTCAGGAAATAATCAGCGGTGATGACACTCGCATGGCTTCCGGTATTGATCTTGCCGGCCTGCAATTTGACCTCAATGCTATTGAAGAACCATTGCAGATAAAAACCACATTCGACAAATTGCGCCTGACAGGCAACACGCCCCTCACCGCCATTCCTGAACTGGATGGCCTGATTGATATCAGCTCGCCGTTCAGCCTTGCCTCTTTCAGCAAAGATAATGATCAGGACAGCCGTTTGCGCGGTAAATCCATACAGCTTAACCAGTTGCTGCTGCTTCTGCCAACAGGTGCCAATATCAGCATCAGCGGCCCGTTATCGGTTGATGAACAGGGGCTGGCCAATGCAGACTTAAAAATCCGCCTCACCAATCCGGCTGCCATTGGTGCGGTTTTGCAGGCTGCCTTTCCTGATCAGGGAAAAAATATCAATACAGCGGTTTTTGCCCTCGCTTCCATGCCCAAGGATGAAGCCGGAGCAACCATCGTGCCCGTCATTATCAAAAACGGTAAAATCAGTGCAGGCTTTATCCCTTTGGGGCGCCTGCCACGTCTTTAAAGCCTTTGCGAGCCAAAATGGCAAAACGGTTTTGGCTCGCACATATAACCGGTCAAAATTGCGACCTGCCTGCAACTTCGCTTTATTTAACTTGCTTGCTTGCAGCTTCGCGGCCGAAATTCGGCACATCCACTTCCTGACCAGCCTCAATAATACCACGGCGAATTGCACGCGTACGGGTAAACAAATCAAATAACGCATCCCCGTCACTCCAGCGGATTGCCCGCTGAAGCGAAGCCAGATCTTCTGAAAAACGCCCCAGCATTTCCAGAATAGCATCCTTGTTATGCAGGCACACATCACGCCACATAGTCGGATCAGAAGCCGCCAAACGGGTAAAATCACGAAAACCGGAAGCAGAATATTTGATGACTTCCGATTCCGTCACCTTTTCCAGATCATTGGCCGTACCAACAATATTATAGGCGATAATATGTGGCAGATGCGAAACAATAGCCAGCACCAGATCATGATGTTGCGGATCCATCTGGTCTGTTTTGGAGCCACAGGCCTCCCAGAAGGCGTTAAGCTTTGCCAAAGCGCCGGCATCAGTGCCGGCAAGAGGCGTTAAAATACACCAGCGGTTGATAAACAAATCAGCAAAGCCCGCATCAGGGCCAGAATATTCGGTACCGGCAATCGGATGGCCAGGAATAAAATGCACATGATCCGGCAATTCCGGCTGCATTTGTGCAATAACCGATGCTTTGGTGGAACCCACATCCGTCACGATCGCACCGGCTTTAAGATTGCCTGCAATCTGGCGCGCAACAAGACCCGATGAGCCAACCGGAACCGACACAATCACCAGATCCGCATCGCGCACCGCTTCAGCATTATCGGTAGTATAGCTGTCCCCAAGCCCCAGTTCCCGTGCACGTTCAAGCGTCTTTGCACTGCGTGTGGCAATTGCAATATGATCTGCCAGTTTTTCACGGCGGATCACACGGGCCAGCGACGAGCCAATCAGGCCGATACCGATCAGCGCGACTTTTTTAAAATGATTATCTGACATGTTACGACTTCAAAAATTCCGTTAGGGCGGCAACCACACCGCGATTGGCTTCTTCCGAACCGACGCTCATCCGCAAAGCTTCAGGAAAGCCATAGGATGTTACCCGGCGCAAAATATAACCTCTGGCCTGCAAATATTCGTCTGCTTTTGCGGCAGATTTATTCTGTGTATCCGGAAAATGCACCAGAAGAAAATTGGTCACAGACGGTGTCACTTTCAGCCCAAGTCTGGTGAATTCTTCCGTCAGCCAGGCAACCCATTGCGCATTAAATTCACAGGCAACGCGCACATGATCACGATCGCGGATAGCTGCACTCCCTGCAGCAATTGCCGCACTGTTCATATTAAACGGCCCGCGTATACGGTTTACCGCATCTGTCACATGCAAAGGCGCATACATCCAGCCAATGCGCAGCGCAGGCAAGCCGTAAATTTTCGAGAAAGTGCGGGTCATCACCACATTTTCATTATTGGAAACCAGCGCCACACCGGCATCATAATCATTTTTTCGCACATATTCTGCATAGGCTGCATCCAGCACCAAAAGCACGTTTTTAGGCAGGCCGGCATGCAGGCGCTTTACCTCATCAAAAGGCAGATAAGTGCCGGTTGGATTGCCCGGATTGGTAATAAAAACAATTCTGGTTTTTTCTGTTACTGCGGCAAGCACCGCATCCACATCAATCACCGTGTCATTTTCTTTCACAATCACCGGTTTTGCACCGGCAGCAAGTGTCTGGATTTTATAGACCAGAAAACCATGATCCGTTAAAATTGCCTCATCCCCCGGTGCCAGATAAGTCTGGCACAACAGGCCGAGCAATTCATCAGAACCATTGCCGCACAAAATATTTTCAATATTCAGCCCTTGCGTTTCAGCAATAGCCTGACGCAGCGCCCTGACATCACCATCAGGATAGATGCTCAAATGATGACCGGTTGCACGATAAGCTTCAACAGCATGCGGGCTTGCACCCAGCGGGCTTTCATTTGCAGACAACTTATATACTTTGCTGACACCGGCAACACTGGCCTTGCCAGGTACATAAGCGGCAATATCCATAACACCTGCTTTAGGTGTCGGGCGTTGAGCTTTCGCGAAATCGTTCATCATGATGATCCAATATTCAAGAGCCTGTCTTTATGTTGAGAAAAACTGTCTTTGAAATCAGCCTTCCGGAATATCCGGCCGGTCTGATCCGGACAGAGACTCCCAAAAAACACTGAATAACCAAAGCGGCATAAACCGCATTGCACAACAAGTCGAGAGAAACCTTGACTTTAAACCCCTATAGCCCCTAGCTACTATAAAAATTCAGAAACATATATAGTTTATGACAACATCATCCGACACTGACTTCCTCACCGACAGCCGTATTCAGGAAGCTGTTAATCCCAGCAGTCCTGTGCTGCATTTTGGTGCGGATAAACCATTGCAACTAGATAGCGGTTCGGTTCTGAGCCCGTTTCAGATTGCCTATCAGGCTTATGGCACGCTCAATCATGACAAAAGCAATGCCATACTCATCTGCCATGCCCTCACCGGCGATCAGCATGTTGCCAATACCAATCCGATTACCGGTAAAGACGGCTGGTGGTCAACGCTGGTGGGCCCCGGCAAACCGATTGATACAGACCGCTTTTTTGTACTCTGTTCCAATGTGATCGGCAGTTGCATGGGGTCAACAGGGCCAGCCTCCATCAATCCGGTAAGCGGCAAACCCTATGCGCTTGATCTGCCAATTATCACAATCGCTGATATGGTACGCGCACAGGCCATGCTTGTTGAGCATTTCGGGATTGAAAAATTGCTGGCCGTTGTCGGCGGTTCGGTTGGCGGCATGCAGGTGCTGCAATGGGCATCAAGCTATCCGGACAAGGTATTTTCCGCGGTTGTATTAGCAAGCGGCGCACGTTTATCGGCGCAGAATATCGCCTTTAACGAAGTTGGCCGCCAGGCTGTAATGGCCGATCCCAATTGGCTGAATGGCCAATATCTCACCCGCTCCGATAAAGTGCCGCGCAAGGGGTTATCAGTTGCGCGTATGGCCGCCCATATCACCTATCTGTCAGAAGCCGCATTGCACCGTAAATTCGGCCGCAATCTGCAGGATCGCGCCAATATTACTTTTGGTTTTGAAGCCGATTTTCAGATTGAGAGCTATCTGCGCTATCAGGGCAACAGCTTTGTTGACCGTTTTGATGCCAATTCCTATCTCTATCTTACCCGCGCCATGGATTATTTCGATATGGCCGCAGAACATGACGGCTTGCTGGCATCCGCATTTGCCGGCACAAAAACCCGCTTTTTTGTCGCCTCTTTCTCCAGCGACTGGCTGTTTCCAACTTCTGAAAGCCGGCTGGTTGTTCATGCGCTTAATGCAGCCGGAGCCTCGGTTTCCTTTGTCGAGATTGAAACAGATCGCGGCCATGATGCGTTCCTGCTGGATGAGCCGGTTTTGTCTTCAACAATCGATGGCTTTATCCGTTCAGCGGCACGGGCAAGAGGTCTTTAATCAATGAATGACACCAAACCCGCTTTTTCTTCTCATGAGCAAACCAAGCTGCATATTCATAATCGTGTCGATTTTGACATAATCGCCTCGCTGGTGCGTCCCGGAACACGGGTGCTTGATGTGGGATGCAGTGATGGTGAATTGCTGCAATTGCTGCGCGATACCCGCAATGTGGATGGCCGCGGTGTGGAATTATCGCAAGGCGGCGTCAACCAGTGCCTGATGCGCGGCCTGTCGGTTATTCAGGGCGATGCCGATCGCGATCTGGTCTATTATCCGGATTCAAGTTTTGATTATGTGGTGCTGTCGCAAACATTGCAGGCCACACAAAACCCGAAAAAAGTTTTAAGTGAATTGCTGCGTATTGGCGAACGCGCCATCGTTTCCATTCCCAATTTCGGCTATTGGCGGGTGCGTGGCTCCCTGCTGTTTCACGGGCGTATGCCAGTGACCAAAGAACTGCCTTTCAGCTGGTATGACACACCGAATATCCATTTCTGCACCATTCGCGATTTTGTGGATATGACAAAGGAAATCGGAGCAACCGTTGAAGATGCGGTGGCACTCAACCGCAATGGCGAGCGCATGTCCTTCAATCTGCCATGGGGGTTCTGGAATCTGCTTGGTCAGCAGGCGGTTTTTCTGCTCAAACGCTGAAATAAACAGGTCTTCCCGGCCACTCACAAAAAGCCGGTATCCTCCTTGTGGCGTGCCGTTCCCTGCGGTGTTAATACCGGCACGAAAACCCGCCGCGATGCACGTTTGAGCACCGGCAGCCCCTGATACAGGCGTTTATACGCCTCCCCGATCACCACCCCGCCAAAAAGCGGCCACATACGGTTGCCAAGACTTTCCATCAATCCGGCTGATTGCTGCAACCAGCGCCAGCGTGTGGGCGGCACATGCAAGGCATTTACAATTCTGCCCGGCGTAAAATTTGCCTCGCGAAAGGCCTGCAAAAGCTGCCCGCGGCTAAACGGCCGGCCACTGCCAAAAGGCGTGTGTTCCATACGCGCCCAAACACCGCGCCTGTTCGGTGCCACGACAATCAATTGCCCGTTCGGCGATAAAACACGCCACATTTCTTTAAGTGTTTCAGAGCTGCTTTCTGAAAATTCCAGCGCATGAACCAGCAAAATACGGTCAACCGAACTATCCGGTAACGGCAGTTCTTCATCATAGACCAAGGCCGTGCTCAATGCCTCATCACAAGGCCAGCCTGTCGCCCCCTGCCGCGCGGGCATGAATGCAAATGTGCGCTCAGCCCGCGGAGCATAATGATCAAGATAAGGCAGGGTATAGCCAATACCAACCAGCCGCTCTTGCGGCATTGGCAACCAAAGCGGATCCAGAGCCGCAGATATAGAGGAGACTGCCAGCCTGCCAAGTACGGTTGAATAAAATGACTGCAGCTCAATAATATCCAGATGCATCATTTATCCTGAACAGGTCTTGCCCTGCATGAAGCACACCACCAAACCAGCCTTGCAAAGAACCCGATTATTCCCAACAGCCAAGATTTTTGCCCTTGAGATTATGGGAATCGATTTCCATAATCAGCGCCGGATCCTGACGCATCAAAGCATAATAAGAACGTTGCTTAAGATTGATTTTCTGCCAACCGGCACATTCCTTGGGCAATTCGACTTTTTCAATCGTTACTTTTTCAGTCCAGGCTGCTGCTGTTCCTGTGCAGCCGGCTATCACAGCCAGCAATGGTAAAGACAGAAATCTGCAATGCAGGAACTTACGATTCTTAATCATATCCATCAATGCCGACACCCCGAAAACCTTAAAGCAAAGCCAGATATTATGACCGCGCTATGACCTGTTTATAAAGACAAGGCTACAATAGTTTAAAACATAGCAACAGCCTGAAAATTGGTTACAATTGTAAACCTGCCTGTTTCACACATAAATCACAAATTCACCTGCCAGAAAAAAGCAACAAACCGCTGCTTTTCTGTTACATCAGCAAAACAGGTTTTCCCCACGAATAATACCCGTTTTTCACGTCGGGAAAAACGTCTGTTTTCGCAGGCGGAATAAAAAACACGCGCTTTTCCTGAAAATAAAAACCCTGTCCATTGTGCGCTAATTGTAATTCCAAACAGAATATTTCTTTTTAAGACAAATATTTACATAAATTGTGTTCAAAAAAAGACTATCAAATCTTATAAAATATGCCCATAGTCATGATGCAGTATACCCCTCACTCAGACTTTCATTTTATTTAAGAATTCAGGAGCATAACATGAAAGACACTCCTTCCACATTAAATAAATTATCAGCAGAATGTTTTGGAACATTCTGGCTGGTATTTGGCGGTTGCGGCAGTGCTGTTCTCGCAGCAGCCTATCCTGAACTGGGCATCGGCTTTGCCGGTGTTGCGCTTGCTTTTGGTCTGACAGTGCTGACCATGGCTTATGCGGTTGGCGGAATTTCCGGCGGGCATTTCAACCCTGCTGTTACACTGGGTCTCACCCTTGGCGGCCGCTTTGAAGCCAAAAACCTGATCCCTTACTGGATTGCACAACTTATCGGAGGTATTGTTGCTGCGGCCGTGCTGTATTTTATCGCCAGCGGTAAGGCAGATTTCAGTGCCGGCGGCTTTGCCTCCAATGGCTATGGTGAGTTATCTCCCGGCAAATACAGCCTTGGCGCGGCATTGGTGATTGAAATTGTGCTGACGGCCTTTTTCCTTATCATCATTCTCGGCTCCACCTCATCAAGCGCACCGGCAGGTTTTGGCCCGCTTGCCATTGGTCTGGGGCTTACCCTTATCCACCTGATCTCCATCCCGGTCACCAACACATCCGTCAACCCTGCCCGCTCCACCGCAGCAGCCCTGTTTGCTGATACTGCTGCCCTCAGCCAATTGTGGCTGTTCTGGGTTGCTCCGTTGATTGGTGCAGCTCTTGGCGCAATCATCTGGAAAGGCCTGATCGGCAAGGACTAAAAATCCGCATAAATAACTAAAGGCCGTCAAAGACGGCCTTTAGCCGATTTGCAAATTTGCAAACCGAACCATATCAGTTTTTTCACTTAATCAATGCACCCGACAAATGCTCAGGCCTGCCGCAGCTGTTCTGCCCTGTTAAAAGCTACTCTGCCTTGCCGCATTTGATATTCTGCTTTGCAACAGCCTGCGAAAGCGGCACGGCCTCACAATTTTGTACACGCGCGGCAACCCGCAATTTAAGCCCGATACGTTGCTGCTGCTCCACACCAATCAGCTCTGCAATACGCCACATAATATTATCTTCAATCTCGCCGACTTCACCATCGGCATAGACCATTTCCCACATCAGCTCGATAAAGCGCAAACGGGCCGGCATATCAAGATGCCGCTTCAAAACACTGGTAAAACGATAAAGATCAATTGATTCCTGATCTGCAATTTCTGCAGCCTTAATCAGTGCCTGCAGGGCTTCTCCCTGCAGATCATAGGCCTGCGACAGCAATTCAGACAAGCGCGCCCGTTCTTTTTCATGCTGTTCACCGTCAGCCTCAATAATATGAAACATCAAGGCTGCCGCAGCAAGACGCGGATCTTCGTCAGAAAATGCCTGTTTTTTCCTGACTGATTCCAGCCCCGGCAATTCTTTGAAAAAACTGAAAAGACGCTCAAACATATATGCTCCAGTGCTTTTTACAGCTTTTGACAGGCTATCATAATCAACCTGTATTTATCGGCAGGGCACAATTCATAATCCGCTATAAACCGGCAGCCAGACACATGAGACTTTTTGATTTTTCCCCCATAAGACTGCAACAAAAAACAGTTTCAAAATAATTTAAAACCGCTGTTTTTCGTCGTCTTTTCATCAGTGTCAGCCACAACACCCGGATCATCAACAATAAACTGATAGTGTTCAGCTTCCTTTTGCTTTGTTTGAGCTGCTTTTTCATTATCGGCAAGGTGCAGAGGATTATCACCGGTTTCCGGCAGGATACGAACCTTTGCCCTGTCAGCTGAGGTCCTGTCTTGCCTTGCCGGCTCTGTCTCTGCCTTTGTTACGTTTCTTGCTGCTGGCGTCACAGTTTCCGCATCTTCAATGTCACCATCATCTGCGGTTTTATGAATTGCAGGCAATTCCAGTGTCCGGCTGTTCTCGCCGTGCTCCGGCACAACCGAGAACAAATCATCAGCCACATCCTCACTTTCAAGAACCGGCGCTCCGTTCAATGCCATATCAGCCAGCGGCACTTTCCATTCAAAGGCATTCAGCTTTCCGCTCACAGGCGATACCGGCGCCCATTGGCTGGAAACCATACCATCTGCGGTCCATGCCGGATCACGCGGTGCTTTCACTGCACGCGCCAGCCATTCGCGCACACGCCCCTGATCGCCGGTTTGTGCCTCTTCAATATCGGCCATCAGCAGATAGGTACTTTCACGCGGGTCAAGCTTAAGCGCTGCTTCCGCCTGATTGCGCGCCAGCGTCAATTCACCCGCTTCCAGTGCCGCACGCGCCACAATAGCGCAAGACAGGGCATTATTGCTGCGCAATGCAGCAAGATGGCGCGCCTTTTTCAACCGGTCGAGCGCCGTATCACCACTGCGGCCATGAAGATAAATATCCGCAATCTCTTGATGTGGCTCACGTTTCCACGCTGCTTCAAGAATACGATTGGCTTTGCGGATATGGCCGTCCCGCAACAGGCAGCGGGCGGCAATCATAGCCGCAGGTATCATTTCCGGTTCCAGTTTCAACGCTTCCATCGCAGCTGTGCGGGATGCAGCGGCATCCTTTTCAAAACCGGCCATCGCCTGTGCCGTCAACAGCACGGCACGATTGGTCTTTAATGCATCACGTGCAGCCCTGCCATCCTTGCCAAAAGGAATCACAGCTTTACGTGCCTCAAGCACCTGCAATGCAGCCGGAATATCCCCCTCAAGCACTTTATGGCCAAGAACCGCATTGGTTGCCCATTCCAGCTGTGGTGCCATTGTGCTGGCTTCCTGCGCATATTGAAAAGCCGCTTCCCGCGCACCTTCGCGTGTTGCCTCCAGATAAAGCCCGCGCAACCCCAGCAATTTAGTTTCCGGATCAGCAATCATCGCCTCAAAATGCCGGTGCACATCATGTTTGCGCCCTTCCAGCAGCGCGGTCTGCACATCAAGAAGATGAAGAAGCGGCTCCTGATCCGCCCGCAGTAATTTGGCAGCCTGTTTGCTCATCCGGCGGGCAGCTTCCGCATCCCCTGCACCGGCAGCAATCAAACCGGTTGAAAGCGACTGATAGCCACGATCACGCTTACGCGCGCGAAAATGGCGCTGCAGGATATAGGGGGAACGGATCAGGTTTTTAACAAACCACCATACCAGCATCACTGCTGCAATGGCCGCAACAATCATACTGGCGGCAACCATAACTGAAATATTGTGCCGCTCTCCGGCAAAGGTAAACACCAGATCACCCGGACGGTCTGCAAGCCAGCCAAAACCCAGCGCCAATGCCCCGACCACAACAACAAACAGGATTACCCGTATCATACCGTTCTCCCTTCCTGCCTGTTATTGTGCAGCCGGTTCTGGCTGTGCAGGCGCATCCTGCAATGTCGCGGCAATCAAGCGGGTCAAAAGCGCATCAGCGTCCCGCCTTGCAACCAGCGCCTGATAAAAATGCTGCCCCACCTGTTTTGCCGTTTCCGGCAATTGCGCCCATTCCGTAACAGCACGCTGCACATCGCCATTTTGCAATGCAAATTCAATCCGCGCCGTTACTGCACCCGCATCAGAACCGGCAACATCACCAACCGGACGGGAGCGGATCAGCCCTTTGGCGCTGCCCGTCAGCTGCGCCCAGATTCCCGCATCCGCCGCAGGCCTGTTCACAGCTGCAACCATATCATCCGCAAGCGATGAAAACTGCGTATTCATCTGGCTCAGTGTCGGCACACCCTTTGCCGCCAGCGCCTCAAGGCCGCTGGCCACCCCTTTTTGCTGCGGGGCAAGCGACAAATAAGTCTGCAACTCATTTTTAAAAGAGCCGCCGCGATCGACAGCTGTTTTCAAAGCATTGGCAGCAATAATAGCAGCCATATCCGGCTGTGTTGCCTGCTTGTCCACTTTTGTCTGCATAGCAGCAAGCTGCTGTTTAAGGCTGCGGATCATATCTGTATCATTATTTGCGGCTGCGGCAGTCTGTTCAGCCTGCGAACCTATCGTCTTAAGCCGCTCCTCCAAACGATCCAGACGTTCACCCACATCATCAGGCAATGCGGCAGCTGCAGATGGTGCACGGCTTTCAAGCGCCTTCAACTGCTCCTGCAAGGCAGCCATTTCAGCACGCAAACCACGATCATCAGACGCTGTTTGCGCTGTGCCTGCCTGCACCAGTTCAGCAAGCTGCTGTTGTGCCTGTGTTGCCGCCTTCTCCGCATTTTCCAGCCGCGTCAGCAATTCCGCATCGGGCTTTGCCGGTGCTGTTTTTATTGCCGCAATCTGTTGCTGCAAATTAGCAATCTGTGCGGCTGAAGCCTGCAAGGCACCGGTATCAGAAGCAGGTTGTGGCGCAAAAGGCAAAAAGCCGGACCATTGCAAGGCTGCGGCACCAAGCAGGGCAATCACGCCGCCTGCAATGCCGGAAAGCCACGCAGAGCCTGTGTTTTTTGGTTGTGAAACAGTCCCGCCGGCAGTATTCATGGTTTTTCCCGATGCATAAGGATTTGGCCCGGATCGGCCGGAAGACGATGCAGCCTGTGATGAAGATTGCGATCCTGCCTGAAATGGTGCCTGAGATCCGGATTGCGGCTTATCGGCCTTTTCACCCTGTGGCTTTTCACCCTGTGACTTTACGGGCGAAGCTGTACCAGTTTCTAGTGACGGCTTGACATAATCCCCCACCGGCTCGGCATCCGGTACAGATTTTGCCGCTGATTTTTGTATTTTGGGATGCGCAGTCCTGCCGGCCGGTTTTACTTCCGATGCCTCAAGGTCAATCATCGCGGGTTTGCGGGGTGTCTTGCTATGCCTCGTTACGGTGGATTTAGCCATAAGTCCTCTCGCCGAAATTTCTATGCCTCACAGGGTAAATCACGGAATTGAACAAATCGTTGCATCTATACCGCAAAATCCCAGCCTGAACCGCTTGCGCCGGTTTTGCCCTCAAACCTATCCGTTATCCGCAAACAAACGCAATAAAGCCTCTTCATCCGGTGTTTCGCTGATACGCAGCTTTGCTGCACAAGCTTCCGGCAATTCTGCAGCAATACGGCGTGAAAGACAAAAAATATATTTTGCGCCCTGAAGAAAAGCCCCCTGAATCTGTGCATCAAGCGCCATAAACTGTCTGGCAGCCACAGCAGAATATAACAAGATAACCTCTGGCGCCCCACCGGATAATATGCTGCTTAATTGCGTCTGATCATAGCTGACAGGGCATGTATCATAGGTTTCTGCCACAGTCAGGTGAATATCGGCAGCGTTTAATTGTGCCTCAAAATCCGGACGCCTGACCTTTCCAGTCAGATAAAGCACGTGGCTGCCTGCCTGCAAATCAGCGGCAACATAGCGCCCCAGATGCAAACCCCAGCCATCACCGGCATAGATTTTTTCAAAGCCTGCCTGCCTCGCAGCGGCGGCCGTTTTATCGCCCACCGCATAAAGCTGCAAATGCCGGTAAGGGGCAAGTTTCTCGTGCCCGATATGGCGCAGGGCATTGGCACTGGTCACCGCTACGGCATCAAAATCACCGTATGGCAGGGCAATATTTGTAGCAACAGTTTCACTCACCGGCAGGCAAACAGGCCAACAGCCTGCAGACTCAAGCCTTGCAGCAGTCAAAGCGGCATCAGGTTGCGGGCGTGTGACCAGAACCTTGCGCATTTTCAGACCCAGCTTTTGAAAAAATCAGCACCGGCTTCTGCGCGGATTTTTGCTGCAGCTTCTGCGCCGAGCGCACTTGCATCACCCGCAGCGCCCTCACTGAACACGCGATGCAAACGTGAACCATCAGGTGTTAAAATCATGCCGGAAAACCGCAACTTTCCATCCTCAACCTCGGCCAAAGCGGCAATCGGCGTGCGACAGGAGCCATCAAGGCGCGCCAGAAATGCCCGTTCGCAGGCCAGACGAACAAATGTTTCCTCATGATTAAGCGGCTTGAGCAGCGCATCCACACGCGCATCTCCCACACGGCTTTCAATTGTGATTGCTCCCTGCCCCGGTGCCGGCAAAAACCGCTCGGTATCCATAAGCTCCGTCACCACATGGGCTAGGCCGAGGCGCTTCAACCCCGCATAAGCCAGAAATGTACCATCCACCTGACCTTCCTCAAGCTTGCGCAAACGCGAATTCACATTACCGCGAAAGGTAATAACATTGAGATCCGGCCGGATATTGCGGATCTGCGCCTGCCGCCGCAAGCTGGAAGAACCAACAATTGCCCCTTGCGGCAAATCCGTCAGTCTGGCGCTGGTTTTGCCCACAAAGGCATCCCGCGGGTCTTCCCGCTCCAGATAAGTTGAAAGATGCAGCCCTTCCGGCAAAATTGTTGGCATATCCTTGGTGGAATGAACGGCAATATCAATACGCCCCTGCAGCAATGCATCTTCAATTTCCTGAGTAAACAGGCCTTTGCCGCCAATTTCCGACAAGGCACGATCCTGAATACGATCGCCCTGTGTGGACATAGGTACAATTTCAATATCCGCTTCGCTCAAATCATGGGCTGCCATAAGACGGGTTCGTGTTTCAACCGCCTGCGCCATGGCTAAGGCGCTGGAACGTGTTCCGATTTTTAAACGTGGTGTTTGCATCTGGCTCTGTCCGTGATACGCGAATTCATGAGCTTTTCTAACTGTCTTTCACTTGCAGGGCAAATTCATGACTGTCATATCATGAAGATTATGCCTATATCCGGTGCAGGACAAAAAGATCAGCACACAATGTTTATTGGATAAATTGCGTGATGCAAAACCGTTCTGAACTTTTGCCGGCAATGTTTATATACGGGTCTAATCGCTTATGCGCGTGCTTGGAATAGAGACAAGTTGCGACGAAACAGCCGCAGCCATTATTGAACGCACTGAAAATGATCAGGGTGATATATCCTCACGCATCCTTTCCAATGTTGTTCTAAGCCAGATTGCCGAGCATGAACCCTATGGCGGGGTGGTGCCGGAAATTGCCGCCCGCGCCCATGTGACAGCGCTGGACAGCCTTATCGCCAAAGCCCTTGATGATGCGGATATGGAAATTGCTGATGTCGATGCCATTGCCGCAACCGCAGGCCCCGGCCTGATCGGCGGCCTGATTGTCGGCTTAATGACCGCCAAGGCCATAGCCTTTGCCGCCGGCAAACCCTTTTATGCAATCAACCATCTGGAGGGGCACGCCCTCACAGCCCGCCTGACCAACGGGCTGGCTTTTCCCTATTTGCTGCTTCTGGTATCCGGCGGGCATACGCAGGTTATTCTTGTTCATGATCTTGGAAATTATCAGCGCCTTGGCACTACAATTGACGATGCGCTGGGTGAAGCCTTTGACAAGACAGCAAAACTTCTGGGTTTGCCTTATCCCGGCGGCCCTGCGGTTGAGCAGGCCGCACGCAACGGCAATGCCGCACGGTTTGATCTGCCCCGCCCGCTCAAGGGTGAGGCGCGGCTTGATTTCTCCTTTTCCGGCCTTAAAACAGCCGTGCGCCAGACTGCAACCGCATTGGTGCCGCTTACTGATCAGGATGTGGCTGATATCTGCGCCTCCTTTCAGGCCGCAGTTGCTGATACATTGAATGACCGTGTCAAACGCTCCCTGCAGAAATTTCTTGAAACCTATCCGGAAAAAAACAATCCGGCGCTGGTGGTTGCCGGCGGCGTTGCCGCCAATAAAGTGCTGCGGCAAGGGCTGGAGCAATTATGCGTGCAACATGGTTTCAGCTTTATTGCGCCGCCGCATATTCTGTGCACCGATAATGCAGCAATGATTGCATGGGCAGGTGCGGAACATGCGGCCCGCAAAGCACCCGATAAACTTGATTTTGCGCCACGCTCGCGCTGGCCGCTTGACAGCAGCGCCGCACCGCTGATCGGTTCCGGACGCAGGGGAGCAAAAGCATGAATAAAAAAATTGCTGTTCTTGGCTCTTCCGATCAAAACGCCGGTCTCAGCAATTCTAAGAAAATTGCTGTTCTTGGCGGGGGAGCCTGGGGCACGGCATTGGGCTGTATGGCGGCACAGAAAAACCATCAGGTTGTGCTTTATGCCCGCGATCAGGCAACGGTTGATGATATTAATCACAACCACACAAACCGCCGCTATCTGGGTGATATTTTGCTGCATCACAAGTTGTGCGCCACTACAAATGCTGCCGAAGCGTTACGTGATGCCGATACGGTGCTGGCAGTGATTCCGGCGCAATCCATGGCGGCTGCCTTGCAAAATCTTAAATCCCTTATCCCCGGTCAATGCCCTGTTGTTCTTTGCGCCAAAGGTATAGAGCGCTCCACCGGAAGGCTGATGTCGCAGATTATTGCCGATATTCTGCCCGATCATCCGATTGCCGCTTTATCAGGCCCGAGTTTTGCCAGCGATGTGGCGCGCGGCCTGCCGACAGCGGTAACAATCGCCTGTAAAAATCTTGCCATTGCCGATAATCTGGCCGCACAATTTTCTGGCAGCACATTCCGTTGCTATTCCACCGATGACCTGACCGGTGTTGAAATTGGCGGCGCGTTAAAAAATGTGGTGGCTGTAGCCGCCGGTGCCACTATTGGCAAGGGGTTGGGCGCATCGGCACAGGCAGCCCTTGTAACCCGCGCCTTTGCTGAATTGCGCCGTATTGCCGTTGCTTTTGGCGGCAGGCCTGAGACCCTGATGGGGCTGTCTGGTCTGGGTGATCTGATGCTCTCATGCTCTTCACCACAATCACGCAATTACTCTTATGGCCTTGCACTCGGTCGTGGCGCTTCTCTGGAGGGATTATTATTGGCAGAAGGTGTGGCCACCGCACCGATTATAGCTGAAATCTGTGCCGAGCGGCAGATTTATGCACCGGTCATCACCACAATTGCGGCACTGCTCAATGGCAGCATTACCATTGATGCGGCCGTTGCAGGCCTCTTATCCCGTCCTTTGAAAAATGAAGACTGAACAATCATAATCACCGCACAGCTTTTATAAAAACCGCTTACTGATACTGCAACACACTCTGAAACAGGAACTTGAACTTATGCTGTTCGCCATTCTCTGCAATGACAAAGCCGATCATTTGCAACTGCGTCTTGATACCCGCCCCGCCCATCTCGATTATTTAAAAAGCCTTGGCGGCAAGATCAAATTCGGTGGCCCGTTTCTGGCAGATGCCGGTCAAAAACCTGTGGGGAGCATGCTGGTTGTTGAGGCTGAAACAATTGAAGAAGCCAGAGCCATTGCTGCAGCAGATCCTTATGCGCTCGCAGGCCTGTTTGAGACGGTCAGCGTGCGCCCGTGGAACTGGGTGATTAATAAACCTGCTGAATAAATAATTTTCCTTATAAATCTGATCCGGAGGTTTCAGTGGCATATTGGCTGTTTAAATCCGAACCGTTCAAATGGTCGTGGGAAATGCAGAAGGCAAAAGGCGCTGCCGGTGAACAATGGGACGGTGTGCGCAATTATCAGGCGCGCAACAATATGCGTGCCATGCAGCTCGGCGATAAAGGCTTTTTCTATCATTCCAATGAAGGGCTGGAAGTGGTTGGCATTGTGGAAGTCTGCGCACTTGCCCACCCCGACAGCACCACTGATGATCCGCGCTGGGAATGTGTGGATATTCGCGCTGTCTGCGATATGCCAAAACCGGTCACGCTCAAAGCTGTTAAGGCCAATCCGCTTTTGAGTGATATGGCACTGGTCACCTCCATGCGTCTTTCCGTGCAACCGGTCAGGGAAGATGAGTGGATTGAGGTATGCCGCATGGGCGGACTGGATCATACAAAAATCTAAAGACAGATAAATGCAGAACGCAACACAATATAACATGGAAAAGCGTTCTGCTTTTGCAATCGCTTATCCTTTGCTTGATCCGGAGCGCCTATGCCCTTCCTGATCACCGACACACAACGCGCGACAGATTTTATCCTCGCCAATACCGGCCTGCATCATCCGCCCCATGTGCCGGAAATAAGCCTGTATCTTGCCGATGAAGCGCATGAACTGTGGCATAAAACCGAGGAAGAACTTGCAAAAATCGGGTTGCCGCCACCTTACTGGGCCTTTGCCTGGGCTGGCGGGCAAGGTGTTGCCCGTTATATTCTCGACCATCCGCACTTGGTAAAAAACAAGCATGTGCTGGATTTTGCCTCAGGTTCGGGACTGGTCGCCATTGCCGCAGCCATGAGTGGCGCAACCAGCGTTACCGCCAATGATATTGACCCCTTTGCCCGCCACGCTATTAAGCTCAACAGTGATTTGAACAATATATGCTGTCTCTTCAGCGATGCTGATCTTATTGGTCAGGATATCAGCAGCACAACAGACATAGTGCTTGCCGGTGATGTCTTTTATGACAAGTCCATGGCCGGCCGGCTGATCCCGTGGTTTGATGATCTTACAGCCAAAGGCGTGCAGATTATCACCGGAGATCCGGGGCGCTCCTATCTGCCGCGTCATCGCCTGAGCGAGCTGGAGGTCTATAGCGTAGCCGTCACCCGCGCATTGGAAGATGCGGATGTAAAACGCACCACTGTCTGGCATTACGGTTCTGCAAATCAGCTATAATATTTCCCTGTCCGTGAAAAACTGAAGTTCCGGATAAAAGATAACCTGCCCTGCGATAAACTTTGTTTCATCAGACCGCTCTTTTGTTTTTGATCGTTAAATGTCATAAATCAGCTATCTTGCTGATATTCAGCTCCAGTTTATGAAACCGCATGAGGCAGAGATGATCGCCCATACTATTTTGATCGTTGATGATGATGAAGATCTTCGCTCAATCCTGATCGACCAGTTGTCCCTTCACCCTGAATTTCAGATTCTTCAGGAAGACACGGCTGAAAAGGCTATCCAGACAGCAAGGGCAAATAATATCAGCCTGCTCATCATGGATGTCGGCTTACCGGATATGGATGGCCGTCAGGCTGTCAGGCAATTGCGGGCAGGCGGCTTTACCGCACCAATCATTATGCTGACCGGCCATGATACCGACAGCGATACTATTCTTGGTTTTGAATCGGGCGCCAATGATTACGTGACCAAGCCATTCCGTTTTGCGGTGTTACTCGCGCGCATCCGTGCACAATTACGCCAGCATGAACAAAGCGAGGATGCTACCTTTATCGTTGGCCCCTACACTTTCAAACCAAGCCAGAAACTGCTGCTTGACCAGAAGGGGGATAAAATCCGGCTGACAGAAAAAGAAGCCGCAATTATCAAATTCCTCTATCGCGCCGGCAGTGTTGTTGGCCGTGATGTGTTGCTGGAGGAGGTTTGGGGCTATAATTCCGGTGTCACCACCCACACTTTGGAGACCCATGTCTACCGCCTGCGGCAAAAGATTGAACCGGATCCTTCCAATGCCAGCTTACTTATCACCGAAAGCGGCGGCTACAGGCTGGTTCCCTGAACAATATCCTGCAAACGGCCGGGATAAATATCCTGGCCGTTCTGTCTTTTAAATATCTTATATTTTCAATGATCGTGCGGCTTCACTTGCCGATATGAAAATGATCATGCACTGAATAAAGCGGTATCTTATCGAAAATTTTATATATTTTTTGGTAATTTGGTCTACAGCATAAGATTCCGGGGTAAACCCCTCCGGCAGCAAAATTATGCAGAAGAAAGAGGCAAATGGCACTCGACGATGATATTCAGTTCCTGAGCACAATCAGTCTTTTTAAGGCTTTTTCAGCTCAGCACCTGCGGCTGCTCGCTTTTGGCGCAGAGCGCATGGTACTGCGCCGCGGCAGGGAGCTGTTTCAGGAAGGGCAAAGTGCCGATTGCGCCTATATTATCGTTAGCGGCACCATCACCCTGTTTCATCACAGCAAACAAGGGCGGATTAACCTGCGCAGCATTGGCAGCGGCGCTATTCTTGGTGAAATGGCGCTGATTTCCCAGACCAACCGCCCCACCGGCGCGGTTGCCGATACTGAAACGGAAGTAATCCGCCTCAGCCGTGCTATTTTCCATCGTATTCTGGAGGAATATCCGGAGCTTGCCGCCGCTCTCTACCAACATATCAGCCATAATCTGAATGAGATGGTAGAAGAGATCGACAAAATTTCCGGCCAGTTTAAAACTTAATCCGGCCGGCAAAATTATTTCCACCTGATTCGTTTTAGCAAATTCCGGCTTTTGCCCTCAAAAACAGGGCTTCATACAAGATCAAAACGGGCAATAACCGGCACATGATCAGACGGACGCTCCCAGCCACGGGCATCGCGCAGAATCTGCAACTCTTTCATATGCGGCTCCAGATCTTTGGAGCCCCAGATATGATCAAGACGGCGGCCACGATCCGATAAATCCCAATCCTTGGCGCGATAACTCCACCAGGTATAGATTTTTTGATCTGCTGAAATCATTTGCCGCATCAAATCGCTCCAGCCGCCTTTAATACGCAGATCTTCCAGTGTTTCGGTTTCCACCGGCGTATGGCTGACAATTTTCAGCATTTGTTTATGCGACCATACGTCATTTTCCAGCGGTGCAATATTAAGATCTCCCACCAGAAGAGAGGAACAACCATCACCACGATCAGCGGTTACCGCGCGCATTTCTTCAAGAAATGCCAGTTTATGTGCAAATTTCGGGTTAATGGCGGCATCCGGCTCATCGCCACCGGCAGGCACATAAAAATTATGGATGCGAATGGATTTTCCGCCAGCCTGCACTACGCTGCTTAAATGGCGGCAATCGCCCATATCACAGAAACCGATCACTTCCCTCTGTTCCAGCGGCCGGCGCGACAAGGTCGCCACACCATGATAGCCCTTCTGCCCGCTCACAGCGATATGTTCATAACCGGCCTTGCGCAGCTCCTTCACAGGGAACTGGTTATCCGGACATTTGGTCTCCTGCAGGCACAGGACATCAGGCGCATATTGATCAAGGAAATCCAGTACCAGCGGCAAGCGCAGACGGACAGAATTGATGTTCCAGGTAGCGACAGAAAAACTCATAAAACGGCTCAACAGGCTGGGAAATAATCAGGCTTGCACAGCATATGCCCTGCAATGTGCCACACCATAAGCTCCCTTGGCAGGATGTGCAAATACAGAACTCAAAAAAATACCACGCAGATTATTGCGTGGTATTTTAATTATAATGATCAAAACTCAATGATTTTTACGTTTCATCGCCATGCGCTGATAGTCGATTTTAAACATATTATCGGTAAAGCGCACATTCTGACGTATGTTGAAAATCATCACGGTTGTATCTTTGCGCTGTGCATCGGTAATTGTCCATTGTTTCAGCTCGGCATTGGCCGGATCAAACATCAGGGAAATTGTGGCATCAGCAAAAACCGATTTGTCACCCAAAACCATTGTTATTGCATCCGGCTCATTTTTCAAACCACGCAGACGCCCGCCACCAAGATCCACATGATCACTCAAAAGCAGCTTCAGCGGGGTCTTCGACAACGGATACAAATCCCATGTATCAAGCTTTTTATTATTCACCACCACGGATTCACCGTCTGAAATCACTGTGATTGGTGATTTGTCATAATTGAAGCGGATTTTACCCGGGCGCTCAATATAGAATTTTCCGCCTGTCTGATCACCTTTGGGGCCGAATTGCACAAATTCGCCGGTCATGGTTTTCACGCTGGTAAATTGATTGGCAATCGCCTGCGCCTGAGCCACATTATTGGCGGTTTGTGCCTGCGCCAAAGTTGCAGACAATAAAACAGCCAGAGCAAGACCTGCAGCCGTAAGATATTTTGCAGCCATAAATGGCAATTTCAGTTTCATCAAAGAAATAGGCTCCATATCCGTCCCGCGGTTTTTAACCCTGTTAATCTAAATCTTGTATAATCATGCAGTTTGGCCTGACTATGGCAGAGAACAATCAGTATTCATCATCCTGTGTCGGCACCAGAATTTCGCGTTTTCCGGCATGATTGGCAGGGCTCACAATTCCTTCTTCTTCCATGCGCTCAATAATCGAGGCGGCGCGGTTATAACCAATGCCAAGCCGGCGCTGAATATAGCTGGTTGATGCTTTTTTATCGCGCAGCACAACAGCCACAGCCTGATCATAAGGATCATCAGAATTTTCCAGACCGGAGGTGCCTGATGATGCTAAGCCCCCCTCATCCTCGTCATCTTCGGTAATGGCATCCAGATATTCAGGCACACCCTGACTTTTAAGATGCTGCACCACCTGTTCCACCTCATCATCACCGACAAAAGGCCCGTGAACACGCTGTATGCGGCCGCCACCAGCCATAAACAACATATCCCCCATGCCAAGCAATTGTTCTGCGCCCTGCTCGCCAAGCACAGTACGGCTGTCGATTTTGGAAGTGACCTGAAAGGAGATACGGGTCGGGAAATTGGCCTTGATCGTACCGGTAATCACATCCACCGACGGGCGCTGCGTGGCCATAATCACATGAATACCCGCCGCACGCGCCATCTGTGCCAGACGCTGCACCGCTCCTTCAATATCCTTGCCGGCCACCATCATCAAATCGGCCATTTCATCAATAATCACGACAATATATGGCATCGGAGCAAGATCCAGCTCTTCGGTTTCATAAACCGCCTCACCGGTATTGCGGTCAAAACCGGTCTGTACCGTACGTGAAATCTGCTCGCCTTTTTTCTCGGCCTGAGCGATACGGGCATTAAATCCGTCAATATTACGCACACCGACTTTCGACATTTTGCGATAGCGGTCTTCCATTTCACGCACCGCCCATTTCAGCGCCACCACCGCTTTTTTCGGATCGGTAACAACAGGGGTGAGCAAATGCGGAATCCCGTCATAAACGGAAAGTTCCAGCATTTTCGGATCAATCATGATCAACCGGCATTCCTGCGGCGTCATACGATAAACCAGTGACAGGATCATGGTATTGATCGCCACAGATTTACCGGAACCGGTGGTGCCGGCCACCAGAACATGCGGCATTTTTGCCAGATCAGCAATCACCGGCTCGCCGTTAATGGTTTTGCCCAATGCCAGCGCCAGTTTTGTTTTGGTTTGCATAAAATCGCGGCTTGCCAGCATTTCGCGCAAAAATACCATTTCCCGCTTGGGATTAGGCAGCTCTATGCCTATTGCATTGCGCCCGGGCACCACAGCCACACGGGCAGAAATGGCACTCATGGAACGGGCAATATCATCAGCCAGACCAATAACGCGGGAGGATTTAATGCCGGGGGCAGGCTCCAGTTCATACAAGGTCACAACAGGCCCGGGTTTTACCTGAATAATCTCGCCGCGCACGCCAAAATCTTCCAGAACACCTTCCAGAACACGGGCATTCTGCTCCAGCGCCTCCTTGGAAAGGGAAGGATCACGTGCCATCACCTTAGGCTCGCTCAGATAGTTCAGATCGGGCAACAAAAAGCGGCCATTATTTTGAACCGGACGACTTGTTTGAGCCGCATGATTTGGCGCGCGCATTTTCTTGCGTGCTGCCGGCATTTGCGCCGCATAGTGTGCCTGCCGGTCATCAAAACCGTCATCAAAATCTGCATTATCCCCGACCGGTTCTGCATGATCAAAGCCCGGTTCAAAACGCATATCCGCCTGTCTGTTACGCTTTGGAAGGCTGATATCTGCAAACGGATCATCATCACGGTTCCGTTTGTGCCGGGAAGAAGAGTTGATGCCCGATAAACGCCGCAGCCATGCCCTGATGCTGAGCATCCAATGCGAAACAGCGCCCAGAGTTGTGGCACTGAATCTGGACAGGAAGCCAATATTATTTTCCGCATCCTCATCAAAATCTTCGTCAGGATTGCGCGGTCTTGCAACAACCGGACGGCTGGTTTTCTCCCGCCCGATCAGACCGCAGGCAAAGGCGCCCAGCCACAAAGCCGGAACAGACAGAAAAATCGCAATACCAAGGGCAATGATACCGGTTGGAAACTCACCCAAAAAAACCCCCGGCACTTTCAGCATCATATCGCCCAGCACGCCACCAAGCCCGATAGGTAACGGCCAGCCTTGCTGCATTGGGATACAACCGGCAATTGCGGCAAAAAGCAGTGCGGCAAAAAACCATGCAAACAGACGCCGCGCCAGACGGTCAATACGGCCGCGAGCGACCAGAAAAACGCCCCAAAACACCAGCGGCAACAGCGCAACAACACTGGCAAGACCATAAAACTGCATGGCGAGATCGGCAAAAACCGCACCCGGATAACCTGCAGCATTGGTCACTTCATTGGCGGTTGCATGGCTGAAACTTGGATCAGCCACATTCCATGTGGCAAGCGCAGCCACGGCACAAGCAACCAGAACCAACAGCAACAGGCCGGAAAGAATATCAATCTGACGGCGCAGCAAAGTGCCAAGCCGCAGGCGCTCTCCGCGCATTTCCTGATTTTCAGAGCCATAGGAGGGTGAATAGCCTTGCCGCATAAAACTGCCTCAGTTTTTTCACCTGCCTGCATTGCGCAAAATTATGCCGGAACAGGTAAATTTTATGAATCGCGTCCGATCATAGAATAGGGGTAGTTAAGACAGCATTAACCATGCCGGACATACTTTTTGCAAAAGGCCAAAAATAAAAAACGCGCCTGCTATCAGGCGCGTTCGCAGAAATTTTCATACAAATAACTCAGTTAAATGCCTCAGTCACGCACGCGGATGAGCCCTTCCTGTGCGGTTGAAGCAACCAGCAAACCATCGCGGGTAAAAATCGAGCCACGGTTAAAACCACGTGCACCGGTGGCCATCGGGCTGTCCTGGCTATAAAGCAGCCAATCATCCAGCCGGCACGGATGATGAAACCACATCGAATGATCAAGACTTGCCACCTGCATGCCCGGATCAAATACCGCGCGTCCATGCGCATGAAGCGAAGTATCCAGCAATGTCATATCCGAGAGATAGGCCAGAATGGCTGCTTGCACGGCACGGTCATCAGGCACCTTGCCGCAGGCGCGCACCCATACATTCTGTTCCGGCGGCAACGGATCTTTGGTAAGATAATGATTAAGGGAAACCGGCTTCATATCAATTGGCTGCTCACGCTCCAGATATTTGCGCACCGGTGCAGGAGCAAGCTGCATATATTGCTCCTTCATATCCTTGATACTGATCAGTTTTTCCGGCATCGGCACATGAAGCGGCATCGGCATCTGATGTTTAAGCCCCGGTTCATCTATCTGGAAAGAAGCCGAAAGTGTAAAAATCGCCTTGCCATGCTGTATGGCAACAACCTGACGGGTTGAGAAACTGGAACCGTCTCGCAGCCGGTCAACACGGTAAATTATGGGAATGGAGGGATCGCCAGGCCGCATAAAATACCCATGAAGGGAGTGCACATAACGCCCCTCCTCCACAGTGCGCTGCGCTGCCACCAGCGCCTGACCGATCACCTGCCCGCCAAAAACCCGCTGCCAGCCCACTTGCGGGCTGCGGCCGCGAAACAAATTATGCTCCAGCGGCTCCAGATCAAGGATCGACAATAGTTCCTGCATCGCATCAGACATAGACAACTCATTTTCTGCCAGTGTTTCCCTATGGCTACAACCAGCAGAAGGCTGGTGCAAGTGACAAATGTTGCAACGCGCCCTGCGGCATTTGCACTTGAGACAAATCTGGTGAAGGTCTATCTGTAGCTATATGCTATAAAACATGGATGCTTGCAGAATATTCTGAAAAATGTGAAATGTTATTCAGGCAAGATATATATTTATTCAAAATGTTAGAGCATATTCCGCTCTCCTGATCTGGACGGAAACTGCTTTGACAAAAACCGGCACCTCCGGCAGTCTGTTGCGCAGAAAAGGAAACCCTTATGGCCAGATCGTCCTCAAAATCCCGTGAAGCCGCTGATACCCCCCTTCAAACGGATATTGTGATTGCTGGGGCGGGCTATGTGGGCATGACCACAGCTGTTGCCATAAAAACCGGTGCCCCGCAGCTTGATGTCACCATTATTGATGCCGCACCTGCCGGCCAGTGGAAAAAAGACCCGCGCGCATCTGCCATTGCTGCTGCGGCTACCCGTATGCTGCAACAATTGGACTGCTGGGAAGCAATCCGGCCGGATGCACAGGCCATCAATGATATGGTGATCACCGATTCCCGCGTTTCTGATCCTGTGCGCCCAGTGTTTCTCACCTTTTCCGGCGAGGTAAACCCGGGCGAGCCCTTTGCTCATATGGTTGAAAACAAGGTATTGAACGCTTCTCTCCATGCCAGGGCGGCAGAACTTGGCATTCATGTGATTGAAGGCTGCGGTGTGGATCAGTTCAATACAAAGCCCAATTCTGTAACCGTCACACTGGCTGATAAGCGCATTCTTGAAACCAGATTGCTGATAGGTGCTGACGGGGTGCGCTCGCGCATGCGCGATCAGGCGGGGATAAAAACCGTACACTGGAGCTATGGTCAATCAGGTATTGTCTGCAATGTTTCCCATGAACGCCCGCATCAGGGGCGCGCTATTGAGCATTTTCTGCCCGCAGGGCCTTTTGCCATTTTGCCGCTTAAAGGCAACCGCTCATCACTTGTCTGGGCAGAACGCACAGAAGATGCAAACCGGCTGATTGCGCAAGATGATTTTGTATTTGAAGCTGAGCTTGAGCAGCGTTTTGGCCATCATCTGGGTGAAATCCGCGTAGAAGGCAATAAACGCGCTTTTCCTTTAGGGCTGACACTGGCACGGGAATTTGTAAAGCCACGTTTTGCATTGGTTGGCGATGCTGCCCATGGCATTCATCCCATTGCCGGACAGGGGCTTAATCTTGGCTTTCGTGATGCGGCAACACTAGCACAGGTCATTGTTGAAACCGAACGTCTTGGCCTTGATATCGGCTCTTTTGCAGCATTGGAAAAATACCAGATATGGCGCCGTTTCGACACGCTGCAAATGGGGATCAGCACCGATATTCTGACCAGGCTGTTCTCCAATGACAATCTGGCACTGCGCACTATGCGCGATATCGGCCTTGGGCTTGTAGACAGGCTGCCACCCCTCAAAAATTACTTCATCAAACAGGCGGCAGGCTTTGGCAAAGAAATTCCGCGCCTGTTACAAGGGCAGGCAATCTGATCTTAAAGCAGATATTTTTAAGTCCGGCACTGGATAAACGGCTTTCGAGGCCTAATTTCCTCATAGAGAATCCGGATGCAAACAGAATGTGACCGGCATCAATATCTCCGCCGGTCTGTTCTGTCTGTTTCACATATTTTATTTTGGCAACAGAGCATTTCAGCGGCTCCTGTGAAAAACTGAAATGTTCCGGTCTGCCCTTCGGGATGCCTGATGAGGAGATGAGCGATGAACAGAACGGCCACAGCAATCTGGAACGGCGATCTGAAAACCGGTTCAGGCAAATTATCCACGCAAAGCACGGCTTTGAATGAAACAGCCTATAGCTTCAAATCCCGCACGGAAGATATTCAGGGCAATGCAGGCACCAATCCTGAAGAGCTGATTGCTGCAGCCCATGCCGGTTGTTTTGCCATGATGCTGTCATCCCTGCTTTCCGCAAACGGCACGCCGCCCCAGGAACTGCAGGCAACCGCAAAAATCAGCACTGCACCGAATGAGGGCGGCGGCTTTTCCATTGCAAAAAGTGAACTGAGCCTGCGTGCCCGTGTTGCCAATATTTCGGAAAATGATTTTCAGAAACTTGCCAGACAGGCAAAGGATGATTGTCCGGTCTCACGTGCATTGAATGCGCTGGATATCAGCCTCACGGCCACCCTGCTCTAGGCCCTCTGCTCTAGGCAGCAATGCACAATCAGCCGGTTTAAACGCAATTATACGGGCATATGGCAGATAACCTCGATAATATGCCCGTCAGGATCTTTTACCATCGCGCTGAAATAATCGGCATGATAATCCGGCCGCAGCACAGGCGCGCTATGCCCCTGCCCGCCGGCATTTGTTGCTGCCTGATAAAAACGCTCAACCTCACTGCGGGTACCGGCGACAAAAGCCAGATGCATATGGCCTTTATAGGCCGAGCCTTTTTGTGAACCGATCCAGAATTCCGGCTTGCCGTGGCGGCCATAGCCCTGCCAGTTACCAAATTCTGTCACTGCATCAATACCAAGCGGTGCCAGTGCGGCCGAATAAAAAGCGCGTGCTTTATCTTTATTGGTGACCATAAATCCGATCTGATCAAGCATAGCGACACCTGCCTTCAGTCATACAATGCATGCAAACACAAAACGCAGGCAACGCGCAAGAGTTGCAAAATAAATCCTGTTCACAACATTTGCATGACTTCAGCTGTTTTACGAAGGCAATAAAAAAGGCACCCTTTAAGGTGCCTTTCTGATGTAAAATTCTGATTGCGCTTATACAGGGCAATCAAGAGGCGTAGAGCGCCTTAAGGCGCGACCGGGAAAGAAAAAATCAAGAGGCGCGGAGTGCCTAAGGCACGACTGGGATATAAAAAAATCAAGTGCCGCGTTTACACGCGGCGCTCAACCATCATTTTCTTGATTTCGGCAATCGCTTTCGCAGGGTTCAGCCCCTTGGGGCAGGTCTGCGCACAATTCATGATTGTGTGGCAACGATAAAGACGGAACGGATCTTCCAGATTATCCAGACGTTCGCCTTTTGCCTCATCACGGCTGTCGATCAACCAGCGATAAGCCTGCAACAACACAGCAGGCCCCAAATAGCGGTCACCATTCCACCAATAGCTTGGGCAGGATGTCGAGCAGCAAGCGCACAAAATACACTCATACAAGCCGTCAAGCTTGGCGCGGTCTTCATGGCTTTGCAACCATTCCTTTGCCGGCTCCGGCGAAACCGTTTTCAGCCATGGCTCGATCGAGCGGTGCTGGGCATAAAAATGGCTCAGATCAGGCACCAGATCCTTAACCACCGGCATATGCGGCAGCGGGTAGATCTTCACTGTGCCTTTGATGTCATCCATGCCCTTGGTGCAGGCAAGTGTATTGGAGCCATCAATATTCATTGCGCAGGAGCCGCAAATACCTTCACGGCAGGAACGGCGCAGCGTCAATGTCGGATCAATCTTGTTCTTGATATATAACAGCGCATCAAGAACCATCGGCCCGCAATCGTCAAGATCGACATAAAATGTGTCAAGGCGTGGATTTTCGCCATCATCCGGCGACCAGCGATAAATCTTGAACTCACGTAAGTTCGTTGCACCCGCAGGTTTGTCCCAGACCTTGCCGGGACGAATCTGCGAATTTTTGGGAAGTGCCAGTTCAACCATTGCTCTTTCCCCTGTCCTTAGTAAACGCGCGCTTTAGGCGCAATTTTGGCCAGACTGATGCCGCCATCTTCTTCCTTGACCAGCGGCTCCAGATGAACCGGACGATAATCAAGTGTTACCTTGCCATCCTGAGACAGCCAGGCCAGCGAGTGCTTGCGCCAGTTAACATCATCACGATTAGGGAAATCCTCATGAGCATGGGCGCCGCGGCTTTCCTTACGGGCTTCAGCGGCCACAACAGTGGTCATCGCATTGGCCATCAGGTTTTCAAGCTCCAATGTTTCCATCAAATCGGAATTCCAGATCAGCGAACGGTCTGTCACTTTGATATCCGGCAGCTCCTGCCAGATTTTTGCCATGCGCTCACAGCCCTGTTTAAGCGATTCTGACGTGCGGAACACCGCTGCATCTTCCTGCATGGTGCGTTGCATTTTTTCACGCAATACCGCTGTCGGCGTGCTGCCATTGGCAAAACGCAACCGGTCAAAGCGTTCCATGATCTTATCGCAGGCCGCAATATTCAGATCAGGAATTTTTGCTTCACGGTCAATCACCTCACCGGCGCGGATTGCAGCCGCACGGCCAAATACCACCAGGTCAATCAGTGAGTTGGAACCAAGACGGTTTGCACCGTGAACCGAGGCACAGCCGGCTTCACCCACAGCCATCAAACCGGGCTGCACACGATCAGGATTGTCCTTTGTCGGGTTGAGCACCTCACCCCAATAATTGGTTGGCACACCGCCCATATTGTAGTGAACGGTCGGCAAAACCGGTATCGGCTCCTTGGTCAGGTCAACACCGGCAAAAATCCTGGCGCTTTCCGAAATACCCGGCAAACGCTCATGCAAAATTGCCGGATCCAGATGATCAAGATGCAGATAGATGTGATCCTTGTTTTTGCCAACACCGCGGCCTTCACGGATCTCAATAGTCATGCAACGGGAAACCACGTCACGTGAGGCCAGATCCTTGGCGGAAGGCGCATAACGCTCCATAAAGCGTTCGCCTTCGGAATTAACAAGATAGCCGCCCTCACCACGTGCACCTTCGGTAATCAGGCAGCCTGCACCATAAATACCGGTTGGGTGGAACTGCACAAATTCCATATCCTGCAAGGGCAGACCGGCACGTGCCACCATACCGCCGCCATCACCGGTGCAGGTATGAGCGGAAGTGGCCGAGAAATAGGCGCGGCCATAGCCGCCTGTTGCCAGCACAACCATCTTTGCAGAGAAGCGATGGATGGTGCCGTCATCCAGATTCCATGCCACAACACCGGTGCACACACCATCAGTCATGATCAGATCAAGCGCAAAATATTCAATAAAGAACTGCGCATTATTCTTCAGCGACTGGCCATAAAGCGTGTGCAAAATCGCGTGTCCGGTGCGGTCAGCCGCCGCACAGGTACGCTGCACCGGCGGGCCGTCACCAAAATTCTGCATATGGCCGCCAAACGGCCTTTGATAAATCTTGCCCTCTTCAGTGCGCGAGAACGGCACACCATAATGTTCCAGCTCATAAACGGCAGCAGGCGCTTCACGGGCCAGATATTCCATGGCATCGGTATCACCAAGCCAGTCCGACCCCTTGACGGTGTCATACATATGCCACTGCCAGTTGTCAGGCCCCATATTGGAGAGCGAGGCCGCAATGCCGCCCTGTGCGGCAACCGTGTGGGAGCGTGTTGGAAACACCTTTGTGATACAGGCTGTTTTAAAACCTTGTTCCGCCATGCCAAGTGTTGCACGCAGGCCGGCACCGCCGGCACCAACAACCACAACATCAAATTTGTGATCGACATAGGTATATTTGCCGCTATTTGCAGCTTTATCTTTAGTTGTTGCCATCGGGCCTATCAACCTCCGAAGCTGAGCTTGAGAATTGCAAACAAACTTGCGCCGCCCACTACGATTGCAAAAAACGTATTGAGCATGACACAGGCAATCTTCAGGCCCTCGCCATGAATATAATCTTCAATAATGACCTGCATGCCAAGACGCATGTGATAAACACCGGCCACAACAAACAGCGCCATTACCAAAGCATTGAAAGGATGCGCAAGTGTTGCCTTGACCTGCGCATAATCAGCGCCGTTCAGGCAAATAATCAGCCCCACAAAATAAATAACCAGCGGCACCAGCGCCACCGCGCTCATACGCTGTGTCCAGAAATGTGCGGTGCCATCCTTGGCAGAGCCAAGACCGCGAACCTTACCCAAAGGCGTACGCATATCGTGCATGAAATCTGTCCTCTCAGCGCAGGCTAAAAGCCACAACCCAGATCAGGATTGTCGCAACCACTGAAAATACCACCGTTGCCCAGGCAAGCTTGCTGGCAGTGTGTTTTTCAAGCCCTGCACCCATATCCCAGATGAAATGACGGATACCACCGGCCAGATGCTGCATCAGCGCCCATGTATAACCAAAAAGCACCAGCAAACCCAACCAGGAACCAAACAGGCCATTAATGAAATTGAAGCAATCTTCACTGACTGCGGCAGAAATCAGCCATGCGGCAATCAGCAATGTACCGAAATAAAGCGCACCACCGGTAATACGGTGAATAATCGACGTTGTCATAGTAATTGCCGGTTTGTAAATCGACAAATGCGGAGACAGCGGGCGCTGGCTTTTGACTATAGGTCTTGTTGTCATAGCTATCCTGGTAAAAGTTACCGATAAACAGATTGTAGAAAACAAACCGAAATCCGGAAAATCCACAAGCTGTTCATGCCCAACAGAGTTCTCTTGCATGCTGTACCGCTTTGCACGGCATGCAAGAAAACTCTGTCATTTTAACATGCTGCGCAATTTAAAGACCGTTGAAGGATCAAAAACTGAGCAGTAGAGCGAATACGGCCAAGATCGTTTAAAGGACGACCATGTCAGGGTCTATCTACTGCGCTTTTATCATCACGTCAAAGTCACAACAATGCGACCGGCCATGCAATTGGTCGCACCCGTATAGCGAGACAGGATTTAAAACGTTTTACAGGCCATAAAACCGCTATCCGGCAACAGGACAAGATTCTTCCCGTTGCATAACTACACCAGTAATCGCGCTAATTGCGCTTTTTTTACTGCAGATGCGGGGTGAAGCGAATCACAAAACTGCTCCAGTCAGCTGTTATCGCCATCTGTTCATAGAGCTTGCGGCCATCTTCAGGCTGGCGCGGTGCATTCAGCACCAGCTTGCTCCATGAACGCTCCTCAGCCTTATCGGCCAGCACATCAATCAATGCTTTGGCAATGCCTTTCTTGCGATGCTCATGATGCACATAAATATGATCCACCTGCCCGGCACGCATACCGGAAACCGGCTCCGGCAAATCATAGAAAATCACAAAGCCAACCAGCGCACCATCAAGCCGCGCGCCAAGCAATTCTGCACTGCGATCCTGCAGCAGTTTTTCTGCATAATATTCGTCAGGACGGCGCGGCGCACCACGCTTTAAAGCTTGCGCATAATCCGCAAGCAGCGGGGCAAGCTCACGGGCATCGCGCAAATGCAACAAGGAAATATCAATAGCGTGATCCTGTGTCATATAAATATCCTTATCCGAACAACCGTCAGAGTAGCGGCTTCCTGAAAAAACACCAGAGCCTTTCATATTTCTCTATCGAAAAAGAAAAGCCCGCCCATTGATCCTGCGCAATGAGCGGGTTTTTCCATGATCTTTTCAGCAAAAACCGTGAGCTTTATTTCCAGTCGCGGATATCAACAAAATGACCGGCAATTGCCGCCGCAGCCGCCATGGCAGGTGATACCAGATGTGTGCGGCCTCTGAAGCCCTGACGGCCTTCAAAATTGCGGTTAGAGGTTGATGCACAACGCTCACCCGGCTTCAGACGGTCATCATTCATCGCCAGACACATCGAACAGCCCGGTTCGCGCCAGTCAAAGCCTGCTTCAATAAAGATCTTATCCAGCCCTTCAGCCTCTGCCATTTCTTTTACCAAGCCTGAGCCCGGCACGATCATGGCATTCACCGTAGGCGCAACTTTTTTACCCTCAACCATGCGGGCAGCATCGCGCAGATCCTCAATACGGCCATTGGTGCAGGAGCCGATAAACACACGGTCAATCGCAATATCGGTAATTTTTGTGCCCGGTTTCAGATCCATATACTCCAGCGCGCGCCATTTGGATGAACGCTTGGTATCATCCTCAATCTCATCAGGATTTGGCACCACATCGGTAACAAACACCACATCTTCCGGTGAAGAGCCCCAGGTTACCACTGGTGAGATTTCCGCCGCATCAAGGGTTACAATTTTATCATAATGCGCACCCTCATCCGAGCGCAGCGTCTTCCAATAGGCAATAGCCTGTTCAAGCTGCTCAGCCTTAGGCGCGCGCGGTTTGCCGCGAATATAATCAAAAGTCTTTTCATCCGGTGCGATGAGACCGGCGCGGGCACCGCCCTCAATCGACATATTGCAAACTGTCATCCGGCCTTCCATGCTCAGTGACATAATTGCATCGCCGGCATATTCAATCACATAGCCGGTACCGCCGGCCGTGCCGATCTTGCCGATAATTGCCAATGTGATGTCTTTGGCGGTTACACCCGGTGCCAATTTGCCATCCACACGCACCAGCATGTTTTTGGCCTTTTTCTGGATCAGGGTCTGGGTGGCCAGCACATGTTCCACTTCCGATGTGCCAATGCCATGTGCAAGAGAGCCGAAAGCGCCATGGGTCGAAGTATGGCTGTCGCCGCACACAATGGTCATGCCCGGCAGAGTAAAACCCTGTTCAGGCCCCACAATATGCACAATACCCTGACGCTTGTCGCGTTCGGAATAATATTCCACACCGAAATCAGCCGCATTTTTAGCCAGTGCCTCAACCTGAATACGGCTTTCTTCGTTTTTGATACCATTGATACGGTCAGGCGATGTTGGCACATTATGATCAACCACCGCCAATGTGCGCTCCGGATGACGCACCTTGCGCCCTGCCATACGCAGCCCCTCAAAAGCCTGCGGGCTTGTCACTTCATGTACAAGATGGCGATCAATATAGATAAGGCAGGTACCATCATCCTGCTGATCCACCAGATGATCGTCCCAGATCTTGTCATAAAGTGTACGCGGCGCGCTCATAGGTCTGTTATCCCTTGATAAGATTTGCAGCAGTTTCCCTCATTGGGCTCAAAGCCCGCTGCATGACTAAATGATTATGGTTCATATGCACCCGCCACAGCTTTTCGTCAAGAAATGACAAGCGTAACAGGGTGTCGCAGCAAGATTGTTACCAAAGCTGCATTTAATTTTTGCAAAACGAAAAGGGCGACTTTTGCAAGCCGCCCTGATCATTGAAAATTTTAAATCGCTTTTTCCGGAACTCTACCGGTACCGGCAGGTTATTCTGCAGCTGCAGCCTTGGCGGCGGCATCACGCTCGGCAGCGCGTTTGTCTGCTTCACGTTCAGCCTTGGAGCGATTATCTTTTTTCTCAACGATACGGGCAGCCTTACCGGTAAGGCCGCGAAGGTAATAAAGCTTTGCACGGCGAACCTTACCGCGACGAACAACTTCAACACCCTCAACCAGCGGAGAATAAACCGGGAAAACGCGTTCCACGCCTTCGCCGTAAGAAATTTTACGAACAGTGAAGCTTTCCTGCAGACCGGCACCGGAGCGGGCAATGCAAACGCCTTCATAAGCCTGAACACGGGTACGAGTACCTTCAGTTACGCGTACGAGAACACGAACAGTGTCACCGGCATCAAAATCAGGCAGGACGCGCTTTTCAGCAATCTTTGCCATCTGTTCAGCTTCAAGCTGCTTGATAATGTTCATTTGTTTAATCCTTCTGATTCTTCTCGAACAGTCAGAGCGCTCAAAACACTTGCAAAACGGTCTTTGCCATCATGCTATGCCGGAAAAGCAGGAGCGGTTTCACTACTCTTTGATTTCAGGTCAATGAAAAAAGTATCAGGAAAATCCTGAAATGTGAGGCGGCAATACACTATTTCCCCCCGTGAATCAACTCCGTTGACACAATCATGATGATTTACGGCCGATGCGCCCCAGATGAGTATCCTGAAAGGCGGTTGCATATTTCAGTCCGTAACCCATCATCCGGTCAAAAGCGATATGTGCCGCCCAGATCAGCACATAAGGCCACAACCAGTCCTGAGCGGCAAACTGCATAATCGCCGCCAGCATCGCAACCCCCAGAAAACTATGACCGAGATTATAAACCAGCGCACCAATGCGATTGCCGGATATATAGCCGGCCATTGTCAGATCCGGCACCAGAAACAGCAGCGCAAACCACCACCAGCCTGCACCGCTTTGGCCATAAAGCCAGAGCACAATCAAAAAAACAGCCGCATATTCCGCACGTCTCAGAACCGGCATTATTTTTTCCTGCTTAGATAGGCCTGCCACAAATCCGGCCGGCGCTCGCGGGTAATGCGCTTTGCCTCTTCCAGCCGCCACGCATCAACTGCCTTATGATTGCCGGAGGTTAATATTGCGGGAATAGAGCGCCCCTCCCATTCCTGCGGGCGGGTATAATGAGGATGCTCCAGAAGACCGGTCTCAAAACTTTCCGTTTCACCGGATTCATGATTACCCATCACACCGGGAATCAGACGGATAATTGCATCAAGCAGCACAATCGCGCCGGTCTCCCCGCCGGAGAGAATATAATCCCCCACAGAGATTTCCGTCAGATTGCGCGCCTCAATCACCCGCTCATCCACACCTTCAAAGCGGCCGCAGAGAATCACCGCGCCTTCCCCTGCCGCCAGCTCCCGCACCAATGGCTGTGTCAGCGGTCTGCCGCGCGGGCTCATCAAAATGCGCGGCCGGCTATCCTGCTCCAGACTGTCAAGTGCCCTGGCTACCACATCCGGTTTCATCACCATACCCGCGCTGCCACCGGCCGGCGTGTCATCCACCATGCGATGTTTATCAAGTGCAAAATCCCTGATCTGCACGGTTTCAAGCTGCCATTTGCCATCACGCAGCGCGCGTCCTGCAAGGGCGGCTCCAAGAGGCCCGGGAAACATTTCAGGATAAAGAGTGAGCACAGATGCTTTAAACGCCATCAGCGCACCCATCCGTCATCATCGGTTTCAGGCATATCGGGCATCTCACCGTCTTCATCAGGCGAGCCTGAACCATCATCAATAAGACCGGCTGCCAGCGGATCAATCACCACAACCCCTTCTGCTATAAGAATTTGCGGCACCGAGGCTTGCGTAAACGGGATTAAAGCCGGTTTTTTGCCGCTCTCCTTGATCTCCAGCACATCACCGCCCCCAAAATTAAACACGGCAGAAACCCTGCCATAAGAAGCGCCTTCACCATCACGCACGGCAAGGCCGATCAGATCCGTATAATAAAATTCATCCTCTTCCAAATCCTGCGGCAATTGTGCGTGGTCCACATATAATTCTTTACCATTCAGAGCCTCAGCGGCATTTCGGTCATCAATACCGGCAAAACGCACAACAACAACATTTTTGGCCGGACGGATTGCCAGAACCTCATACGCCCTGCCCGTTGCATCATAAAGCAGACCGTAAGATCCCAGATCCATCGGATCGCCCGTATAGGTTTTAACCCGCACTTCCCCCTTGATGCCATGCGCCGCACCAATCACCGCGAGTTGAACCGGATTATCAAGATGTGCAACCTGCATATGGCTGCCTTTTTTCTGAGGCGACATAAAAGACCTTAAATTTGAGCGGCAACGCTTCCGTAACCTGACTATGGGAAACTATGGTTTATTAAGATAACAGAATGTCAGATTCAATCCATGCAAACTGCTTCTCCAAAAACAGAATTTCTGGTCATTGCCGCCCCTGATCTTGCCAGGGCCCGTCAGGATTGGCTTGGCAGTTTAAGCAACAGCCGCCGTCTTGCCGCCCATACACTTAATGCCTATGAGCGCGATACCCGCCAGTTCCTGCAGTTTATGACCGGTCATCTTGGCACCCCGCCTTCCCTGAAAGATGTCTCAGATCTGCGCATTGCCGATTTGCGCTCCTATCTTGCCGCACGGCGCAATGATGGCGCAGGAGCACGCACACTTGGGCGCGGCCTTGCCGGCGTGCGCTCCCTGCTGCGCTATCTGGAAAAGCAAGGGCTTGCCAATGCCGCAGGCGCAGCCGCCATCCGTGCACCGCGCCAACCAAAATCCCTGCCAAAACCCTTAACCGCTGATGCGGCTTTGCGCGTGGTTGATTCTAAACAACAACTGGCAGAAGAACCATGGATTGCAGCACGTAATGCTGCGGTTCTCACCCTGCTTTACGGTTGCGGCCTGCGTATATCCGAAGCACTTTCACTGACACCGGATATGCTGGCTGATCCATCAGCGCGTTCCCTGACAATTCTGGGGAAAGGCGGCAAAAGCCGCCTTATCCCGCTTTTGCCGGCTGTGTATCAGGCAATTGCTGAATATCGCCGCCTTTGCCCATATCATTTGGGAAACAATGCCCCGCTGTTTCGCGGTGCCAGGGGCGGTGCCTTGCAGGCCGGTATTATCCAGCGGGAAATGCAGAAAATGCGTGCCGCCCTTGATCTTCCGGAAACGGCAACTCCCCATGCGCTGCGGCATTCTTTTGCCACCCATCTTTTAAGCAAGGGCGGGGATCTTCGCACCATTCAGGAGCTGCTCGGCCATGCCAGCCTGTCCACCACTCAGGTCTATACCGGCGTGGATACAGCGCGTCTTCTGGAAATTTACGATAAAACACATCCACGCGCACAAACATAATCGTCAAAGCAAGAAAATCATCAATCTTTCTTGACAAGCATGTGAACAGCGGCGATTGACTGATTAAAGTGTTTCAAACGGAAGCACCGTCATGAGAAGAAGACGATGCCGAACCAAAATAAAAAAGCTGACCAGATCAATCTGCGTCAACAGGCCGAAGAAGTTAAATCCCTTCTGGGTAAGCGCCCCGTGGTGCTGGTAGGGCTTATGGGAGCAGGCAAATCCACAATCGGCAAAAAAATGGCCGCTATGCTGGATTTATCTTTTTTCGATCTTGATACGGAGATTGAAAATGTTTCCCGTATGAGCATTTCTGAATTATTTGCCTCTTATGGTGAGCCGGAATTCCGTGATCTTGAACGCCGGGTCATGCAGCGCCTTCTTGAGGGAGGGCCGATGATTCTGGCAACCGGCGGCGGCGCTTTCATGAATGAACAAACCCGCAAGAATATTGCTGCCTCCGGTATTTCTGTCTGGCTTAATGCCGAGCTTGATGTGCTGATGGAGCGGGTTTTGCGCCGTCAGGATCGCCCTTTGCTGAAAAATCCTGATCCGCGCGGCGTGATGCAAAAACTGATGACTGAGCGCTATCCTATCTATGCTACGGCTGATCTCAGCATCATGTCACGCGATGAAAAACGCGAGGTCATTGCACAGGAGGTGATCACCTTGTTACTTAATCATCTGCGTGATACGGAAACCGTTCAAAACTGACGATCAATCACGAGTATCTTCCATGACATCTGCCGGACACATCACAACCGAAACCGTTCATGTCTCACTGGGAGACCGCTCTTATGATATTCTCATCAGCGGCGGTCTTGTCCAGCATGCCGGTTCAGCCATTGCCAAACGCCTGCCAGGCATTCGCGCCGCCATTGTAACAGATGAGAATCTTGCCGCCCTGCATTTGCAGCCATTGCTGGCCTCATTGGCACAGGCAGGTATTGCGGCAACTGCAATAACAGTTGCCGCCGGTGAAAAATCCAAAAGCTTTGCCACGCTTGAATTCGTAACCAATGCCATCCTTGAGGCGCGATTGGAGCGCGGTGATGCGGTTATTGCCTTTGGCGGCGGTGTGATTGGCGATCTTGCGGGTTTTGTTGCCGGTATTGTGCGCCGCGGCATGAATTTTATCCAGATACCAACCTCGCTGCTGGCACAGGTGGATTCCTCCGTTGGTGGCAAAACCGGCATTAACACAGCCTATGGCAAAAATCTTGCCGGTATTTTCAACCAGCCGCAACTGGTGCTTGCCGATACGGATATACTCAATACTCTGAGCAGGCGGGAATTTGCCGCCGGCTATGCGGAAATTGTTAAATACGGCCTAATTGACCAGCCGGATTTTTTCATATGGCTGGAAAATAACTGGCAGGATGTTTTTGCAGGCGGCACCGCACGCCAACAGGCCATTGCCACAGCCTGCCGCGCAAAGGCAGCTGTTGTCGCCCGCGATGAACGTGAATCCGGTGACCGCGCCCTGCTTAATCTTGGCCACACATTCGGCCATGCACTGGAAACGGCAACCGGTTATGATTCTGCACGTCTTGTACATGGCGAGGCAGTGGCTATCGGCATGGTGCTGGCACACCAGTTTTCTGCCCGCCTTGGTCTTGTTTCTGAAACGGTTGCCGCGCGCGTTGAGGCGCATTTAAAAACTGTTGGCTTGCCGGTTTCCATGCAGGAGATTGCCGGTCTGCCATCTGCGGATGTGCTGATGTCCTATATTGCACAGGATAAAAAAGTTTCACGCGGGTCGTTAACTTTCATACTGACCCGCGGTCTTGGCCGGTCCTTTATCGCCAAAGATATCAATGCAGCGGATGTACAGGCTTTCCTGCAAGACAAGCTCTCCGCATCCTGATAAAGGCAGCACAAAAATTTTTAAACAAGATTGGTGTGACAAACAGGGTATTTATCATCGAATACCCTGTTATTGATCAGTTTTCCTAATTGCGGCTGCGCCGCTGCGGCTCTCCCGGTGCACTCGGTTCCAATGCCAGCGCATGCAGGCCGGAATGCAATTCCTCATGCATCAGGGCATTGATCGCCCGATGGCGTTCCACACGGCTTAAACCGGTAAATGCATCTGCTACAATTATAACGCGGTAATGTGTTTCCCCCTTACCGTCAAACACTTCCTCATGGCCGCCATCCGTGTGATGATGCCCGGCATGAAGGTGGCTTTCATTGATGACATCAAGCAACACCGGTTGAAAAGCATCGCGCAATTTTACAGTAATCCGCTCTTGTCGCGTCAAAGGAATAGACATTCTCATCTCCTGCCCCCATATAGGGGTCATGTTATGCACATTGGGTTGCCAGAATTGTAACAATTCATGGTACACAAAATGTAGCTAAATCCCAATTTCACATTTTCTCCGGTTCTCCGGCCTTTCGGGTCCGGCTCCGCATAGTGTGAATTACCAATTCTTGTATCATCAGATCCGACCTCGTAATATTGATATCATGACAATCAATTCAAAATATTTTGACAGTATCCGCATCCGCCCCCGTAAGGAGGAGAAAAAAGCTGCCGGCCCGCAGTGTCAGTGGGAAGGATGCGAAGAGATAGGTACGCACAAAGCCCCCGCCGGCGGTGCGCGTGAAGGGCTTTATCTGCATTTCTGCCTTGACCATGTTCGGGAATATAATAAAAACTTCAATGCTTTTGAAGGATTGAGCGATGCGGAAATCGCCAAATTCCAGAAAAATGCAGCCGTCGGCGATCGCCCGACATGGGCTACAAGCAAAAATGCCACAGCCAGGAAGTCAGCCCCGCAATTTGCCCGTATGCGTTCAGGCACAGCAGCCTATCATAATAAAATCCGCGATCCGTTAAATCTTTTTGAACAGGCACGCGCCCGCGCCGAGGCCGCAACACCATCCCGCCGCCCGCGCCCGCTCGAATCCAAAGCCTTTGCCACATTGGGCATTGCGGCCAATTCCAGCAGCGATGCCATCAAATCGCGCTATAAGGAACTGGTCAAACAGCATCACCCCGATGCCAATGGCGGTGACCGCGGCTCGGAAGAGCGTTTTCGTGAGGTTGTCCAGGCTTATCAATTGCTGAAAACCGCAGGCTTCTGTTAAGCAGAAAACAGAATGATGCGACAAATTAAAGAATATTGGACAAGCGGGGGAAGTATTACTAAGAACAGCACGGTCAGTTAAATTACGGACAGAGCCGTCCGGAATTGTAAATGATGTGCCCAAATAAGTGATATGCGGCATTTCCTGATCATTCGGATGACGCAGGAAATGCTCCGGAGCAAAATACCGGCACAGTCATTTCAGCCATTTCAGGAAAAACCGGAACTGGCTGTATGAAAAAAACTGAGCCAAACATCCGGCCGGAACAGCTGACCGGAATACGCGAAAAGAAGGGGGGAACCGGTTGAGAAACAAAAACCCTTCAAAACTATGGTGACAAGGCAGCCTGCGAAGCTGCAAGAGGTGATATGATGAGCAAGGTTGATCTCGACATAAACAATATGCCGGACACAACTGTATCGGTGCGTGAAGTGTTCGGGATTGATTCCGATATGGTCGTGCCGGCATATAGCAAGAAAACCAGCCATGTGCCGGATACGGATCCGGATTATATTTTTGACCGTCAGACAACACTGGCCATTCTCGCAGGCTTTGCCTATAACCGCCGTGTTATGGTGTCCGGCTATCACGGCACCGGTAAATCCACCCATATTGAACAGGTCGCCGCCCGCCTGAACTGGCCATGTGTGCGTGTCAATCTTGACAGCCATGTTTCCCGTATTGATCTTGTTGGCAAGGATGCAATTGTTGTCAAGGACGGCATGCAGGTTACTGAGTTTAAAGACGGGATTTTGCCTTGGGCTTATCAGAACAATGTAGCCCTGGTTTTTGATGAATATGATGCCGGCCGTCCGGATGTAATGTTTGTTATCCAGCGCGTTCTGGAAACTTCCGGCCGCCTCACCCTTCTTGATCAGAGCCGCGTCATCAACCCCCATCCCGCATTCCGCCTGTTTGCCACAGCCAATACGGTTGGACTTGGTGATACAACCGGCCTTTATCACGGCACCCAGCAGATTAATCAGGCGCAGATGGATCGCTGGTCAATCGTTACCACACTCAACTATCTGCCCCATGATAATGAAGTTGACATTATTCTGGCCAAATCTCCTCATTATCAGAATGATGAAGGACGTGACATCGTCTCCAAAATGGTGCGTGTTGCCGATATGACCCGTCAGGCTTTCATCAATGGTGACCTGTCAACGGTTATGAGCCCGCGTACTGTGATTACATGGTCTGAAAATGCCAATATTTTTAAAGATATCGGCTTTGCATTCCGCTTAACCTTCCTCAACAAATGTGACGAGCTGGAACGCTCTATTGTGGCAGAGTTTTACCAGCGCGCTTTCGGGCAGGAATTGCCGGAATCCGCAGTTAATGTGGTTCTTGCATAATAACAAATATCAACGCCTCCATGCGCGGGGGCGTTCCGCTTATATTGCGAGAGCAATATCAAGGTTAAGTTTTTGATATAAGGCAGTTTAATCATGGCAGGCCCTGGCGATAACATACGTGAACGCCCACATGGTCCGGTCGATACCGAACCTTTCAAACGGGCGGTAACCGCCTGTGTGCGCGCCATTGCCGGCAGCAATGAGTTTGAAGTTGGCTTCAGCCATGATCGTCCGGCATTAACCGGCAATCATGCGCGCTTGCCGGATCTGCCCAAACGCCCGACAGCCGGCGATATTGCTGTTATCCGTGGGATCGGGGATTCTATGGCGCTGCGTCATGCCCGCCATGATCCGCGCATTCATGCACAGCTTGCCCCGCAAGGGAACCAGGCGCGCGCAATCTTTGATGCGGTTGAACAGGCACGCGTTGAAGCCATCGGATCATTGGCAATGGAAGGTGTTGCGGCCAATATTTCTTCCATGCTGGCAGATAAATACAGCCGCGCCAATTATTCTGCCATAACCTCACGCGATGATGCGCCGATAGAAGAAGCCATTTCTTTGCTGGTGCGTGAAAAGCTGACCGGCTACCGCCCGCCTGTACAGGCCGGCAATGTGGTTGAGCTGTGGCGCGACTGGATTGAGGAGAAAGCCGGCACACAGCTGGAAACACTTGGCGAAAGGCTGAACAGCCAGCAGGATTATGCGCGTTTGGTGCGCGATATGCTGGTGGCTCTGGATATGGCAGAAGAGCTTGCCGAACAATCAGATGATAATGATGAAGAGAATCAGCCGGAAGAACAGGCTGACAGCGAGGAATCGCAAGAAGGTGCATCCGAGGAGGATGCCGAAAACCAGACCGGTGACGGCGATAGTTCTGAAGACACCGGTGATGAGCGCGAACGCGGTGATCTGGAGGCTGAGGATGCAGCCTATGAAGATGCTGATGATGGCGAGGAAGACGAGGCGGAAACACCGGGCGAAGCCCGCCGCTCCAACCAGCCTTTTGCCGATTTTGACAAGCAGCATGATTATAAAGTGTTCACCCGCGAATTTGATGAGATCGTAGAGGCAACCGATCTTTGCGATGATGCGGAACTGGAACGTCTGCGCGGGTTTCTCGATAAACAACTGGCCAATTTGCAAGGTGTTGTCGGACGTCTTGCCAACCGCCTGCAGCGCCGGCTGATGGCGCAGCAAAACCGCTCATGGCTGTTTGATCTGGAAGAAGGACACCTGGACAGCGCGCGTCTTGTGCGCGTGGTCATTGATCCAACCCAGCCGCTTTCTTTCAAAATCGAACGCGACACCAATTTCCGCGATACGGTTGTCAGCCTGATTATTGATAATTCCGGCTCCATGCGCGGCCGCCCTATTACAGTGGCTGCAACTTGTGCCGATATTTTGGCGCGTACGCTGGAGCGTTGCGGTGTAAAGGTTGAGATTCTCGGTTTTACCACCAAAGCCTGGAAAGGCGGCCAGTCACGCGAAGCATGGCTGGATCGCGGCAAACCGGCGCAGCCCGGGCGCCTTAATGATCTGCGTCATATTATTTATAAAAGTGCGGATGCCCCATGGCGGCGTGCGCGGCGCAATCTTGGCCTGATGATGCGTGAAGGCCTGCTCAAGGAGAATATTGATGGGGAAGCATTGATGTGGGCGCATAACCGCCTGCTCGGCCGCCCTGAACAACGCAGAATTTTGATGGTCATTTCTGACGGCGCACCGGTTGATGATTCAACCCTGTCAGTCAATCCCGGCAATTATCTGGAGCGCCATTTGCGCGCGGTTATTGATGAGATTGAAAACCGTTCACCGGTCGAGCTGATCGCCATTGGTATCGGCCATGATGTGACCCGCTATTATCAGCGCGCTGTCACCATTGTTGACGCGGAAGAACTGGCCGGCGCCATGACAGAACAGCTCGCCTCGCTGTTTGATGATCAGGATCAGTCAAAATCACGCGGCAAACGCTGATCTTTTAAAAATTACGCACTAAACTGCCAGGTAATTTTTCATAGCAGTAATATAAAAAATAACAGGATCAGGGCATTTCAGCATTCTTGTTAAAACTGACAAGCCCTGATCCGGCCAGATTTAACCAAACAAATTATTTGGCCGTTTCAGCCCTGCCGGCATCATAAATTGACGGTGCAAACAGTGCCAGAATTGCCCCGTAAGGCACCAGCATCACCACACTCATCAACACCTTAATGCCAAAATCACCAAATGCCAGAGACAACCACAGCGGCATTGTGAGGCCAAACCATTGCACCTGATCTGTCATAGAGCTGTCAGCTAGGCCAAAAGCGGTATCCAATGCGCCGAATGGTGCGGCAAAGGCGAGCGAGAAAAACAATATCGTATCCAGCACCGAACCGCATAATGCCGCCGCTAAAGGCGCCTTCCACCAGCGCAAACGCCGCAACCGGCTGAAAACGATAATATCCAGCAATTGCGCAAACAAAAATGCGCTTCCTGAAGCCACAGCAAGGCGTGGGCTTGCAAGCCAGATCGACATGACCACACCCAGCGCAAAGCCGGCATAAACCACTTGGCGGGCGCGCTGCGGGCCAAAACGGCGATTGGTCAGATCATTGACAAGAAAGGCAAAAGGATAGGTGAATGCACCATAGGTGAGAATTTCCTGCAAACCCAGATAATGCACCGGATATTGCACAAGGATATTGGAAGCGGCAACAGCCGCACACATGGCCAGAACGGGAAAAATCAACGCTTTAAAAGCGGAATCAGAATGCATGGGCATTTTTTTATCCTGGGTTATGGAACCAGCAAAAAGGCCGGTAAACCGGCCCTTAGCAATCCGGGCAATTTCACCATAAAGCGATTGTCGCATTTATCTGGCTGAAATTGCATTAAACAAACAAGCGCGGCAGGCCGGCCTTGTGATTAATTGGCTATCAGGCAGCAGTTTCTGCCAGTTTCTTGGCAACCTGACGCTTTAGCAAACGTGCACGCTGTGACAATTCATTGTCAGAAGCTTTTACAAGGAATGCATCCAGACCGCCACGATGCTCAACAGAGCGCAGCGCATGTGCAGAAACACGCAGACGATAGCTCTGGCCCATAGCATCAGACATCAGGGTTACATTGCAAAGATTTGGCAAATAACGGCGACGCGACTTGTTATTCGCATGGCTTACATTATTGCCGTAGAGAACCGCTTTACCGGTCAGTTCACAAGCGCGGGACATTGGTCTCACCTTCAAAATTCTGTTTCAGGCCCCGGCACATATATCCGATATCGTCTTCGCTACAGACATTGCAAATATTAACCTTGCAGGACAAATATTAAAATTGCAGATGCCGCGGCGCGCAAGATCAGATAGCGCCCATTGGGAAAGTCGGGTTTCTATAGTGAACCCAGCCCCTTCCGTCAAGCCACTTTCAGCCTGCATTGCCGCCGATTACGGCAAATGACAGCAAATTGACAGTCCTTGACCCCATTTTGCCGCTTTTATCATAAAAATAGCGGGCATGAAAGCAAGTTAGCCATGGGCAGACAGCATAAAAGCCTAACAGCTATATGGGTGAGTCTCAGGAGAAAAGAATGCGGATTATCGGCAGGACCGGCATCAAACAGAAAAAATCCATGGCAAAATATTATGGATTTTGCACCCTGATCCTGAGCCTGTCCGCAATGCCGGCCAGCGCCATTGCCGCTGATTCCCGCTACCGCACGGAATACAGAATATCGGTTCTGGGTCTTACCATTGCCCGTTCTGAAATGGATACTGCGATCAACGACAAGAATTACACATTTTCCGGCAATTTTCACAGCTCCGGCATTGCCCGTATCTTTGACAAGACCAACGGCTCCATCACCATTAACGGACAAATGCGTCCGCAAGGCACAATTGCAGCTGTGCAGCCGGTTTCTTATGTCACCACCTATCGCAGCGGTAAAAAACACAAGCGTACCGCCATCAATTTTAAAAATGGCTCGGTCAGCAGCTATAATAACCAACCACCGGTTCATAAGGTTGATCCTTGGGAGGAACTGCGTGCGGCACATCTTAAATCGGTATTTGATCCGATCAGCGCCATGATTATTACCAGCCCTTCAGCCGATGCTGTATGCCGGCGCACTTTACAGGTATTTGACGGCCAGACACGGGCGCAAATCCACCTGACGCCTGCAGGCAGCGAAAAATTTGCCACACAGGGTTTTAACGGTACTGCGATCATCTGCAATGCCCGTTTTGTGCCGGTTGCCGGTTATGAGAAAGACAAAAAATCAATACGTTATCTGGCCGATAAAAGTAAAATCACCATCGGCTTTGCTTCCCTCAATACCGACAGGCAAGGTGCAGGCATTTACGCTCCGGTCAGCGCCAGTGTCGGCACGCAGATTGGCACGGTCAAAGTATATGCCACGCGTTTTGAACAAATAAAATAATTAAGATTTATTCGCCCAGCAATTTATGGATGCGCTCAAAATATTGCTTGCCAAAAGCAATATGTGCAGGGTTTATGCCTTTCAGCTCATCAACAATCTGCTCTTCATTTTCCGCCTCAACCGCACTCACACTGCTGACCAGCGCAAAATAGCCAAAAATATAATCCTGCGCTGTCAGCCCGTGCTTTTCAAGCACTGCCCTCACTTTTGGCTGGCGCTCAATTCTTGCAGCCAGTGCTTTGGGAGAATGATCGCCGGTGCCCGCATCATCATCACTGTCACCGGACATATCCATTCCGTTCAGCTCAATCTGCGCCGCTTCCATACGGCTGAGGAATTTTTCATCCAGCGGATAATTATTCACCTCATCCGGCACTTCCGGCTTTGCAACTTCAAAAAAGCTTTGCGCTGCCGCTTTATTTACTGTCAAAGCCAGAGCGTAAAAAGATGTAACGGCTAAAAAACAACCGGCTGTAAAGGCAAAAACCGGACGGCGGATCAGACAAACCATAATTATAACCTTATTAGAAATGATCCTTGCGTTTGCGCAATTCCGTGAAAATCTGCAGCGGGTCTGCATTTTCCATATTTAACCGTCTGGCAATAGCTGCATCATGCACCCGCAAAAACGGATTGGTTGCCATTTCAAGTCCTATGGTTGTCGGCAAGGTTGGCAAGCCTTCCGCCCGTAACCGTTCAATCTCGCGGCCACGTTCTTTCAAGGCCGGATTATTGCCATCCACATCCAGTGCAAACCGCAGATTACTCAGCGTATATTCATGCCCGCAATAAACCTGTGTATCCACAGGCAACAGGGCAAGCTTCTGCAAGGAGGCAAACATATCCGCCGGCGTACCCTCAAACAAGCGCCCGCAGCCAAGTGCAAACAAGGTATCGCCGGTAAAAACAACCCTGGCCTGCGGCAAATAATAACAAACCTCTCCTGCCGTATGGCCGGGCGTGGCAATGACCTGCACTTCAAAAGAGCCGAATGAAAACCGGTCACCATCCTTGACCCCATGATCCAGCGCCGGAATTTTTTCTGAAGACGGCCCTGTAATCCTGGCGCCGAATAAATGTTTAAGCGCCTCATTAGCCGCCACATGATCAAAATGATGATGCGTGGTAAAAATAAAATCCAGTTTCCAGCCACGACGTGCCAGAGCTGAACGAATTGCCAGTTCTTCCGGGGCATCAATCGCTGCTGTCAATCCGGTTTCAGGATCATGAATCAGCACGCCAAAATTATCTTCGCGGCAATAAAATTGCTCAATTTCCAAATGCGCCATTTATATGCCCCCTGTTATTTTTTATCTGCCGGTGCCGCACTATCTGCCGCTCCCCAGGGAATCAGGGAGTGTTTCTTGATCAATGGCAATTGCAGCATTGTAAAGATGATTGTAATCGGCATAACACCCCACACCTTAAACGCAACCCAGGCATCGGTTGAGAAATTGCGCCATACAATCTCATTAAGCCCCGCCAACACAAAGAAAAACAGCCCCCAGCGCAATGTCAGCTTGCGCCAGCCTTCTGCATCCAGTTTAAAAGCCTGGTCAAACACATAGCCAAGAAGCGCCTTGCCGAATAAAAGCCCCCCAAGCAGGATGCCGCCAAACAGGCAGTTAACAATGGTTGGTTTCATTTTTATGAAAGTATCATTGTGCAGCCACAAGGTCAGCGCACCAAAAACCAGCACTACAATTCCCGATACCAAAGGCATAACCGGCAGGCTGCGTGTCATAATCCAGGAAACAGCAAGCGCCAGCACTGTTGCTGCCATAAACAAGGCGGTAGCAATAAAAATCGGCTGGCCGATCTGTGCCAGAGCCGGCAAACGCTCTGCCAGCCACTCACCGCGCGAATTGGCAAAAAAGAACACCAGTAAAGGGCCAAGTTCCAATGCCAGCTTTAACAGCGGCGGCACTTCCCTGCGCTGCTGATCAGACGGATCGCGTTCAAAAATCGAATGGTTCATCACGCTTCTCCCGCAATTGCACTGGCAAAATCCTGTGCCGTAAACGGCTCAAGATCATCAATCTGCTCACCCACACCAATAAAATAGACCGGCAATTTATGTTTGGCCGCAATAGCGACCAGAATACCCCCGCGAGCGGAACCATCGAGTTTTGTCATCACCAACCCGTTCACACCGGCAATATTCTTGAAAATTTCAACCTGATTAAGCGCATTCTGCCCTGTAGTGGCATCAAGCGTTTGCAAAACGGTATGGGGCGCATCCGGATCATGTTTGCCAAGTACACGCACAATTTTTGCCAGTTCGTCCATCAATTCAGCTTTGTTTTGCAAACGCCCGGCCGTATCAATAATCAGCACATCACTGCCGGCATCCCTGGCCTTTTGCCATGCATCATAGGCAAGCCCTGCAGCATCTGCACCAAGTTTAGAGGATACAACCGGCGAGCCGGTACGCTCACCCCAGATATGTAACTGCTCAATTGCAGCGGCGCGGAATGTGTCACCGGCGGCCAGCATCACTTTCAGCCCGCCTGCGGTCAGTTTGGCCGCAAGCTTGCCAATAGTGGTGGTTTTGCCTGTGCCATTGACACCAACCACAAGTATGACATGCGGCTTATGGGACAAATCAAGTTCCAGCGGCTTTGCTACCGGCACCAGTACTTTTTCAATTTCACTGCGCATGATTTTGCGCACTTCATCGGTTGAAATATCCTTGCCATAACGCCCTGAAGCCAAATTATCAGTAATACGCATGGCAGTCTCCAGACCAAGATCGGCCTGAATCAGCACATCTTCCAGTTCCTGCAGCGTTTCTTCATCCAGCTTGCGCTTGGTGAAAATACTGCCGATTGAATCGCCAAGCTGCTGGGATGAGCGCGACAAGCCGCTGCGCAGCCGCTCAAACCACGACCGTTTTGGCTCTGCCGCCGGTTCTGCAACCGGTTCCGGCTCCTGTCTGACTTCAACAGCCTTGCTGACTGTCACTTTTACAGGTTTTGGCGCATCGGCAGAATTTGGCGCGGGAACAATGACCGGATCAGAGCTGATCATTGTTTCCGGCACCATCTCCGTATCAGAAGTTTCCGGCTCTGTTTCAGGATAAACCGGTGCAATTTCAATTGTGGCCGGATCAGCAATCACTGGCTCCTGAAGCAGATCCTCAACTTTTTCCAGTAAGGTTTCATGTGGCTCAGCGGCAACAGGCTGCGCGTCAGCCTCAACACCTTCCTGCTTTTTCGGCAGCAAGACCTCCTCAGACGGCTCAGAAGAGGCTTGCTCTTTTTGGCCGAAAGAAAAAATCTTTTTTATAAAACCCATAGCCATGAATATCGTGCTTCTTGATCTTGAATAACAATCAGAACATTCTCGGCCTAACCGCAATCAGAAAAAATGCTCTGTCTTTATATTTTTTACACCTGTTTATTCTTTTTAGGTGCTTTACCGGTTCCAAAACAGCCTTAGATATGACCGGCAGCCGCAAGCAGCTTGTCCTTATCATGGCCGGAGATTCTGGCTCTGACAATCTGCCCTGCTGTCAGCTTATCCGTATCCAGTCCTGCCAGGGTAAAACCTTCCGTTCGGCCAAGCCCGTCTCTTTCTATCAGAATATTCTGCACGGTGCCCTTGAGTTTATCCAGATGCAGGCGATAAGCCGCATCACCGGCTGCACGCAGACGCGCCGCCCGCTCTTTAATAACCTCACGGCGCAATTGCGGCATACGGGCGGCAGGCGTGCCTTCACGCGGGCTATAGGGAAACACATGCAAATGTGTCAGCCCGCATTCTTCAACAATGCGAATGGAGTTTTCAAACATTTCTTCTGTTTCGGTGGGAAAACCGGCAATAATATCCGCGCCAAAAACAATATCGGGGCGCAATGCGCGCACAGTTTCACAAAACCGGATGGAATCATCACGCAAATGACGGCGCTTCATGCGTTTTAAAATCATATTATCCCCCGATTGCAAGGAGAGATGCAAATGCGGCATCAGGCGGCTTTGTGTGGCCAGCGCATCCATCAAATCCTCATCGGCTTCAATCGAATCAATGGAGGAAAGGCGCAAACGCTGCAAATCCGGCACCTGATTGAGAACGGTTTTAACCAGTTTGCCAAGGCGTAAATTGCCTGGCAGATCAGGCCCGTAAGAGGTCATATCCACGCCGGTCAGCACCACTTCCGCATAGCCGTTATCCACCAAGCGTTTGACCTGCTCAACCACACCGCCCATCGGCACTGAGCGGGAATTGCCGCGACCATAGGGAATAATGCAAAATGTGCAACGGTGATCACAACCATTTTGCACCTGCACAAAGGCGCGGGCGCGCCCTTCAATGGCATCCACCATATGGCTGGCGGTTTCACGCACTTCCATAATGTCGTTAACGCGCACTTTTTCAAACTGGTTGACACCAAAATCCGGCAGCATGCGGTAAGAATTGGCTTTCAGCTTTTCTTCATTGCCAAGAACAAGGTCAACCTCATCCATTGCCGCAAAATCATCTGCACCGGTTTGTGCGGCACAACCGGTGACGATAATGCGCGCTTGCGGATTTTCACGGCGTGCCTTGCGGATTGCCTGACGTGCCTGACGCACCGCTTCCGCAGTGACTGCGCAGGTGTTGAAAATAATCGCACCGTCTTTAAGCGTGCCAAGGCCGGCTTCATCTGCCTCGCGTTTCATCACTTCAGATTCATAAGTGTTCAGCCGGCAGCCAAATGTTACAACCTCAACCGCCATTCTCAGGCACCTTCTGCTATTATGTCTTTTGTCCAGAGACCTGTTGCCGGATCAAACCGCCCTGAAAACTCCCATTCCGCAGGCCCTGTCATCAAAACATGATCATCCTCACGCCAGTCAATCTGCAAAACCCCGCCCGGAACAATCACACGGACATGTCGCCCTGTACGATGTGTTCGTGCGGCACAAACCGCACTCGCGCAGGCCGCCGAGCCGCAGGCGCGCGTCAAGCCCGCACCACGCTCCCATGTGCGGATGGTCAATTCATTCTCACCACTTAATTGTGCGATAGAAATATTGGCTTTTTCCGGAAAAACCGGATGATTTTCCAGCAAGGGGCCCGATTTATCCAACGCATAGGACCAGACATCCTGCTCCACCCAGAAAATCGCATGGGGATTGCCCATAGAGACCACAGAGGGGGAATGGAGTGACTGCGCAATATCCGCGCTCAAACCTGCTTCCATGCGCAATTCGATCATCCGCGTATCAGCAAACTCTTCTGCCAGCGGTATATCCCGCCAGTCAAAACGCGGTTTGCCCATATCCACGCAAATCAACCCATCCGGCAGTTCTTCAGCCTGCAGCAAACCGGCTGCGGTCTCAAAGATAAATTTTGTTTTGCCTGTTTGCATAGCCAGAGCCTGCACCACACAGCGTGTTCCGTTGCCACAGGCCTGCGCTTCACTGCCATCGCAATTGATGATGCGGATATAATAATCCGTATCGGCGGTTTCGGGGTCATGAATTGCCATAATCTGGTCAAAACCGGTTTGCGCATCAGCATTAAGCGCAAGTGCAGCTTGCGGCGTAATCCGGTCAGACCGGCCGCGCATATCCGCAACAATAATTTGGTTGCCAAGGCCGTTCATCTTGGCAAAAGCTGCATTGGCTGACATAGATACCGACATAAGTTTCACGATTTTCAAACCTGTTCCGCCAGAAGGCATTTTGCCTGTCTGCAGCGCAACAAAGCCAAATTTCAGTCCGGATGCGTGAAAAACAAGACAGCATCCACAAAAATTGCCTTAAACCGGCTCGCAACAGGTTTAAAGGCTTAAAATATATTATATGGCGGAACTTGAGCAAAATTGCCAGTATTTGCGCTCATATTTCAAAAAGGCACAACACATTAATTGCGCATGCCAAGCCCAGGGCACAGGGCACAGGGCACAGCCTTTAGCACAATAATATGATAAATTTTTAATATAATAAAATTTACGCAGCAATTGCAGATCATGCCTTGGCCGGAATATAAAATATGTTAATCCTTTTATATAGAATATGCGCAAATTGCACAGACAGCCGGAATTTTTAATCTGAATAGTCAGAAAAATCACATATTCTGCCTGTTTGCTTTTTGCTCAATGATTCCTTTTGAATACAAAATGGTCTAAGCTGCGCCATATTGTGCTTTAAGATTCACCTTATGCGGGATTGCCGCCGTGATTCCGTATTAAATACACGACCTAAGGAGATGGGTATGGGAGTTTCTAAGATTGGCCTGCTCGGACTTGCAGCTGCCACCATTCTCGCCGGCTGCCAGAGTTCGCGCTTTGATACAATGGCCGGCAACACTCCCCCGAATGCGCAACGCCCCGCGCGCGCCGCACCCTTGCGCCCTGCACCAACCACCGCGGTGCAATCCGCCACACTCAATGATGTGAATGCAGCACAATATCCGGCAAATCCCGGTGATATGAACACGGGCACACAGGTTGCCAGCCTGCCGCCTTCATCATCGGTTGATCTGACACCGGGCAAGGTTGCCGGTGTATGGAGTGCAAGCCTTGCTGGTCAGAATTGTAAAGTGGCAACGCCGCAGACCAAATTTGGTCAGGGTTACAGGGCAGGTCCGCTGCGTTGCCCGGGTGAACTTGCCAACCTGTCCTCATGGGCGGTTAACGGCAAGCAGCTGGTGCTTTATGATGCCAATGGCGGCACAATTGCCTCGCTCTATTCATCCGCCGACGGCCGTTTCGATGGTCAGACTTCAGGCGGCCAGCCAATCAGCCTGTCACGTTAAGAGGCTGTAACTCTATTTGAAGAAAAGCTGCGGAACATTCCGCAGCTTTTCCTATGTCAGAGGTTTAAATGTCTTTCGATAAAGCACTTAAAGCCTATCCCAGCCTGTCTGAACGGTATGATTCTCTGGCTGCCTCCGGCGATATTGAGGCCGATCCCCAGCAAAGACTTCTGGCAAAACGCTTTGACAGCCTGATTGAAGCTATTTGTACCAAACGCCTTACCCGCAAATCCAGCGCCCTTGGCTGGTTATTTGGCAAATCAAAACAGGCTGCAGAACCGGTTAAAGGCCTTTACATTCATGGTGAGGTCGGCCGCGGCAAAACCATGCTGATGGATATGTTCTTTGAGCTTTTGCCGGTTGAGCGCAAACGCCGCGCCCATTTCAATGATTTCATGGCCGATGTGCATGAGCGCATCCATGCCCATCGTCAGGCCTTTAAAAACGGCAAAACAAAAATTGAAGATCCTATCCCGCCTGTGGCCGATGCTCTGGAAAAACAAGCCTGGATCCTGTGTTTTGATGAATTTACCGTAACCGATATTGCCGATGCGATGATCTTGTCGCGGTTGTTTTCCGCATTATTTGAGCGCGGTGTGGTATTGGTGGCCACCTCCAATGTGGCGCCGGATAATCTCTATCCAAACGGATTGAACCGGCAATTATTCCTGCCTTTTGTCAGTATTCTCAAAGCGCGTGTTGAAGTGATCAATCTGGATTCACGCACTGATTACCGCCTTGAAAAGCTCGATCGTCAGCCGGTCTATCTCACACCGCTCGGCGCTGACAGTGATGCAAAAATGGATGCGGCATGGCATGATCTTACAAAAGGGCATGAGAGGGAAGAAACAATCAGGGTAAAAGGCCGCAGCATTCATTTAAACCGCACATCGGGGGATTCGGTACGTGTTACCTTTGATGAACTTTGCGCTAGGCCGCTTGCTGCCGCCGATTATCTGGCCATCATGGCGCGGTTTCGTACCATGTTTATTGACCATGTTCCGGTGCTGGAACTTTCAAGACGCAATGAAGCCAAACGCTTCATCCTGCTTGTAGATACGCTTTATGATCACCATGCCCGCGTTGTGATTTCTGCCGCAGCCACTCCGGACAAGCTCTATAGCGCGCCAAGCGGCACCGAAGCCTTTGAATTTGACCGCACTGCCTCGCGCCTGTTTGAGATGCAGAGTGCAGAATATCTGGAAACATTTGAAAATGGCGATCCGCGCCAGAAAAACATTGCCTGAGCCGGAAAATATTACCCGAATTTGAAAAAATCGCTTTTAGCGCCTGTCAGGCCGTCGTCACAATATCGTGACGATTCTGATTTAAGGATTTTTGCGAAAAAAGAATCATTTGCTGTCTAATATAAGCTGTAACCCTGTATTTCACCTGTCACTGAGCCTGAAAACAAGCCGGCCTCCCCGGAGGCTCGCCCTGTTTTCAAACCAAGATACGCATAAAAACAAAGAGATAAGGCACAAACCCGCCTTGCAACAAACCAAAACTGCCTGAAAAAACAGAACAGATCATACAATGGCAGGGATAAAAACCAGCTTGAATTCCTGCTCTCTTTTGCCACAGCGAAAGGGTAAGTACGGAGGTTTTTGTCAAAATTGATTTACGTTTACGTAAGAACTTATTTAGCTAAACGATTGAAATCTTTAAATACAAATTTATTAGTTGAGTTATTTTGAAAACGGGAATATCGACCATACAGCGTAATGGCCTCTGCGGATAAGCCGAACGGAAAATCTGAACAGGGGTCTGGCTGTTTTAAATAGATTTTAGATCAGGGAAGAAACCAGCATGGCTCGCAATAAAATTGCCCTCATCGGTTCAGGCATGATCGGCGGAACACTCGCCCATCTGGCCGGCCTTAAAGAGCTCGGCGACATTGTGTTGTTCGATATCGCCGAAGGTATCCCGCAAGGCAAGGGTCTCGATATCGCAGAATCATCACCGGTTGACGGTTTTGATGCGAAACTGACCGGTGCCAATGATTATGCGGCCATTGAAGGCGCAGATGTTGTCATCGTCACCGCCGGTGTACCACGCAAACCTGGCATGAGCCGTGATGACCTTCTGGGCATCAACCTCAAGGTTATGGAGCAGGTCGGTGCCGGTATTGCCAAATATGCGCCGGATGCTTTCGTGATCTGCATCACCAATCCTCTGGATGCCATGGTCTGGGCATTGCAGAAATTCTCCGGTCTGCCGGCCAACAAGGTTGTTGGTATGGCCGGTGTGCTGGATAGCGCACGTTTCCGCTATTTCCTCGCCGAAGAATTCAATGTCTCGGTTGAAGATGTCACTGCTTTCGTTCTTGGCGGCCACGGCGATACCATGGTTCCTTCCAGCCGCTACTCAACCGTTGCCGGTATTCCTCTGCCAGATCTGGTCAAAATGGGCTGGACCACACAGGAAAAGCTCGACCAGATCATTCAGCGCACTCGTGACGGCGGTGCAGAAATTGTCGGTCTTCTTAAAACCGGCTCGGCTTATTATGCGCCCGCCTCTTCCGCAATTTTAATGGCTGAATCCTATCTTAAGGATAAGCGCCGCGTTCTGCCTGTTGCAGCGCATCTGAGCGGCCAATATGGCGTAAAAGACATGTATGTCGGCGTGCCGACCATTATTGGTGCAAACGGTGTTGAACAGGTTATCGAAATCCAGCTCGATAAGAACGAACAGGCCGCATTTGAGAAGTCTGTTGCTGCTGTCAAGGGGCTTTGCGATGCCTGCATCGCCATTGCGCCTAATCTGAAATAAGCTGCCACAACAAAGAATTCCGGATCATTCGGGGCACTTTTTCCCAAAGTGGCCCCGAACTGGTCTCTGAACTTCATATAAAAATCACGGAGCCTGTTTATCAACACAAGTTGCAAACACAGGTTTCAGGGCGCCTTAACAAAGGACAACCAGATGAATATTCATGAATATCAGGCCAAGCGCCTGCTCCACTCCTACGGCGCACCGATTGCCAATGGCGTGGCTGTTTACTCCGCTGAACAGGCTGAAGAATGGGCAAAGACCCTGCCAGGTCCGCTTTATGTGGTCAAAAGCCAGATCCATGCCGGCGGCCGTGGTAAGGGTAAGTTTAAAGAACTGCCGGAAGATGCCAAGGGCGGTGTGCGCCTTGCCAAATCCATTGAGGAAGTTGTTGCTAATGTTAAAGAAATGCTCGGCAACACGCTGGTAACCAAGCAGACCGGCCCTGCCGGCAAGCAGGTCAACCGTCTTTACATCGAAGATGGTGCAGATATTGAGCGCGAGCTTTATCTCTCAATTCTGATTGACCGCACTGTTGGCCGTCCGGCTTTTGTTGTTTCCACCGAAGGCGGTATGGATATTGAAGCGGTTGCGGAAGAAACACCGGAAAAAATCGTAACCCTGGCCATTGATCCTGCCAAGGGTGTGACCGATGAGGATGCTGCCAAGCTTGCCGATGCGCTGAAGCTTGAAGGCGAAGCCCGTGAGGATGGTCTCAAACTCTTCCCGATCCTCTATAAGGCATTCACCGAGAAGGATATGAGCCTTCTCGAAATTAACCCGCTGATCGTCATGACCAATGGCCGCCTGCGCGTGCTGGATGCCAAAGTATCGTTTGATGGCAATGCTCTGTTCCGTCATCCAGATATTGTGGAACTGCGCGATACAACGGAAGAAGACGAGAAAGAAATCGAAGCTTCCAAGCATGATCTGGCTTATGTTGCCCTTGATGGCAATATCGGCTGCATGGTCAATGGTGCCGGCCTTGCCATGGCAACCATGGATATTATCAAGCTTTATGGCGCGGAGCCTGCCAACTTCCTCGATGTCGGCGGCGGCGCTTCCAAGGAAAAAGTAACGGCTGCTTTCAAGATCATCACTGCTGATCCGGCTGTTGAAGGTATTCTGGTCAATATTTTCGGCGGCATCATGAAATGTGATGTGATTGCTGAAGGTGTGATTGCCGCCGTTAAGGAAGTCGGCCTTAAAGTTCCGCTGGTGGTTCGTCTGGAAGGCACCAATGTTGAGCTTGGCAAGAAAATCATCAACGAGAGCGGCCTGAATGTTATTTCGGCTGACGATCTCGACGATGCGGCGCAGAAAATCGTCGCAGCAGTGAAGGGAAATTGATCCATGTCCATTCTTGTAAACAAGGACACCAAGATTCTCGTTCAGGGTCTGACCGGCAAGACAGGTACTTTCCACACTGAGCAGGCACTTGGCTATTACGGCACCCAGATGGTTGGCGGTATCCACCCTAAAAAGGGCGGCGAAACCTGGCAAGGCGCCAAAGGCGAAACCCTGCCGATCTTCTCAACCGTGGCTGAAGGTAAAGAGCGCACCGGTGCCAATGCATCTGTGATCTATGTGCCGCCGGCAGGTGCCGCTGATGCGATTATTGAAGCTATTGAAGCGGAAATCGGCTTTATCGTCTGCATCACCGAAGGTATTCCGGTAATGGATATGGTGCGCGTGAAAGAACGTCTGGAGCGTTCCAAATCACGTTTGCTCGGCCCGAACTGCCCGGGTATCCTGACCCCTGAAGAATGCAAGATCGGCATTATGCCGGGCAATATCTTCAAAAAAGGTTCGGTCGGCGTTGTTTCGCGCTCCGGCACATTGACCTATGAAGCTGTGTTCCAGACCTCCAATGAAGGACTTGGCCAAACCACCGCTGTGGGTATTGGCGGCGACCCTGTCAAAGGCACCGAATTCATTGACGTTTTGGAAATGTTCCTGGCCGATGATGAAACCAAGTCGATCGTTATGATCGGTGAGATCGGCGGCTCGGCTGAAGAAGATGCAGCCCAGTTCCTGAAAGATGAAGCCAAGCGCGGCCGTAAAAAGCCAATGGTTGGCTTTATTGCCGGCCGCACCGCACCGGAAGGCCGCACCATGGGGCATGCCGGCGCGGTTATCTCCGGCGGCAAGGGCGGCGCTGAAGACAAGATTGCAGCAATGGAAGAAGCCGGTATTCGCGTTTCTCCGTCACCTGCACAGCTCGGCAAGACACTTGTGGATGTTCTCAAAGGGTAATTTGCCCTTTGAGAACATGATCACAGGGCAGTTTGTCCGGACTGAAAATGACAAGGCAGGCGCATAAAACACCCTGCCTCTAAAAAGCCCGGTTCGTAGCCCATGCCCCGAACCGGGCACTTTGAAATAAACTTATGCCCGTTTTTGTCAGAAAAACAGCTGCAAAGCGCAGCGTCTGACAAGAGCAACAGACCAGTAACTTAAAACGGGACCGGAAATCTTCCGGTATGGCCGGTATAAGGAGACGGAGTGGATACTCCGGCAAGGACAATGGCACGGCAAGAAGAAGCCAATGACGTTTTCGCCCTGACCTCGTTTCTCTATGGCGGCAATGCCGACTATATTGAGGAACTCTATGCTGCATATGAAACCGATCCGAATTCGGTGAATGCAGAATGGCGCGATTTTTTTGCAAATCTCGGTGATAACCGGCAGGATGTAATTGAAAACGCCCGTGGCGCATCCTGGGAAAAAAGCAACTGGCCTGTAACACCAAATGATGAGCTCACATCGGCTCTCGACGGAAACTGGGCAGAAGTTGAAAAACACATCACCGACAAGCTGAAAGGCAAAAGCAGCAAGGCCGGCGCAGCGCCAGCCCTGTCAGAAGCCGAGATCACACAGGCAGCCCGCGACAGCGTGCGCGCGATTATGATGATCCGCGCCTATCGTATGCGCGGCCATTTGCATGCCAATCTTGATCCGCTTGGCCTTTCTGAAAAACCAAATGATTATAATGAGCTGGCACCGGAAACCTATGGTTTCACACCGGCTGATTATGACCGCAAGATCTTTCTCGATAATGTGCTCGGCCTTGAATATGCAACCGTGCGCGAAATGCTTGATATTCTCAAGCGCACTTATTGTTCAACACTAGGTGTTGAATTCATGCATATTTCCGATCCGGCAGAAAAGGCCTGGATTCAGGAGCGCATTGAAGGAGCCAATAAAAGCATTGCTTTCACACCAGAAGGCAAAAAAGCCATTATGTCCAAACTGATTGAGGCGGAGGGCTTTGAACAGTTTATTGACGTAAAATATAAAGGTACCAAACGCTTCGGCCTTGATGGCGGGGAATCGCTAATTCCGGCGCTGGAACAGATCGTCAAGCGCGGCGGCTCCATGGGTGTCAAGGAAATCATTCTGGGCATGGCGCATCGCGGCCGTCTCAATGTGCTTTCTCAGGTTATGGGCAAGCCGCATCGCGCTATTTTCCACGAATTTAAAGGCGGTTCTTACGCACCCGATGATGTGGAGGGTTCAGGCGATGTTAAATATCACCTCGGCGCTTCGTCTGACCGTGAATTCGACGGTAATGAAGTGCATCTGTCGCTGACAGCAAACCCTTCTCATCTGGAAATTGTCAACCCTGTTGTCATGGGTAAGGCGCGCGCCAAGCAGGATCTTCTTGCCGGCCGCACCCGTGATGAGATAGTGCCGCTTTCCGAACGTGCCAAGGTGCTGCCATTGCTGCTTCACGGTGATGCGGCTTTTGCCGGTCAGGGCGTTGTGGCGGAATGTCTGGGGCTTTCCGGTCTGCGCGGCCACCGCGTTGCCGGTACGGTTCATTTCATCATCAATAACCAGATCGGCTTTACCACCAATCCGGCCTTCTCACGCTCGTCGCCTTATCCTTCCGATGTTGCCAAGATGATTGAAGCGCCGATTTTCCACGTCAATGGCGATGATCCGGAAGCGGTGGTTTTTGCGGCGAAAGTCGCAACTGAATTCCGTCAGACCTTCCACAAACCGGTTGTTGTAGACATGTTCTGCTACCGCCGCTTTGGCCATAATGAGGGCGATGAGCCTGCATTCACCCAGCCTTTGATGTATAAGGAAATCCGCAAGCACAAAACCACCGTTCAGATTTACGGGGAAAAACTGATTGCAGAAGGCCTTCTGACACAGGCTGATATTGACCGGATGAAAGCCGACTGGCGTGATAAGCTGGAAAAGGAATTTGAAGCCGGACAGAATTACAAGCCAAACAAGGCTGACTGGCTGGATGGTGCATGGTCAGGCTTGCGCACGGCAGATAATGCTGATGAACAGCGCCGCGGTAAAACCGGTGTGCCGTTAAAAACCCTCAAGGAAATCGGTAAGAAACTCACTGAAGTTCCGGCTGGTTTTAATGTTCACCGCACCATTCAGCGTTTCCTTGATAACCGTGCCAAAATGATCGACAGTGGTGAGGGTATTGACTGGGCAACGGCTGAATCACTGGCTTTCGGCTCTCTCGCCCTGGAAGGTCACCCAATCCGCCTGTCCGGTCAGGATGTGGAGCGCGGCACCTTCTCGCAGCGTCATACGGTTTTGTATGATCAGGAAAATCAGAGCCGCTATATCCCGCTGAATAATCTGCAAAAAGGACAGGCAATTTACGAAGCCATCAATTCGATGCTCTCGGAAGAAGCTGTACTTGGCTATGAATATGGCTATTCGCTGTCCGATCCGCGCGCGCTTGTGATGTGGGAAGCCCAGTTTGGTGATTTTGCCAATGGTGCGCAGGTTGTGTTTGACCAGTTCATCTCATCGGGTGAGCGTAAATGGTTGCGCATGTCCGGTCTGGTTTGCCTGCTGCCGCACGGTTTTGAAGGTCAGGGTCCTGAACATTCATCGGCGCGTCTGGAGCGTTATCTGCAGCTTTGTGCGGAAGATAATATGCAAGTGGCCAATGTCACCACACCGGCAAATTATTTCCACATTCTGCGCCGTCAGATGAAACGTGACTTCCGCAAGCCGCTGATCATGATGACGCCAAAATCCCTGCTGCGTCACAAACGTGCCGTTTCATCACTAAACGAACTGTCAGGAGACAGCACATTCCACCGCCTGTTGTGGGATGATGCGCAATATCTGAAAGATCAGCCGATCAAGCTGCAGAAAGATGCCAAGATCCGCCGCGTTGTCCTGTGCTCGGGTAAAGTCTATTACGATCTTTACGAAGAGCGTGAAAAACGCGGTATTGATGATATTTATCTATTGCGTGTGGAACAGCTCTATCCGTTCCCGGCCAAGGCACTGATCAATGAATTGTCCCGTTTCCGTGGTGCGGAAATGGTATGGTGTCAGGAAGAGCCTAAAAATATGGGCGCATGGTCGTTCATTGAGCCTTATCTGGAATGGGTTCTGGCACATATTGATGCAAAATATCCGCGCGCCCGCTATGCTGGCCGTCCGGCTGCCGCATCGCCAGCAACAGGGCTGATGTCCAAGCATCTTGAACAGCTTGCAGCTTTCCTTGAAGATGCACTCGGTTCCTGAAGTTCCAATTCTGTGCCCTGCTGAAAAGGCAGGGCACACCAACCTTAAAATTTACGCCGGAAATATAAAATATTAACGGCTAGGATAAATGAAATTAACTGCGTATCAGCGCCGTTCCATCTGACAAGATTAAAGACCCAGGGAAGATAAAACCATGGCCACCGAAATCCGCGTTCCCACCCTCGGGGAATCCGTCACAGAGGCAACCATCGGCAAATGGCTCAAAAAAGTCGGCGACACTGTTGCCGCTGACGAACCATTGGTTGAACTGGAAACCGACAAGGTTTCCATTGAAGTTCCATCACCTGTTTCCGGCGTTCTTACCGAAATTGCCGCTCAGGAAGGCGACAATGTCGGCCTTGATGCCCTGCTCGGCCAGATTGATGCTGCAGGCGCCGCTGCAACGCCTGCACCGGCCGCTCCTGCCGCACCGGCTGAAGCACCAAAAGCTGCAGCCCCTGTTGCAGCGCCTGCGGCTAGCTCCTCCATGCCGGCAGCACCTGCTGCGGCTAAACTTCTTGCAGAAGCCGGCCTGAATAATGATCAGGTTGAAGGCTCTGGCAAGCGTGGTCAGGTTCTCAAGGGTGATGTGCTGGCTGCCCTTGCCAAAGGTACGGCTCCTGCATCAGCCGCACCCGCGCCGGCAGCTCGTCCGGCTTCTTCCGGCGATGATGCATCCCGTGAAGAACGCGTGAAAATGACCCGTCTGCGGCAAACCATTGCCCGCCGCCTGAAAGATGCACAAAACACCGCCGCCATGCTGACCACTTACAATGAAGTGGATATGAGCGCGGTGATGGATCTGCGTAAGCGTTACAAGGATATTTTTGAGAAGAAACATGGCGTCAAGCTCGGTTTCATGGGTTTCTTCACCAAAGCTGTCACCCATGCCCTGAAAGAAATTCCTGCTGTTAATGCTGAAATTGACGGTACTGACATCATTTACAAGAATTTTGCCCATGTCGGCGTTGCCGTTGGTACAGACAAGGGGCTTGTGGTTCCTGTCGTGCGTGATGCCGACCAGATGTCAATTGCCGAGATTGAAAAGGAAATCGGCCGTCTGGGGCGCGCTGCCCGTGACGGACAGCTTTCCATGGCGGATATGCAGGGCGGCACTTTCACCATCTCTAATGGCGGTGTTTACGGCTCGCTGATGTCTTCGCCGATTCTGAATGCGCCGCAATCGGGTATTCTCGGCATGCACAAGATTCAGGAGCGTCCGGTTGTTGTTGGCGGTCAGATTGTTATCCGCCCGATGATGTATCTGGCTCTGTCCTATGATCACCGCATTGTTGACGGTAAAGAGGCGGTAACCTTCCTCGTACGCGTGAAGGAAAGCCTGGAAGATCCGGAACGTCTGGTTCTCGACCTGTAAACAACAGAAGAAAAGCGCTGCCTTATGGCGGCGCTCTTTTCTGCTCTATTCTTTTCGGGCCTCAGGGCTCTTTCTTTTCATAATATCGCGGAGCCTCTCATGCAGTATGTGATCGAGTTTGCCGGTCTTATGGCAGTATTCGTGATCCTGCTCATAGCGCCCGGTGCTGATTTTGCATTGATCGTGCGTCAGAGCATTGTGCATGGACGCCGTGCAGCCTTTATCACCAGTCTGGGCATTGGCACTTCGCTGATGTTCCATATTTCCTATACAATTCTGGGTATTGGCCTGATTGTTTCCCAGTCGCTGTTTTTATTTTCATTGATCAAATGGGCTGGTGCAGCCTATCTGTTTTATTTGGGTGTAAAAGCCCTGCGTGAAAAACCGCTCAAAGCTGCCGATGCAGAACAAGCCCTGCAAACCGGTGAAGCAGAAGCGGCCATATCAGCCAATATTCATACAACGGCAATTTCAGCAAAACGCTGTTATACAATGGGCTTCATCACCAATGCGCTGAACCCGAAAGCGGTTTTGTTCTTTCTCTCTTTGTTTTCATCACTTGTCAGCCATGAAACACCGGCACTTATTCAGGTTATTTACGGTCTGCTGATGACTGTTATTGTGCTTGGCTGGTTTGCTGTTGTTTCTCTGTTTTTTACCTTTGAACCGGTGCGCAAACGTTTTTTTGCATTGGGCAGCTGGTTTAATCGCGTAACTGGTATGGTATTTATCGGATTAGGAATTAAACTTGTCAGCCAGCAGGCACATTAAGCCTTGAATAATGTGTTGCTTCAGTCAGAGTTTAACCGCCCGCAAAAGGGAAACAATGATTACCGGAACAATCATGCTGAAACAGACCATTGCCTGCCTCGCCGCCTGTGTTTTTCTGACAGGCCCAATCGCGGTTGCCAGTGCAGCCTGCATGCAGAACCGCGCTGTCTATACGGATAGTAATCAGAATTACACACTCACCTTCAGCCCCTCACAAAAGGAAGATGAGCTTTCTTCCAGCAGTTTTGTCATTGTTTCCAATCAGACACCGGAATTTAAATTACAAGGCAATGTGCAATGGAGTGAGGGTTCTTCCCGCCCTACTGCCATGATCACCTATAATTGCGCCGGAGATGAAAATGCGGAAGAGGAAATAGATGATTGTACCATCTGGCAGGGTATTGTTTATGCTCTCAAAGATGGCGCTGATGCAGAATTATTGCCGCACAATGATGAGCCGGCTGCTGCTGCCATCCTGTTTCCTGATTTTGTCAGCATGCTTGACAGTTACGATTTTGGTCAGGCCACCCCGGCCGAACCCCTGAACTGGGACGTGTTTCGCTTTAAGGCCTGCACACCCGAAGAATGAAATATCAGCCCTGCCCGTCATGCAGAAATCCCCCCTGTCTGACCGGATAAATAAGCGTTAAAAGGATTAAGTAATGTCTTATGATGTCGTTGTCATCGGTACCGGCCCCGGCGGTTATGTTGCCGCTATCAAAGCTGCCCAGCTTGGCCTGAAAGTGGCAGTCATTGAAAAACGCAGCACATTTGGCGGCACCTGCCTCAATGTCGGCTGTATCCCTTCAAAAGCCCTGCTTCATGCTTCTGAAGTCTTTGCTGAAAGCCAGCATTCTTTTGACGCGCTCGGTGTTGAAATCGGCACACCCAAACTCAACCTGGAAAAAATGCTGGAGCATAAGCTCACCACCGTTAAAGCCAATACTGCCGGTGTTGAATTTCTGTTCAAGAAAAACAAGATCGAAGCTTTCATCGGCACTGGTAAAATCCTTGCTGCCGGCAAGGTTGCGGTAACGGCCGAAGACGGCTCGGTTAAAGAGCTGGAAACCAAAAATATTATTATTGCAACCGGATCGGATATTGCCGGTATCCCGGGCGTTCAGGTGGATATTGATGAAAAAGTCATCGTTTCTTCCACCGGCGCACTGGAATTTACCAAAGTGCCTGAAAAACTGATCGTTGTTGGCGGCGGCGTGATCGGTCTGGAACTTGGTTCCGTATGGTCGCGTCTTGGTTCAAAAGTAACTGTCATCGAATATCTCGACAAGATTCTCGGACAAATGGACGGCGAGGTTTCCAAACAATTCCAGCGTATGCTGACCAAGCAGGGTATGGATTTCAAACTGAGTGCCAAAGTAACAGCCGTTGAAAAATCCGGTAATGGTGCCAAAGTAACTTTTGAACCTGTCAAGGGTGGCGAAGCCGTTACTCTTGAAGCCGATGCCGTGCTGATTTCAACCGGCCGCCGCCCTTACACCGATGGTCTGGGTCTTCAGGAAGCCGGCATTGCGCTTGATGAGCGCGGCCGTGTTGCCATTAACGATCATTGGCAGACCAATATTGCTGGTATCTATGCCATCGGCGATGTGGTGAAAGGCTCGATGCTTGCCCATAAAGCCGAAGATGAAGGCGTTGCTGTTGCAGAAATTATTGCCGGCCAGAAAGGTCATGTCAATTTTGATGTGATCCCAAGCGTTGTCTACACCCAGCCGGAAGTGGCTTCTGTCGGCAAAACCGAAGAAGAGCTGAAAGCTGCCGGAATTGAATATAAGGTTGGCAAATTTCCCTTCACCGCCAATGGCCGTGCACGTGCCATGCAGCACACAGATGGTTTTGTGAAAATTCTTGCAGACAAGACCACAGACAAGGTTCTGGGCGCTCATATTCTTGGCTACAATGCCGGTGAAATGATCCATGAACTGACTGTTCTGATGGAATTTGGCGGCTCTTCAGAAGATCTGGCCCGCACCTGCCACGCTCATCCGACCATGTCTGAAGCTGTTAGGGAATCGGCTATGGCTACCTATGATAAGCCAATTCATATGTGATAAATTTATGATCCGTGATTGATATGATCGAAAGACCCGGTTTTAACCGGGTCTTTTACTTTGAAAAAACATAAATTTCTCTTGGCAGATCCGGTTAGGCTTTATTGAGAATATCAGGGCACAATAGCGGATAAGAAGTTTTTCTGAACAAGCAAGAGCACGATTGAAAAAATGCCGACCCTTAGCCGCCTCATTCTTATTCTGGCTATAACAGCCGCTTGCATATATGGCGCAATGCTGGCGCTTGTGAAAACTGTCACGCCGGTAACATCAGAAATTATTGTGCGGGTTCCCGCCCAGAAAATGCTGAAACAACCAGATAATAATATTCCTGTCAGCGCAGCCCCTGCACCAACACCCTATACAGACGGAGAACCGGAGGCAGAAGATGCAGAATAATCTTTCCGGCCATGCGGCAATTGATGCATTTCTGGAAATGATGAGCGCGGAACGCGGAGCGGCAGAAAACACCCTGGAATCCTATCGCCATGATCTGGAAACTGCTGCGCAATTCTTAGCGCAGCGCAACAAAACTTTGGTAACAGCCCAATCGGAAGATATTAAAGCCTGCCTTGATGATATGAATATTCAGGGTTTTGCCTCTGCCTCGCAGGCGCGTCGTCTTTCATCATTACGTCAGTTTTTCCGCTTTCTCTATACAGAAGGCATGCGCAAAGATGATCCGACCGGTATTGTTGACGCACCGAAGAAAAAACAGGCACTGCCCAAAATCATGAGTGAAGACGCAGTTTCAAAACTGCTGAAACAGGCAGAGGCAGAAGCCCGGCCACAAGATGATATGAGCAGCTATTTTAATGCTGTACGGCTGCATGCGCTGCTTGAACTGCTCTATGCCACGGGTATGCGGGTGAGTGAGCTGGTCAGCCTTCCAGATAAGACTGTGCGCAGCAATCAGCGTTTTTTGCTGGTGCGCGGTAAGGGCGCAAAGGAGCGTATGGTGCCGTTATCTGTCAAGGCGCAGAATATATTGCAGCTTTATCTGAATTTACGCGACAGGGTTCCCGAATGGCAGGATAATCCGTGGGTGTTTCCTGCACGATCAGAAAGCGGCCATTTGGCGCGGCAGGTCTTTGCGCGTGATCTGAAGGCTCTGGCAGCACGTGCGGGCATTCCGTCATCTGCTGTATCGCCCCATGTGTTACGCCACGCTTTTGCCAGCCATCTTTTGCAAAATGGTGCGGATTTACGTGCAGTGCAGCAATTATTGGGCCATTCGGACATTTCTACAACACAAATCTATACGCATGTGCTAGAAGAACGGCTGCATCAGCTGGTTACAATGCATCACCCGCTTGCCCAATGATGCTATGCCGTTTAAGAGAAATATATTCGGCAGATAGATTTTTCTGTCAGACAATCTATATAGGACAGATAAAACCATTTCACAGGCTTTACGGTCTGATGGTTTAAGTCTCCGGAGCGTAATAGTCAGGTCATATGTATAATTACCTTGATTTCGAAAAACCCGTCGCCGATCTTGATGGTCAGATTCTCGAACTGAAAAAACTGTCGCAGGAAAGCGGCAGTGTTGAAATGAGCGATGAAATACGCCGGCTTGAAAAGCGATCAAGTGATGCGCTGAAGGATATTTACCGCAAACTCACCCCCTGGCAGAAAGTGCAGATTGCCCGCCATCCGGATCGCCCGCATTGCCTGGACTATGTGAACCGCCTGTTCACGGATTTTACACCTCTTGCCGGCGACCGTAATTTTGCTGAAGATCAGGCTATTCAGGCTGGTTTTGCCCGTTTTAATGGCATGCCCGTTGCCATTCTCGGCCAGGAAAAGGGCAATGATACCAAAACCCGTCTGAAACATAATTTCGGCTCTCCCCGCCCTGAAGGCTACCGCAAAGCCATCCGCATCATGGAACTGGCTGATCGCTTCAAGCTACCGGTCATCACTTTTGTGGATACTGCCGGCGCCTATCCCGGTGTCAGCGCCGAGGAGCGCGGTCAGGCCGAGGCTATTGCCCGTGCGCTGGAAGCCAGCATGAAATTGCGGGTACCGGTTATTGCCATTATCATCGGTGAAGGCGGATCGGGCGGCGCTATTGCCATTGCGGTCGCCAACCGTGTTTATATGCTGGAACATGCTATCTATTCGGTTATTTCACCGGAAGGCGCAGCCTCGATTTTGTGGCGTGATTCGACCCGTGCCAAAGATGCGGCCACCAATATGCGTATTACGGCACAGGATCTGCTTGAACTGAAAATTATCGACAATATCATTCCTGAACCGCTTGGCGGTGCGCATCGCGGCAAAAATGCTATAATTGACGCAACCGGTGAAATTATCGCCTCTGCCTTGAAGTCATTGGAAAATATTGACGGTGACACATTGCGGCAGGAACGCCGCCAGAAATATCTGGCGATGGGGCGCAATCTCTAGATTTAAAAACAAACTGTAAAACCAAAAGCCGCATTAATATGCGGCTTTTTTCTTAAAATATTTCCGGTTCAGGCTAATGGAAGAATTTTTCAAAACAGGCCTCATCCGCGATATGGCCAGACCTGATCAAATATGTAAATATTATCCCGCACTATCTATCAACACTTTATCAATCATAACCAACGATACTGTCAGGCAAACGACCTGCTGCAAAAAAATTGCCTTTTTGCTATTTCAGGGTAATTTATTCCAACTCTTGCGTAATTGTACCGGTGGCATGCATGAAACTGAGAACTGCAATTTTTGCTTCACTGATCGCAACCGTGGCTTTGGCCGGTTGTCAGGGTTCTGTTTTTGATGGTGTTAATGCAAAAGCCGAACGTGAATTACCCGCCAAAATTCAGGCAAAAATCAAAGCCAAGGGCATGAACAAGAATGCACCGGTTATGGCGCGTATCTTCAAGGAAGAAGGCGTGCTGGAAATCTGGAAGCAAAAAACCAACGGCCGTTACGATATTGTTGCCACATATGATATTTGCAAATGGTCAGGCAAGCTTGGCCCTAAATATGTTGAGGGTGATCGTCAGGCGCCAGAAGGCTTCTATTCGGTGACGGCCGCGCAAATGAACCCGAATTCACAATATTACCTGTCTTTTAACCTTGGTTTTCCCAATGCCTATGACCGTGCCAATGGCCGCACCGGCCAGCATTTGATGGTGCATGGTGCCTGCTCTTCCGCCGGTTGCTATTCCATGACCGATGAAAGCATGTCGGAAATCTATGCTTTTGGCCGTGATGCCTTTAAAGGCGGACAGCGTGAATTTCAGGTTCAGGCTTTTCCTTTCCGTATGACGGCAGCCAATATGGCACGCTATAAAAATGACCCGAATTATGAATTCTGGGCCATGCTCAAACAAGGTTATGACCAGTTTGAAATTACCAAGGTACCGCCAAAAGTTGATGTTTGCGGCAAACGCTATGTCTTTAACCAGAACTTCCCCGGACAGCAAAATCTTTCCCCAACAGCGGCCTGTCCGCCAATGTCACAGCCGGAATCCATCCAGTCTGCCTATTCTGATTACAAGAAAACCTATGATGCCGCTTTTTCAAGCGCATTGATCAAGACATCTCAAAAGAAACCCGCACCATCAATCATGGGCATCAATGAAGCCAGGCTGGTATCTGACTGGAGTGCACGCCGCGCCCGTGGCGAGAAAGTCTCCCGCACACCACCGTCATTGAGCCCGGCATCAAGTGAAACACCAGGCGCGCCTGATATTGCGGCACCAAGTGCGCTTGCGCAAAATGCACCGAAAGCCGCAAGTCAGCCTGTGGTTGATCATAATGCAACAGCCTCAATCAACACATCTGTGCCTGTGCCCCAGGCACAGCCCAATGCTGCAAATAGCGCACCACTTGCCACAGAATCCACAGTTGCAGAGAAAAAAACCCTCTGGAACAGAATGACCGGTCAGTAATGCCACAGTCTGATACAATATTGTTTTTTGATTTCAAGGGGCTGCAATGCCCCTTACCTGTTTTGAAAACACGGAAAAAACTGCAGAGTTTAAACACAGGTGCCTTAATAAGGGTAGAAACCACAGATCCGCTCTCGCCGCTTGATATTGCCCATTTCTGCCAGAGCGAAGGCCATGATTTGCTGGAGCATAACACGCAAGGGCGCATCTTCCGGTTTCTGATCCGCAAGGGGAAAACCTCTCCTGAAAAGCCCAATTTTCCTGCAAATCTCAGCATCTGAGATAGAGTATTTCAGTCTTTTACCGTGAAACCCGGAATAACCAGCGGATTATCTGTCAAAGCCTGTGCATCGGGCTGATCTATATGTGGTTTGCCTAAAAAACTGTCAAATAAAGCCCGCACATAGGCTTCATCCATATCCTTAGTAATCAGCACCAGCTGTGTCTGATATTTCGTATCCTGCAATTCCGCAGGCCAAGACTTTAAACGCAATGGCGGATGCAGAATTTGCTGCACACCATGAATAACCAGCGGATGTTCAGCATCTTCCGCAACAGCAATAATGCCTTTCATGCGCAACAATTTTTCGCCATGGGCAGAGCGCAACAAATCCAGAAACATCTCAATCGAGGCAAACGGCACCGGCGCATCATGACGCAGCGAGAAAGACCGTATTGCTGAATCATGGTGATGATGATGCTCATGATGATGACCGGAACAACCAGCACCGTGAATTTCACATATATGATCATCATGTATATGATCATCATAATGCTCTGCCTTGAGCCATTTCTGTACATCAGGTGTTTTGCCGGACGGATCATAAAGGCCACAATTAAACAGGGCGGCATAGCCCAAAGCTGTATCAACAGCCTCATAAATTTCAGCTGCCGGATTAAGCCCCTTGATGCGGGCTTTCAAAACGGCAACAGTATCAGCCCCTGCAAGATCCGTCTTGGTGATCACAATCCTATCAGCAACAGCAATCTGTTTAACAGCCTCAATATGGGCATCAAGCGTTGCCATACCATTCACCGCATCCAGTGTTGCAATCACACCATCAAGCCTGAGCACCTGCATCAAAACAGGGTGGCCTGTAAGAGCCTGCAAAACCGGCACCGGATCAGCAAGGCCGGTTGTCTCAATCACAATACGCTGCAATGCCTTGATTTTTCCAAGCTGAACACGTTCGATCAGATCTGCCAGCGTATCCACCAGCTCACCACGCACAGTGCAGCACAGGCAGCCATCTGCCAGCTGGATAACACCATCTGTTGCCTGTTCCACCAGCAAATGATCAATGCTCACATCACCAAATTCATTGATAATAACCGCTGTATCCTGCAAGGCAGGATCTTTCAGCAACCTGTTGAGCAAGGTTGTTTTGCCGGAGCCAAGAAAGCCCGTGAGAACAGAAATGCTGATCGGCTTGAAAGACATATGTTTCTCTCTGAATTATACCCTGAAACAGACACAAGCCTTTCAGGATAGGCTGGGTATTGAATATTAAAAATGCCGGCCTGTTTATCAGACCGGCAGATATTTTTCAAAGCCGCAATAACCGCCGGCAACAATATGATCAATTAACCGCGGTTTTGATATTGCCGCGCATCGGCCGCTGCAACGGAATTGGCACCTGCGAAATATGCAATGCCTTGCCTGCCTGCACATCCGGCGCTTTGGAAATAAGCCCGACGGATACAGCAATCGGATCACGGGTCATGGCTGTAATATAAGGCGAATTAATCTTCAGCCGTCCTTCAACATCGCGGCCGTCCCAACGGTCAGACATTGCCTGCTGGCTGCATATCTGTGCCCGCAAATCCGTAACCTGATTATTATTGCTGCCATAAGGGGCAAGGCTTGCAAGCGTAGCGCCGCCACCGCCGCGTGTGGCAAAGCCGTTATTCAAAAGTTCTGCCGCCTGCACTGCGCGGTCTTCCTGACGGGCCGCACCAAGAACAACCGCCACAATTGTCCGGCCGTTGCGTGTTGCCGATCCGGCAAGATTAAAACCTGAAGCACAGACAAAGCCTGTTTTCATACCGTCAGCACCGTTAAAACGGCCAAGAAGAATATTATAATTGGCCTGAATTTTTTTACCCTCACCCGGGTCAATTGCTTCCGTACTGAAATAATGAGCATATTCCGGAAATTCACGGCGCAATTGTGCGGCCAGCAAGGCCATATCCCGCGCAGTGGAATAATTATTCGGATCCGGCAAACCATGCGGATTGGCAAAATGTGAACCAAACATGCCAATACGACGCGCCTCAGCATTCATCATTGCCACAAAACGGGCCTTGCTGCCGCCAATCGTTTCCGCAACTGCCACTGACACATCATTGGCAGATTTTACAAGCATAATTTTCAAGGCTGTATCCAGTGTCATCACCGAGCCGGCTTTATAGCCCATTTTACTCGGCGGCTCTTTGGTGGCGGCAACCGACATGCGAACCGGTGTTTCCAACGTTTTCTGACCGGAGCGCAAAGCCCTGAACACCACATAGGCCGTCATCATTTTGGTGAGCGAGGCCGGATACCAGCGTTTAAACGCATCATTATGTGCCAGTACTTTACCTGTTGCGACATCAACCGCCATATAAGGATTGGCTTCAACCTGCGAAACAGACTGAGAAACCGCAAGGCATGCTGCGGTCAAAGCCAGAACAGATTGTTTTAACAAGGTCGGGATCATAGAGTGACCACCTTTCAAGGCGTAATATTCAGAAGAAAAACATCCGGAATCCTATCCGCATTTTCACAGCTCAGAACCTGAACACATTAATCAGGTGTTCAAACGGTATAAAACGGCAAAAATCCGGCTGTCAGAAAATTAACTGAAACAAATTTTCTCTGCTGCCCTTTTCTACCCCAGTCCGGGTATAAAAGGCAAAGTCCGAATAGCGAATTTTTAGAAATCACATTATGTTGTCATAAGAGCGTTGTGTTTTACCCACACAGGCTTACAAGAAATAATCTTATTGCATAAGTTTTCCGGCAGAATTTCTGCAGAATTACATTATGCACAGACCGCCTCGGAGGAGAGGCAACCAAGGTTCGGAGAACAGGAAATGCCGCTTTCAGACCGCGCTATACAATTAAAACAGGAAGTCAGCCTGTGGCGCAGATATTTGCACAGCAAACCGGAACTACTTTATGACGTTTATGAGACTGCGGCATTTGTAGAACAGAAACTGCGGGAATTTGGTTGTGATGAAGTTGTCACCGGCCTTGGAAAAACCGGTATTGTCGGTGTTATCAAGGGCAAAAAAGGTGCAGGTCAGGCCATTGGTTTGCGTGCTGATATGGATGCCCTGCCCCTGACCGAAACCGGCACACCGGAATGGGTTTCACAAAATCCGGGCAAGGCACATTCCTGCGGCCATGATGGCCATACATCCATGCTTTTGGGCGCTGCAAAAATTCTTTGTGAAACACGTGATTTTTACGGAAAAGCCATTGTGATTTTTCAGCCCGCTGAGGAAGGCGGCGCTGGCGGCCTTGCCATGGTCAATGACGGGTTGATGGAACGCTTTAACATTGTTGAAGTTTACGGCATGCATAATATGCCGGGCATTGCCACGGGGGAACTGGCTGTGTGCAAAGGCCCGATCATGGCGGCAACAGATGAATTCACCATCACCATTAACGGCAAGGGCGGCCATGCAGCACAGCCAAACCGCAATATAGATCCTATCGTAATCGGCTCACAGCTTGTCACAGCCTTACAGGCTATTGTTTCACGTGGAGCAAATCCGCTTGATTCGCTGGTAATATCCGTTACCAAATTCAACGCCGGCGAGGCTTACAATATTATTCCTGAAAAAGCGGTTTTGGCCGGCACAGTGCGCAGCCTCACCAAAACAACCCGTGCTTTTGCAGAACAACGCATCCGCGCACATTGTGAGGCGTTTGCAGTTTTGAACAATATTACCATCGACCTTAATTTCAAAAACAACTATCCGGTCACCTTCAATCATTCAGAACAAACTGAAATTGCCGCAACAGTTGCTGATAAGGTGAGCATTAACGGGCCGATTAACCGCGAGGTTGAGCCGATGATGGGCGGGGAGGATTTTTCCTATATGCTCGAAGCCCGGCCGGGCTGCTATATTTTCATCGGCAACGGAGACAGCGCCAATCTGCATCATCCGGCTTATGATTTTAATGATGATGCCCTGCCCTATGGCATGAGTTACTGGGTTGAGCTTGTGCAGCATCGCCTTAAAACAGCACAACTCTTTGCTGATAAAGCGGCAGCCTGATACAAAATAATGCGGAAAAGCCTTCTCTGCTTTTCCGCATTTTATGCTTTAATCATTATCATAAAAAATTTTCCGGCCGGCTACCCTTGGCGAATAGCCAAAAAATCAGTATGTGTGCATGCGGTTTGCATATTTCATGGCTTCTGTGAGCCACTGAAATATTCTAAAGAGAATTATTCGGTCCCGTAGCTCAGTAGGATAGAGCGACAGATTCCTAATCTGTAGGCCACTGGTTCGAATCCAGTCGGGATCACCAATCTTTTTTTGAAACCTATTTAACAACAATTTTGCCCTTAAAAATCGTATTAATCATTCAGTAACCACAATGATTCACGTGAAACAACTATGCTTTTAGCGCCACGCTTCAAGCCAAGAATGGCAATTAATTGCCAGACACAACACGATCCTTTGTGATGCGCGTTGACCTCTTTCATAGAACTGATTATTCGTTTTAACCGGGACGTGGAACAGAGGGAGATTTTCATGCGTACACTTATCCTGGCATTGCTGTCGACAGCTATGGCCACCACAATTATTTCTGCACCGGTACAGGCCAAAGATGTCAGTGTTGCCGTAACAGCAATTGTTGAGCATCCGGCTCTTGATGCTGCCCGTGATGGCGTTAAGGATGCGCTTGCAGCTGCCGGTTATAAAGAAGGTGAAAACCTTAAATTCACCTATCAGTCTGCTCAGGGTAATCCTGCAACCGCAGCACAGATTGCACGCCAGTTTATTGGTGAGGCACCGGATGTCATTGTTCCGATCTCAACACCTTCCGCTCAGGCTGTTGTTTCCGGAACGCGTGATATTCCAATTGTGTTTACCGCTGTTTCCGATCCTGTTGGTGCACAACTCGTCAAGGATATGCAAAAACCGGGCGGCAATGTCACCGGTCTTTCCGATCTTTCACCGGTTGCCGATCACGTAAAGCTGATCCGGGAAGTTGCGCCTGATGTAAAGACAATCGGTTTTCTCTATAATTCCGGTGAGGCCAATTCGCTTTCCCTTCTGGAGGGGCTCAAAGCTGCGGCCAAGGAAAGCGGGCTGGAAGTTGTGGAATCTGCGGCAACCAAATCCGCTGAAGTTCAGGGCGCTGCCCGCGCGCTGATCGGCAAGGCAGATCTTATTTATATTCCAACAGACAATACCATTATTTCTGCACTTGAGGCTGCGGTCAGTGTTGCCGAAGAAGCAAAAATACCCCTCATGACCGCTGACACGGATTCTGTCAGCCGTGGTGCATTTATTGCTCTTGGTTTTAACTATTATGATGTTGGCAAACAAACAGGTGATGTGGTTGTTCGTATTCTTAAAGGTGAGAAGCCAGGCGACATTCCGGTAAATGTTGCAGCCGGCACAGACCTTGTGGTCAATCTTGTTGCGGCTAAAAAAATGGGTATTGAAATCCCGCAGGCTGTAATTGACCGTGCAAGCAAAGTCATCAGGGAATAATCAGCACAAATGCCGGTAAAGCAATTTACCGGCATATTGCCAAATGGCATTCCGGCTGCAAAAAAACTCGTCTGACTGCCGCATTTATCTTTTGTATAATTTTTGATCTCACATCAAAGAGCAAAAATTATTATCCTATTTCAACAAGCAGGCTGCCCCGTATTTTCAGACAGGTCAGAGCAAATTTGTTTTTGATCCGTATGAGATGCCGGCCGTCTGCACAAGCCGAAGGAACATTATTTTGAGTCTGATCGCTTTTTGGGGCGCGGTCGAATTAGGTCTTGTATTTTCATTTGTCGCTCTCGGTGTTTATCTGTCGTTCCGCGTGCTTGATTTTCCGGACCTGACTGTAGATGGTTCTTTTCCGCTCGGTGCCGCTGTTACTGCTGTTCTTATTATTGCCGGAATTAATCCGTGGCTTGCAGCCGTAATTGCCATGCTAGCCGGCGCGATTGCCGGTTTGGTAACCGCAACTTTGAACCTGCGTTTTGGCATTCTTAACCTGCTGGCCTCCATTCTTACCATGACAGCGCTGTTTTCCATCAATCTGCGTGTCATGGGTAAGCCAAATGTTGCATTAATTAATCAGGATACGATGATCTCTCCGTTTTTTGGACATGGTATTCCGGAATATTATATTCGTCCGCTTTTTGTCGCTGTGCTTGTTATTATTGCTGCGCTGCTTGTTTGGCGTTTTCTTGAAAGCAATATCGGTCTTGCGATGCGGGCAACAGGTGCAAATCCGCGTATGGCGCGCGCTCAGGGCGTTAAAACCGATCGTCAGATTTATCTCGGCATGGCGCTTTCCAATGCTTTGGTTGCACTTGGGGGCGCGCTTTTTGCCCAGACAAATGGTTTTGCTGATGTGACTTCCGGTGTCGGCACCATTGTTGTTGGCCTTGCTGCTGTTATTATCGGAGAAACCTTATTCCGCACCCGTCTGTTGCTGCTTGCGCTGATCGGCTGTGTAATCGGCTCAATTTTATATCGTATTGCCATTCAACTGGCATTGAGCAGCGATTTTATCGGCCTTAAAGCCTCTGATCTTAATCTTGCAACCGCTGTTCTTGTTACAATAGCCCTGGTACTGCCACGCTTGCGTCGCGGAGGTCTCTCCAAATGATTGAAGTATCCAATCTCGGTGTTATTTTCGGCCGTGGCACGCCTTTGCAAAAGCAAGCATTGTCAAACATCAACCTGAAAATTGAAGAAGGCACATTTGTCACGGTTATCGGCTCCAACGGCGCCGGAAAATCAACCCTGCTCGGTGCCCTTGCCGGCGATGTAATTGCCACTGAAGGCAAAATCCTGATTGGCAACAAAGATGTTACCAAACAATCTACCGCCGATCGTGCTTCTATGGTGGCGCGTGTGTTTCAGGATCCTTTAACCGGCAGTTGCGGAGCCCTTTCAATTGAAGAAAATCTGGCACTGGCTGCCATGCGCGGTCAGAAACGCGGTCTTTCCCATGCGCTTAACCACAGCCGCCGCGCCTTATTTCATGAGCGGGTGGCCGGTCTTAATCTTGGGCTTGAAAACCGCATGCAAGATCGTATGGATTTGTTATCCGGCGGGCAGCGTCAGGCACTTTCCCTGATTATGGCCACCCTGACAAGATCCGAGGTTTTACTGCTTGATGAACATACAGCCGCGCTTGATCCGGGTATGGCTGAATTCATTATGAAACTAACCGCCAAGCTTGTGAATGAAAACAAGCTCACAACCTTGATGGTCACACATTCCATGCAGCAAGCCCTGGATTATGGCACACGTACCATCATGCTTCATGGCGGCAATATCATTCTCGATGTTTCCGGCGAAGAGCGTAAAAATCTCACTATTAAAGATCTGATTGATATGTTCAAAAAAGTTCGTGGTGAAACACTGGATGATGATGCTCTCCTCATCCAGTAAACTGTCACATGTTATTTTATCAATGCCGCGCCTAGAGCGCGGCATTTTTCATTTTAAACAATGACAGAATTTCATCCGTATCATAAAGCCGGATTCCCCTTTGACCGGCTTTGTTGTAAACAGACTTATGGCACAGAAAAAAGCACATGAAGTTGATAATTTTCTCACGCGTCCCGCACAGACCGGCACGATCATTCTGATCTATGGGCCTGATAAAGGCATGGTCAGTGAACGAGCAGCAAAATATGCCAGATTGACAGGCCTGCCATTGGACGATCCTTTTGCTGTTTTACGCATTGAAGCAGATGAAATAGACAAGGATCCTGCCCGGCTGATAGATGAAGCAAGAACGATCCCCATGTTTGGCGGAAACCGGCTGATCTGGGTAAAAAATGCAGCTGCCCAAAAGAATATTGCTGATGCGGTTAAAGAACTAATTTCAGAACCGCCACAGGATAGTTATATTCTTATTGAAGCAGGTGATCTTAAAAAAGGTGCCGGCTTGCGCAGTGCTGTGGAGAGTGGTTCTGCAGCCATGGCCTTGCCATGCTATGCTGATGATGCACGCGGCATTGACGGTTTGATTGATGATATTTTACTGGCTAATAAATTACAAATTTCTTCCGATGCACGCCAGCTGTTGCGCATGAGCCTAGGTGCAGACCGGCTGGCCACACGCGGTGAACTGGAAAAACTTTGCCTTTATGCACATGGCAAACAACGCATTGAAATAGATGATGTGCGTGAATCTGTCGGCGATGTTGCAGCCCTTTCTCAAGATGAAGTAATCGATGCTGTGATGATTGGTGATCTTGCTAAATTCAACGCAGCTTTTGACCGTATAATTCACACGGGCACCCATCCTTTTCTGCTCATCAACACCGCAATCCGTCAATTCAACCAATTACATGCAATGCGTTTTATTATGGAAACAGAAAACAAACCGGCAGCTATGGTTGTTAATACGGCAAAACCACCGGTTTTCTTTGCCCGTAAAAGATTAATCGAAACAGCCTTGAATCTCTGGAATGTCCAATCGCTCAACCGTGTTGCAGACAGACTTCAAAGAACCGTTCTTGAGAGCCGGAAAAACACCGTACTTTCAACTGCAATTATAAGACAGTCATTTATTGCTTTAGCTGTTGAAGCTTTACGTAATAAACAAAGGCGATAAGATAATTTATTGTATAAAATAATTAAAGTGGTTCCAATGATAATATTTTAAATCGGAACCACTTAATAATACTTATATCAGCTTTGCAAACGGCGACAAATTTCATCCAATTGTTCAAGAGAACTATAACGGATACGCACTTCCCCGCCCCTGTCGCGATGATTAATTTCAACTTTCATGCCGGTTACATCAGAGAGCAGCTTTTCCAATGCGCGTGTATCCGCATCTTTCTCAACAGGCGTGCGCTCCGGCTTAACGGCAGGAATTCCCTTACTTTCAGCCTGAGATAAAGCTTCAACCTGACGTACAGACAAACCCTCTTTAACAATGCGTTCCGCAACAGCCTTAGGGTTATCCATCGTAACAAGCGTGCGTGCGTGCCCGGCTGTTAAAGCGCCGTCATTGATAAATTGCTGCACTTCCGCAGGAAGCTTTAAAAGACGCAAAGTATTAGCCACATGGCTGCGGCTTTTACCAATAACCTGTGCCAGATCAGCTTGCGTATAATCATGCTCATCAATCAGCAACTGATATCCCATTGCTTCTTCAACTGGGTTAAGATCAGCACGCTGAACATTTTCAATAATAGCCAGTTCAAGCGCCACACGGTCATCAACATCACGGATGATAACCGGAATTTCTGCCAAACCCGCACGCTGAGAAGCGCGCCAGCGGCGCTCACCGGCTATAAGTTCAAAATGTTCACGATTTTCAGGTGACGGACGCACAACAACAGGCTGAACAATCCCGTGTTCACGGATCGATTGCGCAAGATCTTCCAGCTCTGTTTCTGTAAAAACACGACGCGGGTTACGCGGATTGCGATTTACAAATTCGATAGGCACATAACGCTCAAGCGGCACCGGCACTTTACGCTCTTCAACAGGCCGGTCGATATCCCCAATCAGAGCTGCCAGACCGCGACCAAGACGCTTTTTTGAAGGATCATCACTCATAAGTTGAATGCTTTCTGCAATTGTTACGTATTCGAATCAAATTTGAATGTCAGGCTGCGCTGCGTAATTGTCGTTCACGCTGGATAACCTCAGACGCCAGCTGCAAATAAGCCTGACTTCCGGCACATTTCAGATCATATAAAATAGCCGGTTTACCATGAGATGGTGCCTCAGAAACCCGCACATTACGAGGAATAACAGTACGATATACTTTTTCCCCCATAAAGGCGCGTACATCATCAACCACCTGATTAGCCAAATTATTACGGCTGTCATACATAGTAAGCACAACACCTTGAATTGTAAGATCAGGATTTAGAGAACTGCGCACCTGATTTACAGTTTCAAGCAACTGGCTTAATCCTTCAAGAGCAAAAAACTCACACTGCAAAGGTACAAGCACGGAATCTGCTGCAGCCATAGCATTCAAAGTCAAAAGATTGAGCGAAGGCGGGCAATCAATCAAAATATAGGTAAATTGCTCAGAAATGGCGGAATCAAAACGCAAGGCATCGCGTAATCTGCGGGTTCTGTCCGGTGCGTTGGAAATTTCCATTTCAATGCCAAGCAAATCAAGCGTTGATGCCACAAGAAACAAATTAGGCACATCAGTGGCAATGGCAGCTTCTGGCACCGAGGCATTTTGTGTCAGCACATCATAGGATGATAAAGGCCGGTTTTTACGATCAACACCTAACCCTGTACTGGCATTGCCTTGCGGATCGAGATCAACAATCAATACATTTTCACCGATTGCAGCCAATGCAGTCGCCAGATTAATTGCCGTTGTGGTTTTTCCCACACCGCCTTTCTGGTTTGCGATCGTTATAATCCGTGTTCTGTTATTCATAATTATTGTCCCGAATAACTTTTGTTACTTTGCGGCTTTCATGCATATATATCAGCGCCGCTGCAAATTACTGATTTCAAGAATGACAGAACCGGCCTCAATCGCGCTTTCATGTTTTATGAGATCAAATTTCCAGCTTGTCAGGCTTTCATCAATTTCTCGCTGGTAATCACGCCCTTTTTGAAACAAAGCCCTTGCTCCTTTCGCCATCCATGGTTCAGTTAACTCAAATAACCTGGCCAATGATGCCAAAGCTCTGGCGGTTATAATATCCGGAACCGCAATTTGCTCATAACAATTTTCAATTCTTGCATTTACAACCTGCCCCGGCACCTTGAATTGAGCAAGTGCATTACGTAAAAACGCAGATTTTTTACTGTTACTCTCCACCAAACTTATAGTTCCACCCGTTTGTTTGAGCATAATCCCCAGAACCATACCTGGAAAGCCGCCACCTGATCCCAGATCCAGCCATTTTTTTACCTGTGGTGCCAAATTAAAAACCTGAACACTATCAAGAATATGCCGTTCCCAGAGTGTTTCCAATGTATTTGGCGAAGCCAGATTAATTGCCTTAGACCATTTTTTAAACAAAATCTCAAAGCCAATCAGGTCTTCCGCTGTTTCACGTGAAACAAATGGGTATAACGCTCTTAGTGAATCAAAATATTTATCTTTTGTCATGCCGGTTTTGCCAAATCACCCGAAATATTCTGTGTAATACCGTGTTTACGGATATGCGTTATCAACAAGGCGATAGCAGCCGGTGTCATTCCTTCAATTCTTTGAGCTTCAGCAATATTCGAAGGTTGTCGTTTTTCTAATTTTTGCCTGAGTTCAAGAGATAAACCAGGAATAAAAGAAAATTGCACTGAAGCAGGTATAATTAATTGCTCTTCCCGTTCCATAGCAGCAATATCTGCATTTTGCCGATCCAGATAGACAGAATATTGCGCTTCAATCTCCAATGCTTCCTTAGTGACCGGTGATAAAGCTTCAAACTCCGGCCAGATTTTAGCAAGTTGCTCAATAGTTACATCCGGATAAGACAAGAGATCATAAGCTGTACGGCGCACACCATCTTTATTCAGCGTTAAACCATAAGCCGCAGCTGCATTTGGTGTAATTGAAAAACTACGAGCCAGATTTCTGGCATGGTCCAAATCTTGTTTTCTATCATTGAAGCGTTTTTGCCGCTCAAGACCAACAAGACCCAATAGCTCACCCAAAGGTGTCAGACGATTATCGGCATTATCAGCACGAAGCGAAAGCCTGAATTCCGCTCTTGAAGTAAACATGCGATAAGGCTCACTGACACCGCGCGATGTCAAATCATCAATCATCACACCAATATAAGCTTCAGTACGCTGAATAATCACCGGATCGCTGCCACCTGCGCGCCTTGCAGCATTAAGGCCAGCCAGCAAACCTTGTGCACCTGCTTCTTCATAACCGGTTGTGCCATTAATTTGCCCTGCTAAAAACAAACCTTTAACACGGCGTGTCTCAAGGCTGCGCTGTAATTCCCGCGGATCAATAAAATCATATTCAATCGCATAGCCTGGTTGCAGCATTTTTGCATATTCCAGTCCGGGAATTGTTTTTAATATTTCAAGCTGCACATCTTCCGGTAAGCTGGTTGAAATACCATTTGGATAAACTGTATCATCATCCAGACCTTCCGGTTCAAGAAATATCTGATGACCGTCACGATCACCAAACTTGACAATTTTATCCTCTATTGATGGACAATAACGCGGACCAATACCCTCAATATTACCGGAATACATCGCTGAACGATGAATATTTTCACGAATTATCTTATGCGTCGCATCTGTAGTTCGGGTAATACCGCAATCAATTTGCGGAACTGTAATCTTATCCGTCATCATTGAAAACGGTACAGGATCTTTATCCGCAGATTGTTTATCCAAACCCGCCCAATCAATCGTTTTGGTATCAATCCGGCATGGCGTACCGGTTTTTAAACGCCCCAAACCAAAACCCAAAGCATGTAAACGCTCAGAAAGACCAAGCGCAGGTTTCTCACCCATACGGCCTGCAGGGATCGTCTTCTCGCCAATATGAATCAGGCCATTAAGAAATGTTCCGCTCGTTAACACGACAGAGGCACAATTGATAACAGTTCCATCCATCAACTGAACGGCATTTACAGCACCATTTTCAACCAGAATATCCGCAGCACCACCTTCTACAACGGTGAGATTGGCCTGTTCCTTAATAAGAGCCTGAACAGCGAGACGATATAATTTACGATCAGCCTGTGTTCGCGGTCCTCGTACCGCAGGGCCTTTACGGCGATTTAAAAGACGAAATTGTATACCTGCCTGATCAGCGGCTCTGCCCATCAAACCATCCAGCGCATCAATTTCACGAACAAGCTGCCCCTTACCCAATCCGCCAATTGCAGGATTGCAAGACATCACTCCTATTGTATCAAAGCGATGCGTTACTAAGGCAGTTTTTGCACCTGTTCTGGCTGAAGCCGCAGCAGCTTCCGTACCGGCGTGACCACCACCAATAACAATGACATCGTAAAAACTTGTCATAATCATATCCAAAACTTGTTTGGTTTCACGTGAATCATCCATCTCATGTTCTCATCAAAAATGGAACAGCTAACAAAATAATGAACAGAGATTTCATCAAAAGGAATCTGTGACCCAGAATAAGCCTGTTGAGTCAATCCTTATATTTTGATTCCACAGAATGTTTCACGTGAAACATATTTGATTGTTGGATAGTCTATATCATGAAATTTGTTTCACGTGAATCATTTTCCAATACAGAATTGTGAGAAAATGACATCAAGAATATCCTCAACATCGACATCACCGGTGATTTTACCTAAATATTGTGATGCGTGACGCAGATTTTCTGCCCTTAGTTCAAGAGGTAAATTCTCTTGTTTATAGGCTTTTTCAATTTCTGATTTGCATTGGCTTAGCAAATCAATATGTCTGCGTCGCGTTGGTACAATATCATTCTGTAAGCTGGTTTTTTCAGTGATAAACTTTGTGAGATTTTCAAGAAGAAAATTAATTCCAGTGCTGTTTTTAGTGGAAATTATAAAATTATAGTCCGTTTTTGTATCTGTAATTAAATCCGCTTTATTGCCAATTTTCCAAATTTCGGTTTTAAAATCCGACATGTCCAATTTTATTGGAGCAGATAAATCTTCAATATATAAAATTAAATCAGCTTCAGCAGCTTTATCCCATGCGCGTTGAATTCCTATTTGTTCAACTTTTCCTGCGCTTTCTCTTATGCCCGCAGTATCAGTGATATAAGTAGCTACACCATTAAGATTTAACTTTACTTCCAGTAAATCGCGCGTTGTTCCCGCTTCATCAGAAATAATTGCAACATCCCGTGCTGCAAGTAAATTCATCAGGCTGGATTTTCCGGCATTCGGAGCACCAATAATCACAATATGAAAACCGTCTCGCAGCATTGTTCCGCGTTTGCCATCTGCAATATGCTTTTCAATTGTCTGGCTTAAGACTTTCATCTCTTGCCAAACCTTTTCCGAAACAGAACCCGGAACATCATCCTCATCAGCAAAATCAAGTTCAGCTTCAATAAACGCCCGCGCTTGAATTAATTTTTTGCGCCAATTCATATAAAGATCACGTTGTGCTCCGGATGCAACAAGCTGTGCAAGACGTCTTTGGCTTTCGGTTTCAGCGGAAATAAGATCTGCCAGGCCTTCGGCCATAGTAATATCCATTTTTCCATTTGCAAATGCCCGCCTGGTAAATTCGCCGGCTTCTGCTAAACGGCAATTTTCAAATTCAGCTAAGGCTTCAAGAAAATTTTCTACAACCGCAATACCACCATGAATGTGAAATTCCACGCAATCTTCACCGGTAAAGCTTTTTGGCCCTTCAAAGAACAACGTCAATCCGCTGTCCAGAACTTCATGTTTCCGGTTTTTCAACAGACCATATCTGGCTTTGCGCGGTATTGGCACTTGATCTGAAATGGTTTCGGTAATGAATCGAGTTTGTGGGCCGGATACTCGGATAATAGCAACACCGGATGGCAAGCGTCCGCTGGAAAGTGCAAAAATAGTATCTTGATGAAAAGGCTGCATTGGCATTGAAAATCCGTTATAATGTAGCAAAGAATTGCCGTTTTATCTGTTAAAACCTGTTGCGGAAAGGGTGAAATATTTTACACGTAGAAATCAATCTGCAGACTGGTTTTATAAGAAATAATAACGGCGTTTGGCTTAACTGCTTTACATATCGAAAAATCCGGCATTTTGCATCCTGAAAGGTAAAACCATGAATCCGATGCCCGGTAATGCCAATATAAATCGCCTTGATACTGCACAAAGCACATATTTAAAGCAGCATAGCAACAATCCTGTACATTGGCAGCCATGGGACAAAGAAGCACTGGATCAGGCTGTTTATTTTGACAAGCCAATTCTGCTTTCTATCGGTTATTCTGCCTGCCACTGGTGCCACGTCATGGCACATGAATGTTTTGAAGATGAAGAAGTGGCTCAATTGATGAATGAGAATTTCATCAATATTAAAGTTGACCGTGAAGAGCGGCCGGATATAGACCAGATTTACATGACTGCCCTTAACGCTATGGGAGAGCAAGGCGGCTGGCCATTGACGATTTTTTTAACGCCGCATGGTGATGCTTTCTGGGGCGGCACTTATTTTCCAAAATATGCAAATGATCATCTTCCTGGCTTTACGGATGTTCTTAAAACCCTGTCTGGCATATGGAAAAATGACCGCAGCCGTATTACCGGCAATATTACCGCATTGAAAAACCATCTGGAAAAAACATTTCAGCCACCGGTCAATATCGCAAAAAATGATGAGGCTTTTTTTCAAAATTATGCCGATACAATAGCACGGCGGATAGATAATACTTATGGCGGCATCAGCGGACAGCCAAAATTCCCCAATTTTCCGCTTATGACAATGCTCTGGACTTCATGGAAAATCAGCCAGCAGCAGCAACATCGTGACTATTTTATTCTCAGCACTGAAAAAATGCTCAATGGCGGAATTTATGATCATCTGGCAGGTGGTCTTGCCCGCTATAGTACAGATCAATTCTGGCTCGTCCCGCATTTTGAAAAAATGCTTTATGATAATGCTCAGACAATCCGCCAAAGCCTATGGGCATGGAGTGCCAGCCAGAATAATTTACACAAAAAGAATTTGTTTCGTAAGCGAATCGAAGAGATAATTAACTGGTTGAACACAGAAATGACACTGCCTGATGGTGGTTTTGCCTCCGGTCTGGACGCTGATAGCGAAAATATCGAGGGTAAATTCTACATTTGGGATGCAAGTGAAATTAAAAAAATTCTCGGTACAGAAGCCGAAATTTTCCTGCAAAAATATAATGTGTGTGAACAGGGAAATTGGGAAGGTAAAACCATTCTGCATCGCCTTGATATGGCTGAATATGATGAACAGGAAGAGGCCATTTTACAGCCATTACGCAATAAATTGCTTAATGTCAGGAATCAGAGAATTCACCCTGGTCGCGATGAAAAATGCCTGACAGACTGGAATGCCTATTTAATCCGTGCTTTAGCAGAGGCGGCGCGTGTTTTTAATCGTGCGGATTGGCTTACCTTGGCACAAAAGACCTATCATTTTCTGCTACCCGCCAAAAACGCAGGGCTTTCCCATATAATCTCAAAATCTGCAATAAAATTCCCTGCTTTATCATCCGATTATGCGGCACTCATCAATGCTGCGCTTTCACTTTATCAGGCTGATCCCAAACAGGATTATATTGATGATGCGCTGCGTCTCATGCAGCAATTAAATCAGCATCATCGTGATCAAAACAGAGATTACCGTCTGACCGCTCTCGATAATGATGATGTTATTTTTTATCTTTATGGCGATCAGGACGAAGCAATACCAAGTGCTACCAGTCAGATTATTGAAGCATTTATGCGCTTGTCATTAATTACAGGAGATGAAAATCTTCTGCAGATAACCAATGATCTGGCAAAACGTGCACTTGGCCGTGCTGTACAAATGACCTACGGACAGGCATCTATTCTCAATTCTGCAATACATCTGCTTGATCCTGTTAAACTGGTGCTGATTGTTGAAAATACAGAAAATGAACTTTATCGCTGTGCATCCCGCCACGCTGATCCCTGCCGTACAGATATTATTTTAAGCCATAAACAAGCAGCTCAGTTGCCGCAATGGGCCGCGATAGCAGCAAATGCCGGAAAACGCGCCTGCGCTATTTTATGCCGCAATCATATATGTTTACCACCGGTTTATAATGTTCGTGATCTGGAAAATTTACTCTGAAACCGGAAGAAATAAAAACGCCGCCCTTTTGAGGCGGCGTTTTCATCAGCAATTTTAATTTGCAAAATTATGTATTCATTGAATCAAAGAATTCAGCATTATTCTTTGTCTGTTTCAGCTTGTCGATCAGGAATTCAATCGCATCCGTTGTTCCCATCGGCGAAAGAATACGACGCAGAACAAAGATTTTCTGCAAATCCTGACGCGGCACCAACAGATCTTCCTTACGCGTGCCGGATTTAAGAATATCCATAGCAGGGAAGATGCGCTTATCAGCAACCTTGCGATCAAGCACGATTTCCGAGTTACCTGTACCCTTGAATTCTTCAAAGATAACTTCATCCATACGCGAACCGGTATCAATCAGCGCGGTTGCGATAATAGTCAATGAGCCGCCTTCCTCAATATTACGCGCAGCACCAAAAAAGCGTTTAGGCCGCTGCAACGCATTAGCATCCACACCACCGGTGAGAACCTTACCTGAAGACGGAATAACAGTATTATAAGCACGGCCAAGGCGGGTGATTGAATCCAGCAGAATAACCACATCACGGCCATGCTCAACAAGACGTTTTGCTTTTTCAATCACCATTTCAGCAACCTGAACATGGCGTGAAGCCGGTTCATCAAAGGTTGAGGATACAACCTCACCTTTTACCGAGCGCTGCATATCGGTTACTTCTTCAGGGCGCTCATCAATCAATAGCACAATAAGATAACATTCCGGATGATTAGCCGTAATAGAATGTGCAATATTTTGCAGCAAAACCGTTTTACCGGTACGTGGTGGTGCCACAATCAAACCACGCTGACCTTTACCAAGCGGAGCAACCAGATCAATCACACGGGCTGAATTATCCTTATTGGTTGGATTATCCAGCTCCATTTTGAAACGCTCATTTGGATAAAGCGGTGTCAAATTATCAAAATGAATTTTATGACGGATCTTTTCCGGATCTTCAAAATTAATTGTATTAACTTTTAAAAGTGCGAAATAGCGTTCGCCTTCTTTCGGGCTGCGGATCGGCCCTTCAACCGTATCACCGGTCTTCAATGAAAAGCGGCGGATCTGAGAAGGAGAAATATAAATATCATCCGGTCCCGGAAGATAATTGGCATTTGCCGAGCGCAAAAAGCCAAATCCGTCGGGAAGTAATTCAACAACACCTTCACCGATAATTTCAACTTCCTGAGAGGCAAGACTCTTCAGAATAGCAAACATCAATTCCTGTTTGCGCATGACGCTGGCATTTTCAACCTGCAGCTCTTCGGCAAGCGCCAGCAAATCGACAGGTGTCTTGTTTTTAAGATCTTGTAGTTTCATTTCCTGCATGGGTGCGGAACTCATATTATAAAAGATTGAAAAAAGAAAAATGCAGTTATGCGCTCAGAATGGTCATGAGAGGCATGACCGGCATTAAAAACCTGCTATTCTTAAAGGAAGGCGCATATCCAATAGCTGGTTCTGAAGATTTGGGCAAGAGGCTGATTACGTAACTTTATCAGAAAAATAATGGCTGATATTAAAACCGCGCAAAAAAACGCGGTTTTAACAGAACCAGACAATTCAAAATGGTTTTACAACCACCAGAATAACAATGAAAATCATCAATAGGGTCGGAATTTCATTCACAATCCGCCAATGTTTGGTGGATTTGGTGTTTTTATCCTGCGCAAACATCCGCACGCTTTTTGAAAGATAGCCATGGACAGCAGACAAAAGCACAACCAGAAAAATTTTGCCATGCAACCAGCCGCCATGAAAACCGAATATTTTCCATGCCATCCATAGGCCTAAAACCCAGCTCACAATCATTGCCGGATTGATAATATAACGCAGCAACCGATGTTCCATGATTTTAAAGGTTTCAGAAGCATGAGAACCCGGCTTTTCCTGACTGTGATATACAAACAGCCGCGGCAAATATAACATCCCGGCCATCCAGGAGATAATAGCAATAATATGGAATGCCTTTATCCAGGGATAGGCTGCATCTGTTGCCGTAAAAAACAATGCATAAGCGGCAATTCCTGTTATTAATAACGCAATAATTGCCCTTATTGCCGGATTAGTTCCATTTGTAGTGGCTTTTTCCATTATGTCCCTGCCTGACGAATATGATTGACCATTTGTGTAACATGTTCAACTGGCACCAAAGGGGTAATACCATGGCCAAGATTAAAGATCAGCGGCCCCTGCCCCAGTTTTTGCAAAATTATATCAATGCCTTCATCAAGAGCCTTCCCGCCTGCAAGAAGGCGTAACGGATCGAGATTGCCTTGTACTGCACCTTGTTGCTGCAATTCCTGTGCAAATGTCAGGGGAACAGACCAATCAAGCCCCAGCGCATTCACTCCGGTTTTGGCACGGTAATCGCGATAAAGCATCCCCGCCCCTTTCGGAAAACCGATAATTAATGCATCCGGATGAATTTCACGTACTTTCTGAACAATGCGCGCAACCGGCTTGATACAAAAATCCTCAAAGCAGTTTTCATCCAATACACCAGCCCATGAATCAAAAATCTGCACTGCATCTGCACCGCAATTAATTTGTTCAATAAGATAGTCAGCTGAAATATCGGCAAGATCATTCAGAAGCTTGATAAAAACCTCACGGTGCTGATAGGCAAATAAACGCGCCGGTGCCTGATCCGGTGTGCCATGGCCGGCAATCATATAGGTGGCAACTGTCCACGGGGCGCCGCAAAAACCAAGCAATGTTGTTTCATTTGGTAATTGTTCCCGCAATCGGCTGACAGTTTCATAAACAGCAGCAAGTTTTTTTGCCTTATCTGTGATGTCGAGATTTTTAATCTCATTAACAGTCACAGGTGTCATCAAAGGCCCTTTTCCTTCTTCAAAGCGAAGATCCCGTCCAAGAATATGCGGAATAACCAGAATATCTGAAAAGAGAATGGCTGCATCAAAACCATAACGGCGGATAGGCTGAAGTGTCACTTCAGTAGCAAGTTCAGGATTATAGCAAAGATCCAGAAAGCTTCCGGCTTTTTCTCGTGTTGCACGATATTCAGGAAGATAACGTCCTGCTTGTCTCATCATCCAGATTGGTGGAGGAAATACAGTTTCACCTTTGAGTACGTTTAAAACTTTACGTGTCATGTCATTTACCCACACCGGTTTTCCCCGGTTCTTGTTTTAAAAAAGTGATGATTTTGGATTCTTATGATTCTTAGAGTCTGTTGATAACGGGGATTAAATTTTTTCCTGAAATTTTCCACAGGCGGATCATATAAACCAAGCGATGTGGATAAAATGCCTATCAAGTGGGAAAAAGCAATGCGACTAAAAATTATTCAATTAAAATATATATTTAAATAAATTTTCCGATGTATCATTCTGTGGAAAACCATTGAATGATTTTTATATAAGTTTGAATTGCTCCTGTTACACACAGCCTTTATGGTCACAAATATACAGGCAGGCGCATTGTGGATGAATCCTGTTTTAGTCAACAGGGAAAAAAGTTGTCCGTGAGCCGGTTATTTTTACGCACAATGATCAACAGGGATATGAGAAATTTGTGACAAAAACTCTTTCCTACTTCCATCTTCATCTGATTTCTGATGCAACCGGAGAGACTCTCCTTGCGGCAGGCCGGGCAGCGGCTGCCCAATACAGCCATGCGCGGGCAATTGAGCATATGTATCCGCTGATCCGCACGGAAAAACAGCTGGCAAAGGTTCTTGGTAATATTGATGCCGAGCCTGGTATTGTTCTCTACACTGTGGTTGATCAGAAACTGGCTGCAAAAATTGATGAAGCCTGTGCACGAATGGGAATTCCGAGTGTTTCTGTGCTGGAACCGGTATTGGCAACATTTCAGTCATATCTTGGAGCGCCTGCTCATCGGCGTGCCAGCGCGCAGCATGTGCTCAATGCCGATTATTTTCGCCGGATTGATGCCCTGAATTTTACCATGGAGCATGATGACGGCCAATTGCCGGCAGATCTTGAAGAAGCGGATATTATTCTTATTGGTATTTCCCGCACGTCCAAAACCCCGACGAGTATTTATCTTGCCAATCGTGGTATTAAAACCGCCAATATTCCGCTTGTATTAGGTATCCCCCTGCCGGAAGTTTTATATCATGTTAAAAAACCGCTGATTGTAGGTTTGATAGCCAGCGCCGAGCGTATTTCTCATATCCGGCAAAACAGAATGCTTGGAACATCACCGGGCGTCGATATGGCAAGCTATACGGATCGTATTAATATTGCACAGGAACTTGCCTATGCACGCAATATTTGTGAGCGTAATAACTGGCCGCTGATTGATGTGACACGGCGCTCGATTGAAGAGACTGCTGCAGCTATTTTAGCTTTGCGCCCGCGTATCCGGCCGGAAGATTGACGAATGTTTTAACCGGGATTTTTCCTGCTTATCAGTTTTGACAAACAGTATTATTATACAAATAAACAGTATAATGCGCAAAATAGATATTTACCGGAGTTTTTAAGATGACGCTGCCTTTAATTCTTGCTTCACAAAGCCCGTTTCGGGCGGCGCTTTTAAAAAATGCCGGTATTCAGTTTACTTCACAAAAAGCACATATTGATGAACGTGCCGTTGAAGCACCGCTTTATGAAACTGGTGCAACACCGGAAGATGTGGCATTGATCCTTGCTGAAGCCAAAGCTGAAGAAGTAAGCGAACGCTTTTCTCATTCCCTGATTATTGGTTGTGATCAGACCTTATCACTGGGGAATGAAATTTTTCATAAGCCTGAAAATATGGATGGCGCACGGCGTCATTTACTGGCACTTTCGGGAAAAACCCATCAGCTGAACAGTGCTGTTGTTTTAGTACAGAACGGGCAGACTTTATGGCGTCATATTTCTGTGGCGCATATGACAATGCGTCAACTGGAACCGGGCTTTATCGGCCGTCATCTGGCACGGGTGGGTGATATTGCGCTTTCCAGTGTAGGTGCCTATCAGATTGAAGGTGAAGGCGTGCAGCTTTTTGAAAAAATCGATGGTGATTATTTTACAATTGTTGGCTTGCCGCTCTTGCCATTGCTGAAAGAATTGCGCGCCAGGGGAATTATTGATGGCTGATGTAAGACATGCCTTTGTAACCGGTTTTCCGATTAAACATTCACGCTCACCTTTAATCCATAATTACTGGCTGCAATATTATGGCTTGCAGGGCTCTTATAAGGCTATTGAAAACAGCCCTGAACAATTTCCGTATTTTATTAAAACACTGGGTGAAAAAGGCTTGCGCGGAGGTAATGTTACACTGCCGCATAAAGAGGCAGCCTTTGCTTTATGTGTTAAATATGATGAGGCTGCCAAGGCTATCGGCGCGGTAAATACGCTGTGGCTGGATGATAAGAATATTCTTAATGGCAGTAATACAGATGCTTATGGTTTTGCTGCCAATCTTGATGCACAGATTGCGGGCTGGGATCAGGCAAAAACAGCTTTGGTTTTGGGAGCAGGCGGTGCAAGCCGTGCAATTCTCTATGCATTATTGATGCGCGGTTTTGAAAAAATCATAATTGTAAATCGCACAGAACAACGGGCAAAAGCACTGGCTGATCATTTTGGTTCAAGAATAACAGCTGCGGGCTGGAATCAGGCACAAAACCTTATTCGTGTCGCTGATATAATTATTAATACAACCTCTCTTGGCATGAGTGGTCACGGAGATATGCAAGCTTTTCCTCTTGATTTTTCAGAGGCAAAAACCGGTACAATTGCTACGGATATTGTTTATATTCCGTTGGAAACACCATTTTTGCGCCAGGCAAGGGAAGCCGGATTGCGTTGTTCAGATGGTCTTGGCATGTTGCTGCATCAGGCTGTACCAGGGTTTGAACACTGGTTTGGTATCCGTCCGGATGTGACAGAGGAGCTGCGCAACATCATTCTTGATGATATTCTGAAAGCTTGAATGATATGATCAGGATCGGACTGACAGGCTCTATCGGTATGGGAAAAACCACCACAGCAAAGCTTTTTGCTGAAGCCGGCATACCGGTTTATGATGCTGATGCCGTGGTTCATGAGCTTTACCAGTCAGAGGCAGTGCCGCTCATTGCCAAGGCTTTTCCTGAAGCTGTTATTGATGGCCGTATTGATCGGAAAATCTTATCAGGTCTGGTGTTAAACCAGCCACAACGCCTTCAGCAGCTGGAGGCGATTGTGCATCCTCTGGTTCATGAAAAGGAAAAGCAATTTTTACAACAGGCTGAAGCAGATGGCGCTGCGGTTGTGGTGCTTGATATTCCATTGCTTTTTGAAACCGGCGGCACAAAGCGTGTTGATAAAATACTTGTTGTCAGTGCGCCTTATGAAATTCAGCGTCAGCGTGTTTTATCACGCGATAATATGACCGAAGAAAAATTTCAGTCTATCCTTGCCCGGCAATTGCCCGATGCGGAAAAACGGGCAAAAGCAGATTTTATTGTTGATACGGGCAAGGATAAGGATTTTGCCCGCCAACAGGTGGCCGCTATTTTGCGAAAATTGCAAAATAGCGCCGCATAATTGATGACAGGATAATGCTTATGCGCGAGATTGTTTTTGATACGGAGACCACCGGTCTTGATAAGAATGAAGACCGCGTGATTGAAATCGGCTGCATCGAAATGGTGAATAAATTTATCACCGGCAAAACATTTCATGTCTATATCAATCCGCAGGGTAAAAAAGTTCATCCGGATGCTTTGGCGGTACATGGTATTACCGATGAAAGCCTGCTGGATAAGCCAATATTTGCAGATATTGCCGATGAATTTCTTACCTTTATCGAAGGCGCTAAAATGGTGGCGCATAATGCGATGTTCGATATTGGTTTTTTGAATGCCGAGCTTGAGCGCATCAATCTGCCGCAAATTTCAACGGATATTGTGATTGATACATTGGCTCTGGCGCGGCGTAAGCATCCTATGGGGCCGAATACGCTGGATGCGCTTTGTAAACGCTACGGCGTTGATAATGCGCATCGTAAACTTCATGGTGCATTGCTGGATACGGAATTGCTGGCCGAAGTTTATATTGAGCTTCTCGGCGGCAGGCAGACATCTTTGGGGCTGAGTGTTGAAACAGCCGGACAAAATAAAAATAATGCTGATCAGCATGTTGAAATTATTTTGAAATCGCGCCCGCAGCTCCTGCCCCCGCGGCTGACGCAATCTGATATTGAAGCGCATCAAAAACTGGTTGCCAAAATGGGTGATAAGGCAATCTGGAAACACTATCTGAATTAAAATTAAAGTATTGCAGTTTTTTATATTAAAAAAACCGCCATGTCTTGCAACATAGCGGTTTTTGACAACACAAAATAAAAAATCAGTTTTTAACCTGAGCCTTTGCCTGTTCTTCAGCCATACGCTGCTGGAACATCTGGGCAAAATCAATCGGGTCAATCATCAGTGGCGGGAAACCGCCATTGCGTGTTGCATCGGCAATGATCTGACGCGCAAAGGGAAACAGCAGGCGCGGACATTCGATGAACAGGATCGGCAGCATGTGCTCCTGCGGGATATTCTGAATACGGAATACGCCGCCATATACCAGTTCGGTGTTAAACAGCACATCCTTGCCCTCACCGGCCTGAGCGGTCAGTGTCAGCACAACATCAAAGTCGCCCTCGGCAATAGGATTGGCATTAACATTGACATTGATGTTGATATTTGGAGCTTTTTCACGCGGGCGCAGTGAAAGCGGAGCTCCCGGGCTCTCAAAAGATAAATCTTTCACATATTGAGCGAGAATATTGAGTGATGGCTGCTGTGCGCTACCGTTCTGTGCTTCGTTTGGCGTTTCTGCCATTATCATATACCTTTTTGTTAAGATGATCGACAGACCGTCGAACAGTATGGCAACACATTTTTAATGTGCTGAATCACTTTTAAAACTGTACAATTCCAGGTTTAAACCACCTCGAATATATCAGGGTCGTTTAACATTCAAACAGGCTCCATATGGTTTTCATGTCAAAACAGGCTGACAACTATATATGGGGTTAATTGAACAGTCTGATTTCAGAAAATACTGATTTGCCTGTCATTTTCTGAAACATGTTTCATTTGGCTAGCATATGTGTGTTTTACAGGCAATAACTGGCATAAGATGCAGGCATATTTCGTTGTTTATGCATCATTATCGCGCTGATCTTTTATCCATGGTGAGTTTTTACCTGTTTTATCCTTTTCAGAAGAGCTGGAATAATCTTCGGGATCCAGATCAATAATAACCTCTTCCTCACTGTAATAATGGCGGTTATAGGCATTATGATTGCCTCTGAAATTACCGGTCATAATGATGCGCTTGCGCAAAATATGGTTCCATATCCACTCACGTATCAATGGAATGAATAATAAGAGGCCAATAATATCTGTGAAAAATCCGGGAATAATCAGCAAAATTCCGGCAAAGATCAGTAAAGTTCCATGAATTATCTCTTTTTGTGGCATGCGTCCGGCAGCACTTTCAGCTTTCATCTGATTGAGAAGGCTGAGCCCTTGCCGCCGCAATAAGGAAAAGCCCAGAATTGCAGTTAAAATAACCAGTCCCAATGTTGGCAGCACACCTATTTCCTGGCCAACAATAACAAAACCGGCAATCTCAATAAATGGCAGGGCTAAAAACAGGAGAAGGCTGATCGGACCAAGCATTTTTATCACGGGTGCTTAACCTTTTGATTGGAGAGCGGTTGCAACGGAAACCCCGTACAAAACGCCATATGCTGATATTTGATAAATTAAAGATAAGAATGCATTTCAGGTATTTGAATGACAGTTCATAGTGAACTATATATTTTTTAAAATGAACCTGTTTTATGTTATATTCAGGCTGTTTATAATTTGAGCATGGTGCAGCTGGTGTAAAGTCCGGCAGACAGTTCCGGAGATGGTTGGCGAGCGGTATGAATTTTTTCAGTTTTGGCACATTTTTTTTCTTTATCGTTGCAGTGATTATTTTTCTGCAATTGCGTAGTGTTTTGGGAAAACGTACCGGTAATGAGCGCCCGCCTTTCGACCCCTACAGCCCGCGTGAGGGCGATGCTGCCGTTGCAGCGCAGCAAAAGGATAATGTTGTTGCCTTGCCGCAGCGCCGCAAGGCTGAAATTCAGGCGCCTGATTTCACTTCTATAGATGAGACAGCACCTGTTGGTTCTGAATTGAATAATGGTTTGCGCAATATTCGTGCCCATGATTTGAATTTTGATCCGAAAGAATTTCTCGACGGCGCTAAAATGGCCTATGAGATGATCGTGCTCTCTTATGCGCATGGTGATCGCAAGACATTGAAAAACCTGCTTTCCAAAGATGTTTATGAAGGTTTTGATGCTGCAATCAAACAGCGTGAAACCCGTGGTGAAAAAATAAATTCAACCTTTATCGGTATTAATCAGGCAAAAATCATTGCTGCGGATATGAAGGATAAAGATGCACAGATAACAGTGCGTATTGTCAGTGAAATGATATCTGCCACCCAGGATAAACAGGGCAATATTATTGACGGTGATCTGGAAACAGTTGCTGAAATTCGTGATGTCTGGACCTTTGCCCGCAATACCACTGTGCGTGATCCGAACTGGAAACTGATTGCAACGGAAGCTGAGGACTGAGCTTTTTCAGCATCTGTGATGAAGCTGAACCGCTCTGAATGACCGGAGGAACAGTATCTTGTCAGATTTGTCTGCTGCATACTGTTCCCTTGAGCCTGTTGATTTCAGTGATTGTGAAGGCTGGTATGAGGATGATCATAGTGCTGCTTTGGCAGCATTTCTTAAATCTGCAGCCTATGCTCAAAATCATGATTACAAGAGCGGAATTCTGGGCCCGAAATTTGAAGAATTGCGCCCTGTTTTTGCGCAGGCACTTCATTTGTCAGCGCAAAAACGTCTTGAAAAGCAAATAGCCCGTCAGTTTTTTGAGCATTTTTTCCGACCCGTCAGAATTCTTCCCCGTGATCGGAAAACTGGTTTTGTAACCGGTTTCTATGAGCCGGAAATTACGGCTTCACGAGTAAAAACAGCTGAATTTACAGTGCCTTTTTTGCGCAAGCCTGCCGATCTTATCAAGCTTGATGCCAATAACCGTCCGGCGCATCTGCCAGAAAACACGGCTTTTGGTCGTTTGATTGGCAATCATATTTGCAGTTATTTTGACAGGAGCCAGATTGATCAGGGCGCACTTGCAGGCAAAGGGCTGGAAATTGCCTATATCGCAGATAAGGTCGATGCCTATTTTGCACATGTTCAGGGGGCTGTACGCCTTAATTTTGCTGATGGCAGCCAGATGCGGTTGACCTATGCGGCAAAATCTGGCCATGAATTTACTGGAGCCGGACATGTGCTGATAGAAAAAGGCGAGCTTGAGGCCGCACAAGTGACAATGCAAAGCATAAGACATTGGCTGGCGCAGCATCCTGATCGTGTTGATGAGATTTTGTGGCAAAACCGTTCTTATATATTTTTCCGTGAGGCTCCGGCGGATGACCCCTGCTCCGGCCCTGTTGCGGCAGCCAAGGTTGCGCTGAGTGCAAGGCGTTCTCTGGCGGTGGATCGCAAATTTCATTGCTTTGGCACGCCGTTTTTCATAAATGTGCATCAGTTTAGCGACAATGGTCATGCTTTCCGGCATTTGATGATTGCGCAGGATACCGGATCAGCAATTATCGGGCCTGCCCGCGGTGACCTGTTTTTAGGTTCCGGTGAGGCTGCAGGTGCAATTGCCGGAAGGATAAAGCACAATGCTGATTTTATAATGCTCATTCCTCGTAATATTTCGGGTCTGCCCCGTAATATTTTGGGAGGGCATTGATGATAAAAAACGACAGGAAAAATGACGCGCATAAGCGTGTTTCGGATAAAAATACCATGAAAATACCTAAAAATCCGGAACATCATGCTGTTATAACAAAAAAGCTTGCCGAAAAGCCCCGGTTTTTTTTGAAAGAGGAGGACCGGATTCTCTGGGAAGCGGTGGCACGCAGTACACGTCCTTTACACCCTGAAAACAAACCGTGCATCATGACTGATGATCTGTATTTGTGGGATATTGAAAATGGCCTCAATAGCCCCGAACGGATCAGGACAGAACCGGTTCGGGCTTCCCTTGCGCAGGGAATCGGAGAAACTTCACTTAAAACACGGCAAAAACAGATTGAGCCTGTTAATCCGCTGCATGATATTGACCGGCCGACAATCCGTAAAATCGCCAGGGGGCGCGTTGAAATTCAGGCACGGATTGATCTTCACGGTTTGCGCCAGCGCGAGGCACATGACCTGCTTTACAGTTTTCTTGCCGATGCATGGCATCGTGGCTTGCGCTTTGTGCTGGTTATTACCGGCAAAGGTGCCTCTTACGGCAGTGAAGGGGTGCTGAAACAGGCTGTGCCGCAATGGTTTTCAACGCCCTTGTTTCGCATTTATGTCAGCGCCTATGAAGATGCTGCACGCCATCACGGCGGACAGGGGGCGCTTTATGTGCGTTTGCGTAAAACCCCTGCTGAAAAACTTGCCGAGAACCATAGGCAGCTTTATTTTAAACGGTCTATGAAATGACACCATTCGGGCAGCGTCTGCGGGAATTGCGCGAAGAGCGCGGTGTAACCCAAAAACAAATGGCTGAGGCCATACGTGTTTCTGCGGCCTATCTTTCGGCTCTGGAGCATGGGCGGCGCGGTCAGCCTACATGGGATTTGCTGCAGCGTATTATCGGCTATTTCAATATTATCTGGGATGAGGCGGAGGCGTTGCAAAAACTGGCAATGATTTCGCATCCGCGTGTTACAATTGATACGTCAGGCCTGTCGCCGGAGGCCACAGAACTTGCCAATCTTCTGGCCAGTCAGATCCGCTCTCTGGACAATTCCACAATTGCAGCCATCAGCACCTTGTTGTTGCAGGCAGAAAAACAACGCAAAAATCAGCGATGAAATTTACCATTCACTGTTTCAAAACAGCGATCGTAAATCTTCTATTTTGGAATTGACCAGCCAGCCATAATAATTTTCCTGCGGCAGTTTTATATCCTTGCGTCCGGCATTGGCTGCAGCGAGCGCACGGGCGCGGGTATCAGCCCCGCCTGTATTATAGAGGGTTGCGGTAATGCCCGGATTGTTTGAAATATCAAAATTCGCATATTTTTTATATGCATTGATGGAATGTTTGATGGTTGCCGCCATATATGGCAGCGTCAGATCAGGATCCATGATGGTTTTATAAACCTGTGCCCCGTCATCAGCACTGAGTTTTGGCAGGCCGGATATACGATTGACCATATCTGACATTTGCAAAGCTGTCAGCGGGCTGATCTGACCAAGGCCGAATGTCTGTCCAGCATAAAAGGGCTGAAAAAAAACGGCCGCAAAACGATTATCCGGATAGGAAATATCACCGGTTTTTTTACCGCGAAAATGGCTGTTCCAGATATTTTCGCGGCAATTCCACAGGCTGTAACTATCAGTTAAACCTGAGCATTTTTCAAATTCCGGCCGTTTGACAAAGTCGCTGACAGATTGGCCTTTATAATTAAAGCTCACGCCTTGTCTCACATAGGAAATGGCTTTTACATAATAGGTTTGCAATTGATCATAGGCATCAACATTATATGTGTGTTCGCCAATAATAGCGCCGGCAATATGAACCGGATCAATATTATAGGCTGCAGCCACAGATTTAATCTTGGCACGCAAAGCGCGGTCTGATTTTAACAAACCATAAATTTTCTGATATTTGGCTTCATATGTCGTGCGCATTTTTTTGGTGCGCCTTGCAGAGGCACCGGGAATGGGGGGTTGTTCGATATTGCGGTTTCCCGGCGGCACAATGGTGAGTGCCTGCGCGGCTGAAAGAAATGTAAAAGCCAAAATACCGGTTCCGGCAGCTATTGCTATCTGCTTGAAATAATTGCCGAAACTCATAAATTTTCTCCATAGGCATTTGTTCTGAAACCAAATCATTTCAGAAAATCATGCATTTCATATTGCGCGGAAAATAAGAAACCCTCACGCACAAGTCGAGAGGGTTTTCTAAACTAAAATATAAATGATGTGTGAATGTCACACTGCCATTTACAAAATAAATCTGGATAGATCTGTATTCCTGGCAAGGTCACCTATATTCTTGCGCACATAATCAGCATCAATCGTGAAAACCGTGCCGCTTTTATCCGGTGCATTGAATGATATTTCATCCAATACTTTTTCCATTACCGTTTGCAGGCGGCGGGCACCGATATTTTCTATGCTGGAATTAAGATCAACAGCAATATCGGCCAGCGCATCAATTGCATCATCGGTAATTTCCAGCGTTACATTTTCCGTCGCCATCAGCGCCACATATTGTTTGAGCAGGCTGGCTTCGGTCTCAGTGAGAATTGAGCGGAAATCCTCCCGTGTCAGTGCGTTAAGCTCCACGCGGATTGGCAGGCGGCCCTGCAGTTCCGGCAAAAGGTCAGATGGCTTGGAAACATGAAATGCACCCGAAGCGATAAACAGGATATGATCTGTTTTTACCGGTCCGTATTTGGTGGCAACGGTTGTGCCCTCAACAAGCGGCAGCAAATCGCGCTGCACGCCCTCACGGGATACCCCTGCCCCCATGCCGCCTTCACGCGCGGCAATCTTGTCAATCTCATCAAGAAAAACAATGCCCTCATTTTGGGTAACTTCCAGTGCTTCCTGTGTTACCTGATCCTGATCAAGCAGCTTGTCGGATTCGTCATTTATCAAAAGACTGTAGGATTCTTTGACAGTGGTTTTACGCGGCTTGGTGCGTCCGCCCATAGCCTTGCCCAGCATATCGCTTAAATTGATCATGCCGATATTGGCGCCAGGCATACCGGGAATTTCAAAACTTGGCATGCCGGAGCTGTTATCAGCCACTTCAATTTCAATTTCCTTGTCATCCAGTTCGCCTTCACGCAGTTTTTTGCGAAAACTATCCCGCGTGGCAGGGCTGGCTGTTTTGCCAACAAGTGCATCCAGCACACGTTCTTCTGCATTGATATGGGCTTTGGCCTTCACGTCTTCACGTTTTTTCTCACGAACCAGACCAATAGCAATTTCAACCAGATCGCGAATGATCTGTTCCACATCACGGCCGACATAGCCAACTTCAGTGAATTTTGTGGCTTCAACCTTGATGAAGGGAGCGCCGGCAAGTTTTGCAAGACGGCGGGAAATTTCGGTTTTACCAACGCCTGTAGGCCCGATCATCAGGATATTTTTGGGCATTACCTCTTCACGCATAGTGCCTTCCAGTTGCTGGCGGCGCCAGCGATTGCGCAAGGCAATGGCAACGGCCCGTTTGGCGGCATTCTGCCCGATAATATAACGATCAAGCTCGGAAACGATCTCGCGCGGGGAAAATGTAGTCATATTTTTCAAGATCCATTTTGCTGTTGCCCGATTAATCAGACAAGGCAGCAGTATGATGCTGCTAATTGGTGTTTTTATAAAAACAGCCAGTTTTTAAATTTAAAACGGGGATATTTAAGCGCAATCGAGGCTCTCGATTGTGAAATTATTATTGGTATAGACACAGATTTCCGAAGCAATAGTCATTGCCTTGCGGGCAATGGTTTCCGCATCAAGGTCGGTGTCGATCAGCGCGCGTGCGGCAGACAAGGCATAATTACCACCGGAGCCGATTGCCATCACGCCGTTTTCCGGTTCAAGAACATCGCCAAGGCCGGTAATGGCCAGCGTAATATTTTTGTCGGCCACCAGCATCATGGCTTCAAGTTTGCGCAAATAGCGGTCTGTGCGCCAGTCTTTTGCCAGCTCAACCGAGGCGCGCATTAATTGATCGGGATATTGTTCCAGTTTTGCCTCCAGCCGTTCCAGCAGGGTAAAAGCATCGGCAGTGGCGCCTGCAAAACCGGTAATCACGCTGCCGCCTTTGCCGATACGGCGCACTTTGCGGGCATTGCCCTTCATAATGGTTTGGCCAAGGGATACTTGCCCGTCACCGGCAATCACCACTTTATTGCCCTTGCGCACGGTGACAATGGTGGTACCGTAAATTGTATTCGGATTATGTTCGATCATCCGCGCAACTCCGCTTAACTGCTATTCATCAAATTGATTTGCTGTATTTATGTTCTCATACGCAAATTACAACGGACAATGATGCATCTCCCGTGATCAGGGCTTTTACAAAAGCCGGATATGATCCTCTTATTTTAGTTATGAGAATTTGCAAATCATCTGCCTTTTTTGAATTAAAACATATCTTACCTCAAAACAGCTTCACAGTTTTTGCTATGTGCTCTACAACAGGGGCGGAGAAGAACAGGATTGGGTTATCATTATGAGCAATCAGCGCACAGCAACAATCAGCCGCAGCACCAAAGAAACCAGCATTGAGGTGCAGCTGTCTCTGGATGGTACGGGTCAGTTTGATATTGCAACCGGTGTCGGCTTTTTTGATCATATGCTGGAGCAGCTCTCCCGCCATTCGCTGATTGATATGAAAATCACCACCAAGGGTGATACACATATTGATGATCATCATACGGTTGAAGATACCGGTATTGCGATTGGCAAGGCTGTTGCGCAGGCTCTGGGTGAGCGCCGCGGCATCATGCGCTATGCCAGTGTTGATCTGGCGATGGATGAAACCCTGACTTCCGCAGCACTTGATGTGTCAGGCCGCCCGTTTCTGGTGTGGAATGTTGCGTTTAATGCGCCAAAAATCGGCACATTTGATACTGAGCTGGTGCGGGAATTTTTCCAGGCCTTGGCACAAAATGCCGGTATTACCCTGCATGTGAATATGCATTACGGTGTTAATAATCATCATATTGCCGAAACCTGTTTCAAGGCTGTAGCGCGTGCATTGCGCATGGCGATTGAAACCGATCCACGGCAAAAGGATGCTATTCCTTCAACAAAAGGCACACTGAAAGGCTGATAATGGCCAGCTATATCGTTCTGGAACCGACTGATGTAGTTCAGCTTAAACCTGCTTTTTCTGCGAGCGCCGGCAGAAATGGTGCCGGCGATCATACGGTTTTTGTGCGCGATGAATTTACGGTTTTTGCATTGATTTTGCCGTTTTTCTGGCTTTTGGCGCATCGCTTATGGTGGCAGGCTTTGATGATTGCCCTGATCAGCTGGGGGCTGGCCAATATATTGGGGGCGTATATATCGTCAGCTCTGGCGCTATCGGTTTTATCGCTTTTATTATCTGTGTTTGTTGCGCTTGAAGGGCGTAACTGGTATCTCGCCAAACTCAGGCGCAAGGGATATGAGGAAGTGGCGCTGATCAATGCCGATAGCCTTTATGATGCGGAGATTCTCTATTTTTACGGCGCTGCACATGTGGTTGATCGCACAGATCCCGAAGGAGGGGTTGCAACGGGTGCGGGCAGCACGGTTTCAATTCCTGCGCCTGAAGGCGGCAATCCTGCTGCCGCAGACATGATAGGTCTGGTTGAATATCGCGGAAGGTCGTGACATGCGTGTCGCAATTATTGATTATGGTTCCGGCAATCTTAAATCGGTAGCCAAAGCCTTTGAACATGCAGCACTTGAAACGGGCGAAGCCACGCATGTGGATGTTACCAACGATGCAAAAAAGGTTTTAACGGCAGATCATATTGTTTTGCCCGGTGTCGGCGCCTATGCTGATTGCCGCCGCGGTCTGGATGCTGTGCCGGGTATGGTTGATGCATTGGCAGATAGTGTGCTGCATAAGGGCAGGCCGTTTCTGGGTATTTGCGTTGGTATGCAATTACTCTCAACACGCGGGTTGGAAAAAACCGTGACAGATGGCCTTAACTGGGTTGAAGGCGATGTGCGTGAGATGAAACCTTCTGATCCGGCTTTGAAAATCCCGCAAATTGGCTGGAATACGATTGAACTGAAACATGATCATCCGGTTTTTAAAAATATTGTGACGGGTGAACATGGTTTGCACGCCTATTTTGTCCATTCTTATATGTTTGATGTCAAACATGGTGCTGACTTGCTGGCAACCACCAGCTATGGCGGGATTGTGACGGCGGCAATTGCACGCGATAATATTGTTGGCACACAGTTCCATCCGGAAAAAAGCCAGCGCCTCGGTCTTAAACTGATTACCAATTTCCTGAAGTGGAAGCCATGATACTTTTTCCGGCAATTGATCTGAAAGACGGTGAATGTGTGCGTCTGAAACTGGGCGATATGAACCAGTCTACAGTCTATAATACTGATCCCGCAGCACAGGCAAAAGCCTTTGAGGATCAGGGCTTTGAATGGCTTCATGTGGTTGATTTGAATGGCGCTTTTGCAGGAGAAAGCGTCAATGGCGCAGCCGTTGAGGCTATCCTCAGGGCAACCGGAAATCCGGTTCAGCTCGGCGGCGGCATCCGCACGCTTGAACATATTGAAGCCTGGCTTTCCAGGGGGCTTTCCCGCGTTATTCTCGGCACCGTTGCGGTGCGTGATCCGCAATTGGTGATTGAGGCCTGCAAAAAATTTCCGGGCAAGGTGGCCGTTGGTATTGATGCCAAGGGCGGCAAGGTTGCGGTTGAGGGCTGGGCAGAGGCTTCAGAACTTGGCGTGATTGAACTGGCGCAGAAATTTGAAGGGGCAGGGGTTGCGGCCATTATCTATACGGATATTGACCGTGACGGTATTCTTGCTGGCATAAACTGGCCTTCAACCCTGGCGCTGGCTGAGGCTGTCTCCATTCCGGTGATTGCTTCAGGCGGACTGGCTTCTATGGATGATATTCATCGCATGACAAAGCCTGATGCGCGCAAGCTGGAAGGTGCGATTTCCGGCCGCGCGCTTTATGATGGCCGTATTGATCCGGCTGAGGCGCTGGCGCTTTTACGTGCTGCAAAGGAGGGTGCGCAATGACTTTGAAAGCACGTATTATTCCCTGCCTGGATGTTAAAGACGGCAGGGTGGTAAAGGGCGTCAATTTTGTTGACCTTATTGATGCCGGTGATCCGGTGGAAGCTGCAAAAGCCTATGATGCTGCCGGAGCGGATGAATTGTGTTTTCTTGATATCACAGCATCTTCTGATAATCGTGAAACAATTTTTGATGTGGTTGCGCGAACTGCCGAACAATGTTTCATGCCGCTGACAGTTGGTGGCGGTGTGCGCAGTGTGGCTGATATTCGCAGGCTTTTGCTTGCCGGTGCCGATAAAGTCTCAATTAATACGGCAGCTGTGCAAAATCCTGATTTTATCGCTGAAGCGGCCGATAAATTTGGCAATCAATGCATTGTTGTTGCAGTGGATGCCAAAAAAATATCAGCTGCCGGCGAGGCTGAACGCTGGGAAATCTTTACACATGGCGGGCGCAATGCCACCGGATTGGATGCGATTGAATTTGCGCGCAAAATGGTTGATCTCGGCGCGGGCGAAATTCTTCTGACATCAATGGATCGTGATGGTACCAAGGCCGGCTATGATCTGGCGCTGACGCGCGCAGTGGCTGATGCTGTAAGCGTGCCGGTGATTGCGTCCGGCGGTGTTGGCTCGCTGGATGATTTGGTTGCGGGTGTCAGGCAGGGTCATGCCAGCGCGGTTCTTGCAGCCTCAATTTTCCATTTCGGAACCTATACGATTGAGGAAGCCAAACGATATATGGCAAGCCACGGTATTGCCGTGCGGCTGGAGGATGCACAAAATTAAATAGTTTAAAACGGCTATTTTACAAACAACTTTGATTTTTTGGTAAAATTAACTTGTTTTCTGTCATGAGGGGTGCTTTTCATCCCTCATTTGTTTTAAAGAGCATTATTATTTATTGCGTGAGATTCTCAAGGGCAGCCTTTTAAATCACGCATTCCATAAATTGCACTGAAACGGGAGTGCAGCATGACAGATTTCACCCTTGCCGAGCTTGAGCAGATTGTTGCAAAGCGCGCCACAGCCACAGACGGCTCTTCTTATACAGCCGCATTAATTGCCAAAGGTCAGCATAAGGCTGCCCAGAAACTGGGCGAAGAGGCGGTAGAAACTGTGATTGCTGCAATGATGAAAGACGAAAAATCTGTCATTTCTGAAAGTGCGGATTTGCTTTATCATCTTTTGGTCGTGTGGAAAATAGCAGGCGTTTCCCTGCAGTCTGTGATGCAGGAGCTGGAGCGCCGCACCGCACAGAGCGGTCTTGAAGAAAAAGCCGGACGAAAACCGCAATAAGCTGATTAAACGCCGGTTTTTACAAAGAGATCGAAATGTGTTCCATGGATCTTTTCAAGAATAAGCATTATTCGCCTTATCAGGTTTTTACCGCAGCCGAATGGGCTGAATTTCGTGCTGATACGCCCTTGACCCTGACACAGGATGAGGTCAAGCGTTTGCGTTCACTCAATGATCCGGTTGATCTGGATGAGGTGCGCCGTATTTACCTGTCTTTGTCGCGCCTGCTTTCAACCCATGTGGAAGCATTGCAAACTTTATACAGGCAGCGCAAACAATTTCTTATGAAGGACGATACCGTCAAAACGCCGTTTATTATCGGCATTGCCGGTTCTGTTGCGGTTGGCAAATCAACCACGGCACGTATTTTGAAAGAATTGATGCGCCGCTGGCCATCCAGCCCTAAGGTTGAACTGGTAACCACAGACGGTTTTCTCTATCCCAACGCGGTATTGCGTGCTGAAGGGCGGATGGAGCGCAAAGGTTTTCCGGACAGCTATGATGGCGGCGCTATTCTCGGCTTTTTGTCTTCAATAAAGGCAGGGATGAGCCATGTGCGCGCTCCGGTTTATTCGCATCTGACTTATGATGTGGTGGCTGGTGAATATGTGACGATTGACCGGCCGGATATTCTCATTTTTGAAGGTATTAATGTTTTGCAGGTGCGTGATTTGCCCGCAGATGGCAAGGCTGTGCCATTCGTATCGGATTTTTTTGATTTTTCGATTTATATTGATGCCGATCCGGTGCTGATCCACAAATGGTATATCAACCGTTTTATGAAATTGCGTGAAACGGCTTTTCGTGATCCGCAGAGCTTCTTCCACCGTTATTCACAATTGTCGGAAGAGGCGGCATTATCGATAGCTGAAGGTTTGTGGACGAATATCAATCTTAAAAATCTGTTTGAGAATATTTTGCCGACACGCCCGCGCGCTGATTTAATTTTGCGCAAAGGGGATAATCACATGATTGAAGAGGTTGCACTGCGCAAAATCTGAAGAACCTCCCCCTGCATGAAGTTTTCACGCAAGGGGAGTGTTATACTTTATGCCAGCGGCGGAATACGCAGCACCTGACCCGGATAGATTTTATCCGGTGAAGTGAGCATTGGCTTATTAGCTTCAAAAATCAGCGGATTTTTATCACCATGCCCTTTACCATAATGGGCTTCGGCGATTTTCCAGAGATTGTCGCCTTTTTTTACTGTATAAAATACAGGTGTGTCGCCTTCGGCAGCGCCATTAACTGTGAGTTCGGATGCTTCCACCTTGGAAACGCCAAGTGAATTACCTACCGCAATAATGGCTTTTTCAAATGTAGACTGATCTTTCACATTGCCGGTCAGTACAGCCTTGTCGCCCTCTACAGTAACCTTCACATCTCCTGTGCCGAGATTGTGAGAATCCAGCTCTTTTTTCAAATCTTCCGCATTAGGCTCATTATCGCCGAAACCGAGTTTGGTGCCGACAGATTTCACAAAATCAAAAATACCCATTCCGTATCTCCTTTTATCATTTCTTTCTGCTGTAATGTTGCTTCATAACAGAAAGAAGAATTTGTTTTAGATCATAGGACAGATCAGCGATAAATTCTGCGCCGGCATATCCGTAATGAAAGTATAAACAGACAAATGGATTAGAGCATTTCCAGAAAAACTGTGCAACGGTTTTACATGCCTATAATGCGGTAAAACAAATACTTAGAGCGGTCATGGCGATTTCTGTTTTAACCGAACCGCTTAAGGTAAGATTCTTGTATAAAATAACAGGTTTAATCATCCCTGACGCGCCGGCGCATTTTTTTAACATCAGAACGGCCGGATTTAGCCTTTAGGCGCCGCTCGATTGAAGCTTTGGTCGGGCGGGTCTTTTTGCGCGGCGGCGGTGGCGGTTTGGCTGCTTCGGCAATCAGCGCAAAGAGGCGGCTACGGGCATCTTCGCGGTTTTTTTCCTGTGTGCGAAAACGGCTTGCCTCAATCATGATTGTGCCGTCCTTGCTGGCACGCTGGCCGGCAAGGCTGATGAGCCTGTCATAAACATCTTCCGGTAAACCGGCCTGATTTGCCGCAAAGCGCAATTGCACCGCGGTTGATACTTTATTGACATTTTGTCCGCCCGGGCCGGATGAGCGGATAAAACTCTCTTCCAGCAAATTTTCATGAATGCTGATCCGGCCGGTAATGCGGATGAGATGTTTATTTTGCTCTGTCATGGCTCTTTATAACGAATTTATATTTATCAGCGGAAGAGCAGAAAATAAAAACGGCGCTTTTCAGCGCCGTTTAATTAAAAATATAGCCGGCTTTATTCAGCGGCAGTTGCCAGAGACGGTGCTGCCGAACGCACTTCAGCATCCACATGTTTTTCAAATTTTTCAAAATTTGTAATAAACATGCCGGCAAGTTTAGCCGCCTGTGCGTCATAGGCCTGTTTATCGGCCCAGGTAGAGCGCGGATCAAGAATCTTGCTATCGACCCCGGGAACCGCAACCGGCACTTCAAAACCAAAATTCGGATCGGTGCGGAACGCAACATTGTTAAGCGAGCCGTCAAGTGCCGCTGCAAGCAGGGCGCGGGTTGCCTTGATCGGCATACGGCTGCCTGTGCCATAGGCGCCACCTGTCCAGCCGGTATTAACCAGCCAGCAATCCACTTTATGCTCTGCAATCAGCTTGCGTAAAAGATCGCCATAAACAGAAGGGTGACGCGGCATAAACGGCGCACCAAAACAGGTGGAGAAGGTGGCTTCCGGTTCCGTCACGCCTTTTTCTGTGCCGGCAACCTTGGCAGTATAGCCGGAAAGGAAGTGATACATCGCCTGTGCCGGTGTCAGACGGGCAATCGGCGGCATAACACCAAAAGCATCAGCGGTGAGCATGATCACATTTTTAGGCTGCCTTGCAGTGCCGGTGGCACTGGCATTCGGAATAAAATTCAGCGGATAGGCGCAGCGGGTATTCTCAGTCAGCGAACCGTCATTAAAATCAGGATTACGATTGGCATCCAGTACCACATTTTCCAGAACCGTGCCAAAACGCTGGGTTGTGGCATAAATTTCCGGTTCGGCTTCCGCAGACAAACGAATGGTTTTGGCATAGCAGCCGCCTTCAAAATTGAAGACGCCGTTTTCGCTCCAGCCATGTTCATCATCACCGATCAGGGTGCGGGTCGGATCGGCAGAAAGTGTGGTCTTGCCGGTGCCCGACAAGCCGAAGAAAATGGCTGTATCACCTTCCGGCCCCTCATTGGCCGAGCAATGCATTGGCATAATACCTTTGGAAGGCAAAATATAATTAAGAGCGGTAAAGACCGATTTTTTCATTTCACCGGCATAGGAAGTACCGCCAATAAGAACGATCTTGTTGACCAGATCGCAAGCGATCACGGTTTCAGAACGGCAGCCGTATTTTTCAGGATCTGCACGGAAAGACGGCAGATCGATGATTGTCATTTCCGGCAGGAAATTTTCCAGCGCAGCCAGTTCCGGACGAATCAAAAGATTACGAATAAACAGCGAGTGCCAGGCAAATTCCGTAATAACACGTACTTTGAGATTATGGGCGCTATCTGCACCGCCGATCAGATCCTGAACAAAAAGCTCCCTGCCCTTGCAATGCGCGATAAAATCGGCATGCAGCCTGGCAAAATTTTCAGGGCTCATCGGCTTGTTATTGTCCCACCATATCTGGTCTTCGGTGGTTGCATCGCGCACAATAAATTTATCTTTAGGGCTGCGGCCGGTATGCTGCCCGGTCGTGGCCATTAATGCGCCCTGTGCAGTCAGTGTTGACTCACCACGGCGGATTGATTCCTCATAGAGCTGAGCCGGTCCTAAATTATAATAAACCGCAGCGAGGTCTTTCAGACCAGCTGTTGCAATGGAAGCGGCCGCATTGTGAATGCCAGTCTCTTTCATAATCTCTTCTCGCAGTTTTCACAGGTTGCAATTAAGCGCGTATTTTCCAGATACGCTTCAGAGATTGTCCCAATCAGATTAAGAAGGAAAATTCAAATCTTTAATCGTTTTAAAAAATTTAAAAAATTTTTAAATCGTTTAGATGGTAATTTTCCGCAGACTATCCACATATGGAAAACCGATTTTGAATATGTAAATAACAGCATCACCCTATAAAAAAGTGCCTTTGCCTTACTTTGTACTTAATTTGTGCTGCTTAAAAGACATGATATAGATAATGACCTGGCTGATACTTGAGGAGAAATGCCCTTATGCGGGAAGTTCCGGTAACACAGACCATTGCGCTTGTTGATGATGACCGCAATATCCTGACTTCTGTTTCTATCGCTCTTGAGGCGGAAGGCTATCGGGTCGAAACTTATACGGATGGCGCATCGGCGCTTGACGGTTTGATGGCCCGGCCACCTAATCTTGCAATTTTTGATATTAAAATGCCGCGTATGGACGGAATGGAGCTTTTGCGCCGCCTGCGCCAGAAATCAGATCTTCCGGTCATTTTTCTGACCTCAAAGGATGATGAGATTGACGAATTATTCGGCCTGAAAATGGGTGCGGATGATTTTATTACCAAGCCATTTTCCCAGCGATTGCTGGTTGAGCGCGTCAAGGCTGTGTTGCGCCGCGTGGCAGCACGCGAAGGCGCGTTAAAAAATCCGGGGCAGCCCTCCAAATCATTGCAGCGCGGCCAGCTGGAAATGGATCAGGAGCGCCACACCTGCACATGGAAGGGTGAGCCTGTAACATTGACGGTAACGGAATTTTTGATTTTGCATTCATTGGCACAGCGCCCCGGTGTGGTTAAAAGCCGTGATGCCTTGATGGATGCAGCCTATGATGAACAGGTCTATGTGGATGATCGCACGATTGACAGCCATATCAAGCGCCTGCGCAAAAAATTCAAGGCTGTTGACGATGAATTTGAAATGATTGAGACGCTTTATGGTGTTGGTTATCGCTTCCGTGAAGCGTAAATTGGCATTTTAGTGTTATTTTATATAGATATTATCCGGATTTTTCCGGATAATATAACAGCACAGGGCGGGTTTTATGGCTGATAAAAGCCGCTCTTTTCCCGTTTTATAAAACGGTTTTGACAGGACTGATTGTCTGGAATGGTTGCGGAAGCAGAAAACAGAGAGAGATTGCAGCGCAGGGAGCGCCTTGCACGCCGCCAGCGTTCGCTGATCTGGCGGCGCTTGTTTTCACCTATACGCAAGGCATTGGGAAACTATATGTTTTCCAGCCTGACCAAACGCATATTGTTTCTCAACCTTGCGGCATTGGCGGTTCTTGTTTCAGGTATTATGTATCTTAACCAGTTCCGTGACGGGCTGGTGGATGCCAAGATTGAAAGCCTGCTGACACAGGGTAAAATTATTGCCGCCTCCATTGCCTCTTCAGCAACGGTTGATACCAATTCGATCATGATTGATCCGGATAAGTTACTGGAATTACAGGCAGGGCAGAGCATCACCCCGTCGCCGGATTCACCCGATAACTGGGAATTTCCGATCAATCCCGAAAAAGTTGCACCTTTGTTGCGCAGCCTGATCACCCCGATCAATACCCGTGCGCGTATCTATGATAATAACGCCAATATTCTGCTGGATTCACGCCATCTTTATTCACGCGGGCAGGTGCTAAGCTATAATCTTCCGGAGCTTGATGAGGAAAATCAGGGTATTATTGAACGTATCAGCACATGGTTCAATAATCTGATCAACCGCAACAGCCTGCCGCTTTATCAGGAAGCGCCGGGTGGTAACGGTGCGGTTTATCCGGAAGTGATCAAGGCACTTACCGGCTCTGCCGGCACCGCACAGCGCCGCAATGAAGAAGGGGAGCTGGTGGTTTCCGTGGCTGTGCCCATTCAGCGCTACCGTGCCGTGCTTGGTGTGTTGCTGATGTCCACCGAAGGCGGTGATATTGACAAGATCGTTCGTGGTGAACGCAATGCGATCCTGCGCGTTTTTGTGGTTGTCTCTCTTGTTATGGTGATTTTATCGCTGTTTCTTGCATCGACAATTGCCAATCCGCTGCGCAAATTATCAGAAGCCGCAGACCGGGTGCGCCATGGCATCAAAGGCCGTGTGGAAATACCGGATTTTTCTGATCGTCAGGATGAGGTTGGCCATCTTTCCACATCCATCCGCGATATGACAAATGCGCTTTATGCACGGATTGAAGCGATTGAAAGTTTTGCCGCTGATGTCAGCCATGAATTAAAAAACCCGCTGACATCCTTGCGCAGTGCGGTAGAGACATTGCCGCTTGCCAAAACAGAAAGCGCCAAGGCGCGTCTTCTTGATGTAATTCAGCATGATGTGCGCCGCCTTGACCGGCTGATCACCGATATTTCCGATGCTTCAAGGCTTGATGCGGAACTGGCACGAGAACATACGGATCGTGTGGATATGCAAGCCCTGCTGAACAATATTGTTGCAGCGGCACGGGAAGTACGCCGCAATAAAATCGGCACGGAAATCTTGCTGGATATTGGCGCTTTGCCTGCCGGTGTAAAAGGCTTTTATTTGCCGGGGCATGATTTGCGGCTCGGGCAGGTTGTCTCCAATCTTATTGAAAATGCCCGCACTTTTGTGCCTGAGGATAAAGGCGAGATAAGAATTTATCTAAGGCACAAGGGCGCAAAAATTCAGGTTATTGTTGAGGATAACGGTCCGGGCATCGGCGCGGAAAATATTGAACGTATTTTTGAACGTTTTTATACAGATCGTCCGGCTTCCGAGGCCTTTGGCCAGAATTCCGGACTTGGCCTTTCTATCAGCCGCCAGATTATTGAAGCTCATGGCGGCACGTTAACAGCATCCAATATTCCGGATCCCAAAGATCCGGAAAAGCGTCTTGGTGCGCGTTTTGTCATTGATCTGCCGGCAGAATTACCGGAGACTACCGGCAAGCGCCAACGGGCGCAGTCATCACATAATACTGAGAGCTGATCCGCTTGCCACAGAGACATCAAAGTTATGAAAAATTCTGAGCGTTTTGTTTTTCATGCGACTTCGCTGGTAATCGGTTCTTATGGTGTATTGCTGAGCGGGCCTTCCGGTTCGGGTAAATCTTCACTGGCCTTAACGCTGATTGAGCGCGCCCTGCAATTCGGGCGCTCTGCAATTTTAATATCAGATGACCAGACATTGCTTGCAGCAGAAAAAGGCAGGCTGATGGCCTATACACCGCCTGCAATTGCGGGCGCGATTGAAATCCGCGGTGCCGGCCTGTTTGAAGTTCCCTATCAGGACAGGGCGCCGGTTCATCTTTTGGTTGAACTTGTGGAGGCGGATAAAGCGCCGCGTTATCCCCATGATAAAAAGCGGATTCTTGCCGGTATTGAGATTGCGTCCCTGATTCTGCCGGATCTGGCAAGCGCCTGCGATTCGCTGCAATGCGCCCGTGCGATTGAGGCCAGTCTGTTTATGAAACGCTGGGGCGAGACAAAAACGCCTTGAAAATATGGGTTTTTAATATCTGATTTATAATAAAATCACTTATTATAGTGCGGCATAACCGACGAAAGCAGCCCTGAGCTTTATTTTTTGCTTGCACTGATTATTCTCAGTGCCAACATAGAGCATTTCCGGCCAAAAGCGTGAAGTGGCTTTTGCGTGCGCATAATGCGAGAAATAAAGGATCAGAGCATTTCACCGCATATCACCGCATATGTGAAAACTGAAATGCTCTGGAGGCTTAAATAGTTTCATATTGCCAGAGGGCATGTGAGGCGACCGGCGGGAGCAGTTTAAGAATGATCGGACTCGTGCTTGTTACGCACGGAAGACTGGCCGAAGAGTTTCATCATGCGGTTGAGCATGTTGTCGGCCCTCAGGAAAATTTCGAAACCGTTTGTATCGGTGCCGATGATGATATGGAAAAACGCCGCGAGGATATTGTTGCGGCTGTTAAAAAGGCTGACCTGGGGCAGGGGGTTATCATACTGACAGATATGTTTGGCGGCACACCTTCCAATCTGGCAATCTCGGTGCTTGATGCCGGTAAGATTGAGGTGATTGCAGGTGTTAACCTGCCTATGCTGATCAAGCTGACAAGCATCCGTCAATCGGGCGATATGGAGGCATCTTTGCGTGAAGCACAGGATGCAGGCCGCAAATATATTAATGTTGCCAGTCAGGTACTGACGGGAAAATAGAAAAGTCAGGTACTGACGGAAGAGTAAAAAAGCCGGATATTGGCGGTTTTTAAAAATCGGGTCAAAACAGGAAAGCAAATCATGCCTCAGATTGCAGTCAGCGGATGTTATGAGCCTGATCGCGCCCATAAGCGTGAACTTACCATTATCAACAAGCGCGGTCTGCACGCGCGGGCATCTGCAAAATTTGTACAGCTTGTAGACAGTTTCAATGCGCATGTGCGGGTTGAAAAGGATGGCATGTGTGTGGGCGGCACATCAATTATGGGGCTGATGATGCTGGCGGCTTCTCCGGGCTGCTGCATTCAGGTCAGCGCCTGCGGGGTTGAGGCGCTTGCGGTGCTGGATGCACTTGAAGAACTGGTCAATGACAAATTCGGCGAGGATTGCTGATTATCCTGAACCTTGAATTTTCGGCACCGGTTTTACGGTGCTTTTTTATGACCTGAATTCAAGCAACATAAAGATATAAAGATTGCCTTATGTTTTTGTTTGAGCGCTGTTGTTTGATCTGCTACAGATAATGTCCACCTTGATTGAAACAGCAGGAAAGCGGAGCTCAAATGTCTGTAGGGCAGGAATATATCATCAAAGATATCGGTCTGGCTGACTGGGGACGCAAGGAAATTATCATTGCGGAAACGGAAATGCCGGGCTTGATGGCATCACGCGAGGAATTCGGGCCGCAGAAAATTCTCAAAGGTGCACGGATCTCCGGCTCCCTGCATATGACTATCCAGACTGCCGTGCTGATTGAGACATTGCAGGCTTTGGGGGCGCAGGTGCGCTGGGCATCATGCAATATTTTCTCCACGCAGGACCATGCGGCGGCCGCCATAGCCGCACAGGGAACACCGGTTTTTGCCGTTAAGGGAGAAACGCTGGAAGAATATTGGAGTTATACAGACAGGATATTCCAGTGGCCGGATGGGGAGCCTTCCAATCTCATTCTTGATGATGGCGGTGATGCCACCATGTATATTCTGCTTGGCGCACGGGCAGAGGCGGGTGAGGATGTTTTGTCAAATCCCGGCAATGAGGAGGAGGAAATCCTCTTTGCGCAGATTAAGAAGCGCATGGCTGAAACGCCGGGTTTCTTCACCCGTCAGCGCGATGCGCTCAAAGGTGTGACAGAAGAAACCACCACGGGCGTAAACCGCCTTTATCAGTTGCAGCGCGCAGGTCAGCTGCCTTTTCCCGCAATCAATGTCAATGATAGTGTAACCAAGTCGAAATTTGACAATAAATATGGCTGCAAGGAATCGCTGGTTGATGGCATTCGCCGCGCAACAGATGTGATGATGGCCGGTAAGGTTGCGGTTGTCTGCGGCTATGGCGATGTGGGCAAGGGCTCTGCACAATCACTGCTTGGCGCAGGCGCACGTGTCAAGGTAACAGAAGTTGACCCGATTTGTGCCCTGCAGGCGGCAATGGATGGTTTTGAGGTTGTAACGCTGGATGATGCCGCCGCGGAAGCGGATATTGTTATCACCACCACCGGCAATAAGGATGTGATCACCATCGACCATATGCGCAAGATGAAGGATATGGTGATTGTCGGCAATATCGGCCATTTTGATAATGAAATTCAGGTGCATGCCTTGCGCAACCTGAAATGGACGAATATCAAGCCGCAGGTGGATATGATCACCTTTCCGGATAATAAACGTCTTATCCTGTTGTCTGAAGGGCGTTTGCTCAATCTAGGCAATGCAACCGGCCATCCAAGCTTTGTAATGTCTGCCTCCTTCACCAATCAGGTGCTGGGTCAGATTGAACTTTTCACACGCAGTGAACATTACCAAAATCAGGTCTATGTTCTTCCGAAACATCTTGATGAGAAGGTTGCGCGGCTGCATCTGGCCAAACTTGGCGTCAAACTCACCGTGCTTTCTGAGGAACAGGCGGCCTATATTGGTGTTACGCCGCAAGGGCCGTTTAAATCAGACCACTACAGATATTAATAAAAACAGCTAAACATACTATATATTGTGGTCGGAGAGCTTGACAAATCTCCGGCCATTATTTTTGCGCAAGCAGTGCTTCAAAGTGATTTCCTGTGCTTGTATTGTGTTATGATTCGATTGGCTTACAATTATCGGAATTTGATGCAGCTTATTATAAATCAGCCTGTTTTATGCCGCTGCGGCGGGTATAAGTGAACGCCACAGCTATTCCTGAAACATTGATAAGCATATTCAGACTGCAGCGGAGATTATTCAGGCATGTCAGATGTCAGTGCATTACGAAATATCGGATCGTTCATCAGCCGCAATTTTCGCAAGGTTCTGGCCGCAACAACTTCCGTTTCTGCAGCTTTCAGCACAGGTCATGCCGCTGCGCAGGGCTATGATATCGGCCGGATACCGCTGCCAAACGGCGGCGCACTTGGCCCTAATGAAGTTGTGCAATTTGCAATTGTTGTCGGGGTAACAGGCGCAGCCTTGCTGTCGGTGAGCTGGATCATCCGCAGCCGTAACCGTGTGAGCCGTGAAAATAACGCTTTGCGCGCGCGTCTGGCTGATCTTAACCATGCTGTATTGCGCAGTGAAACACTGCTCAATCTTAAAGATCAGCGCATCATTGTCTGGGCGGGTCATGAAACGGCAAAGCGCGGTGCAGCGCGCAATACTATGCCGCACAGGCAGACAGAAGTTTTAGGACAATTGCCTGTTGCCAGCGGTGTTCCGCAGGATGTAGCGACATTTTTAAGCTTTGACCGCTGGTTGCGCAGTGATTGTGCCGCGGCACTGGAGCGTGCGGTTTTATCCTTGCGTGAAAATGGCCGCCCGTTTGATTTTCTGGTTGAGAGCAATAATGGCGCCATGCTTGAGGTGCAGGGGCAGACAACCGGCGCCTATGCCATAACCCGTTTTATTCATGTGGATGGCGTACAGGCCAGGGCAGCGCAATTACAGGCGCAGAATAATGAATTATCTGACAGGCTGACCATGCTTTATGCTTTGCTCAACCGCCTGGATCAGACCGTATGGATGCGTGATACTGACGGGCGGCTGACCTGGGCAAATAATGCCTATGTGCAGGCGGTTGGTGCCGGTGATCTGGATCAGGTTTTGCAGGAAAACCGTGAATTACTGGGAGAACAGGCGCGCCAGAAGATTGAACGCGAGCGGGTTTTGGCAAAAGAGCAGGCTGCAACAGCGCATAATTCTCAGGCAAAAGATCAGCATATTGCAGAACAGAATATGGCTGTTGCCACTTTCCGTGACCGGCTGGCTACGGTTATTGCCGGCGACCGGCATATGCTGGATGTGGCTGAGGTTTCTTGTTCTGCCGGCAGTGCGGGATTTGCTGCAAATATGAGCGATCTGGAACATGTGAAAGCTGAGTTGCAGCGCACTTTGCGCAGCCATGCGGAAACACTTGATCAGCTTTCAACCGCTGTTGCCATTTTTGATCCGGAAATGAAGCTGCAGTTCTTCAATCAGGCTTTTGCCAAATTGTGGTCACTGGATATTGCCTATCTTGAAAGCCGTCCGAGCAATGCCATGTTGCTGGATGGTTTGCGCAGTGACGGCAAATTGCCGGAACAGCCGGAATGGCGCCGCTGGAAAGAATCCATGCTGTCGGCCTATCGTGCTGTTGACCCGCAGGAACACTGGTGGCACCTGCCTGATGGCCGCATTTTGCGTGTGGTGGCCAATCCGCATCCCCAAGGCGGGGTAACATGGTTTTTCGAGAATATGACAGAGAAGTTTGATCTTGAAAGCCGTTATAACACGCTGATGAAAGTACAGGGTGAAACGCTGGATCATCTGGCGGAAGGTGTGGCGGTGTTTGGTGCCGATGGCCGCATCCGCCTGTCCAATCCGGCGTTTGCCGAGCTCTGGTCGCTGCCCCCGGCCATTGCCGTGGAAGGCACGCATATTTCTGTTATCCGCAAACAATGCGCAAAACTTGCCGATGATCACCACTGGGACGGATTTGTCTCGGCTGTTACCGGTGTTGCCGATAAGCGTGAAGCCACACAGGGGCAGGCAGAACTGAATAATGGCATAATCCTGTCTTATGCCGTGGTGCCGCTGCCAAAGGGGCAGATGATGCTGACCTTTGTGGATGTGACAGATACGGTGCATGTGGAACGGGCGCTTAAGGATAAAAACGAGGCGCTGGAACTGGCAGACCAGATCAAGAATGATTTTGTGCAGCATGTTTCCTATGAATTACGCTCGCCGCTTACCAATATTATCGGCTTTACAGAGCTTCTGCAGACACCAGGATTTGGTGAATTGAGCAGCCGTCAGCGCGAATATGTTGAACATATCAGCAGCTCATCCCTGACCCTGCTTACAATCGTCAATGATATTCTGGATCTGGCAACAGTCGATGCCGGTATTATGGAGCTTGATGTCAGCGATGTGCCGATACGTGAAGCGGTGACTGCGGCCGGTGAACGCGTGGCAGAGCGGATGCGTGAGCATAATATCCGGCTCAATGTGAATATTGACAGTGATATTGTCAGTTTCCGTGCTGATGCCGGCCGGGTGCATCAGGTTCTTTTCAATCTTTTGAGCAATGCGGTAAATTACGCGCCGGAAGGCTCTGAGATCCGTCTTGATGCGCGCCTTGATGGCGATCACATCCTGTTCAGTGTGCATGATAACGGCCCGGGAATGCCCAAAGATGTGCTGGATACTGTCTTTAAACGCTTTCAATCGCACAGCAATGGCGGGCGCCGCCGCGGTGCGGGGCTGGGCTTGTCACTGGTTAAAAGTTTTGTGGAACTGCATGGCGGCACGGTGGATATCCGCACGGCACCTTCCTCCGGCACAACAGTTCATGTGCGTTTTCCTATTGAGGCGCGTATTTATCGTGCAGCCGCAGAATAAAGATAGCTCTTGTTTTAAAAATCACTATTTTCACCATGGCAGGGTAAAACCTGACATGGTGTTTTTCAATAACGGAAGCTGGTATGGCTGACAGTCAGGACAGCAGCACGCTCTATACGATAGAGCTGGTGCTGGAAAATGAAGCGGCAATGATCCGCTTTGCAGAAGATATTGCTCTGGCGCTTGGCAAAGGCGACCTTGTAACCCTGAATGGCGATCTTGGCGCCGGCAAGTCCACTTTGGCGCGGGCAATGATTCGCACTATCGCCAATGATGATTCTTATGAGGTTCCAAGCCCGACTTTCACACTGGTTCAATCCTATCCGGAATTGCGGTTGCCTGTTACCCATGCTGATCTTTATCGTCTTTGTGCGCCGGAAGAGCTGGATGAGCTGGGGCTGGATGAGGCGCTGGAGCAGGGGGCTGTTCTGGTTGAATGGCCGCAACAAGGTGAAGGGGCTTTGCCCGCACACAATATTGCTATCGCCATTGAGCATGAAGGGGATGGCAGGCGTGTGAAAATGGAAGTAACAGCAAAAGCTGCACGCCGCATTTCCCGCTCATTGGGAATTCGTCATTTTCTGGAAAAATCCGGCCGTCACCATGCCTGCCGCCGTTATTTACTGGGAGATGCATCGCCGCGCAGCTATGAGCTGATCACAAGTGCCGGCGTCACGGAAATTCTGATGAATGCACCGGCCATGCCCTATGATCCGCCGGTTAAAAACGGCCGCCCATACCGTCAGATTGCCCATTTGGCGGAAAATATGGATGCATTTGTGGCACTTGATTATCTGCTGCGGGAAAAAGGCTTTCGCGCACCGCAAATATTGGCAGCCAATCACGCGCGCGGCTTTTTATTGATGGAGCATCTGGGCACAGAAACAATGCTGGACAGTGAGGGCAAGCCTTTGCCCCAACGCTATGAGGCAGCAGCGCGCATGTTGGCACATCTGCATCAGCATGACTGGCCGCAGCACCTGACCATTGATGAAGAGCGCACGCATTTTCTGCATTATTTTGACCGCGATGCGATGTTGATTGAGGCGGAGTTACTGCCGGTATGGTATCTGCCCTCCATCCAGAAACAGCCGGCCAGTGAAGAACAGTTACAAAGTTTTGAACAGGCATGGGACAGCGTGTTTAAGGCGCTTGAGAGGGCAGAATACAGCCTGTTGATGCGTGATTATCATTCGCCAAATATTTTGTGGCAGCAAGGTGCTGAAGGTATTGACCGTATTGGCATTATTGATTTTCAGGATGCGATGATCGGCCCGTCTGCCTATGATCTGGCATCACTGGCAACGGATGCGCGTGTAACCATCGCTGATGAATTGCAGGATCATATTGTGGCAAGTTATTGTGATGAACGCCGCAAACTGGCCAAAAGCTTTGATGAACAGGCTTTTATGAGCGCCTATGCGATTATGGCAGCACAACGCAATACAAAAATTCTCGGCATTTTTGTGCGCTTGTTCAAACGTGACGGTAAGCCGGCTTATTTGCAGCATCTGCCGCGTATCCGCGCCTATGTCAGCCGTGCCTTGCAGCATCCGGTCCTCGCACCGGTTAAAGACTGGTATCAAAAAAACGGCCTTTTGCAGGATTGATATTCATGCCGGATGAGAAAAATAAAATTGAATTTTCACCCGATACAGCGATGATTCTGGCCGGCGGGCTGGGCACAAGGATGCGCCCGCTGACATTGACCATGCCCAAACCCTTGATCAGGGTGGCAGGACGCAGCCTGATCGACCGCGGGCTGGATGCGCTGGTTGAGGCCGGTGTTACAAAAGCCGTTGTTAATGTGCATTATCTGGCTGACCAGATGGAAGAACATCTGAAAACCCGCCATGATATAAAAATCACAATATCTGATGAACGCGAGCAATTGCTTGATTCTGCAGGCGGAATTATTAAAGCCCTGCCGCAACTTGGCGATAAGGTGTTTTACATCCTCAATGCCGATACATTCTGGGTTGATCAGCAGAAATCCAATTTAAGGCGTCTTGCCGGTAACTGGGATGAAAAAAACATGGATATTCTGCTGATGTTGGCAGAGCGGCACCATGCTACCGGTTATGAAGGGCGCGGGGATTTTCACCCTGATAAGGAGGGAAGATTGCGCCGCGTCCTGACAGGGGAACATTCCGATTATATCTATGCCGGTGCGGCGCTGATTAATCCGCAGATTTTTGCGGGCAAAGAGATCAGCATCTGTTCGCTTAACAGCTATTTCGATGCGGCTATTGCCGCAGGCCGGCTTTACGGAATGGTCATGCAGGGTCACTGGATAACGGTTGGCACGCCGCAAGCTGTTGGTGAGGCAGAGGCTGCACTTTTGATGCTTGCCTAAACACGCAAAATGCTTTCAGTTTCAGGGAGACGGGTTTATGGCCAAACAGCGTTCGCGTCTTTATTCAATTGCTCCGGGAACGGCATTTTTACCGCGTTTTGTGGATGCATTGCTGAATGGCGAATTGATTGAAGGCTTCCGCGCCGAAGCGAATAATCCGCTGGCTCTGGCTGAAGCTGTGATTTATGTGCCCACACGCCGTGCAGCACGCAGCCTGCGCACCTTGCTGGTGGAGCGCAATCCCGCCAATAGCGCGTTTTTGCCATCTATCCGCCCGCTTGGTGATGTGGAAGAAAGTGCAGCACTGTTTGACAGTGCTGCAGAAGAGTTTCTGCAGCTTGCCCCGCCAATGAGCGAGCCGGAGCGGCTGTTATTATTGGCGCAACTCATCCGCCCGTGGCGGGAAAGCCTGCCTGCACATATTCGTGCCTTGTTCGGTTCCGAGGATATAGCTATTCCCTCAACCACTGCCGATGCTATCTGGCTCGCACGTGATCTGGTGCGGCTGATGGATCAGGTGGAGACGGAAGGGGCAAACTGGAGCGAGCTTGGCCTGATCGCCCCTGATGAACTGGCCGACTGGTGGCGTGTAACGCTGCAATTTCTGGAAATTGTTACCAAAATCTGGCCGGATATTCTGGCAGAGCGTAACCGCTCCAATGCATCGCAGCACCGTAACTGGCTGATTGAGTTTGAAACAGAAAGGATGCTGAAAAATCCGCCGCAGGGCCCTGTGATTGTGGCCGGCTCCACCGGCTCAATTCCGGCAACGGCCAAACTGGTGGCAACCATAGCCAGGCTGCCAAAAGGTGCGGTGGTGTTTCCGGGGCTTGATCGCGATCTGGATCATAAGGCATGGAACCTGCTTGCTGATGGTCTCAATAATCCGTCAACCTATAGCCACCCGCAATATGGTTTGCGCAAGCTTCTCGATCAGATGCAATCCATGCGTGAGGATGTGCAGCATCTGGAAGTTGCCAATCCCGCCAAGCGGATGCGTGAGCGCATTGTCAGTGAGGCGCTGCGTCCGGCAGAGACCACCGATCAATGGGGGCAGTTGCAGCTGGATATGCAGGCCGTGCACGAGGCAATGCACAATGTGGCGCTGATTGAAACTGCCAATGAACGTGAAGAGGCGCTGGCAGTGGCTCTTGCCTTGCGTGATGCAATTGAAGAGCCGGATAAAACCGCCGCTTTGGTAACCGTTGATCGTAATCTGGCGCGGCGTGTAGTGCTGGAACTGACCCGCTTTGGCATTGATGCCGATGATTCCGGCGGTAAACTTTTGCGCGATACTGAAGCGGTGATTTTACTGCGCCTGCTCATCAAATGCGTCTTTGAACCAGGAGATCCGGTGGCACTTCTGGCGCTGGCCAAACATCCGCTGGTGCGGCTGGGGCAAAAGCGCAAGGATGTGCGCCGTCAGGCAGAAATGCTGGAACTGGTTGCCTTGCGTGGCGGTACCGGCAGGGCAGATATTGCCGATCTTCCGGGCTTTTTGGAGCGCAAATTGACGGAGGTCTCTGCAAGATCCCGTGCGCCGTTCTGGCAGGAATATATTACAGCGGCAGAACTTTTAAAATTACAGGATTTTTGCGCGGCAATGACTGCAGCCGTCACGCCGCTGACCGCGCTCATCCATATGCGGATACGGCTTGAAGTGCCGCAAATTATGCGGGCTTGTGTTGAGGCGCTGGAAAATCTGGCGCGCGACATTGATGATACGGTGCATCTTCTTTATCAAGGGCAGCAGGGCGAGCAGTTCAGCGCCTTTTTGCGTCAGCTTATTGCCGCCGATACTGGCTTAGATTTTCTTTCTGAAGAATGGCCGGATATGTTTGAAGCCCTGCTTGCCAATGCAATGGTCAAGCCGCATCCGGGCGGTCATCCGCGCGTCTTTATCTGGGGGGCTCTGGAATCCCGTTTGCAATCTGTGGATACGGTGATTATTGGCGGGCTCAATGAAGGGGTCTGGCCGGCAAAAACCCGCAATGATCCATTCATGTCACGGCCGATGAAAGGTATGATCGCCCTTGATCCGCCGGAGGTGCGCACCGGCCTTGCCGCTCATGATTTTGCCATGGCAACGGGTATGGACAGGGTTATTTTCTCTCGCTCGCAACGTTCCGAAAATGCGCCCACTGTAGCCTCACGCTGGTTACAGCGGCTGGAAACAGTGGCGGGTAAAGAGGTGACAAATGCCATGCGCAAACGCGGTGACAAATATTTATACTGGGCGCGTCAGCTTGATATCAGCCCCGATGTGCCTTTTGTCTCACGCCCTGAACCAAAACCACCGGTAGCAAGCCGGCCAAAGCATTTTTCTGTCACGGAAATTGAAACCCTTCGTCGTGATCCTTATGCGATATATGCCAAAAAGATTTTGCGCCTGCATCCGCTGGAACCATTGATCCGTGATCCGGCAGCCGCAGAACGGGGAACATTGTTTCATGATATTTTAGGCGAATTCACCCGCCGCGATATTGACCCTTTCTCACCACAGGCTGAAGAAATTCTTCTGGAAATTGCACGTGGCGCTTTTAGTGATGCTGATCTTCCGCCGGAAATTGAAGCCGTATGGTGGCCGCGTTTTACCGCATTGATACCGGAATTTTTACATTGGGAGCGCGAGCGCGCACCATATATATATAAGCGTCATGCAGAGATTGCCTCTGCAAGCTGTCGTGTAGAGCCGCTGGAAGTAACATTGTCCGGCCGCGCGGATCGCATTGATGTTATGCGCGATGGCAGCACGGTGGTGATTGATTATAAAACCGGCTCCACGCCATCCGTGCGTCAGGCGCATGTGTTGCTATCGCCGCAATTGGCGCTGGAGGCTGCCTTATTGCGCCGTGGTGCTTTTAGGGAGATCGGCCAGAGCGATGCACAGGATCTTCTCTATGTGCGTTTAAAAGCCAATGGCCAGGTAAAACCTGAATCAATCCTTTCAAGTGATCGTGGTAACAGTGTCAAAACCGCTGTGGAACTGGGGGAGGAATCCTGGGCAAGGCTTGGAGAATTGCTGGCAGAATATAATCATGAGGAGCAAGGCTATCTTTCACGCGCCCTGCCATTTCGTGAGAGCGATCTGACAGGAGATTATGATCATCTGGCGCGGGTGCTTGAATGGTCTGCGGGCGGGGCGGATGCCAATGGTTCAGAAGGCGGTGATATATGACAAAACTCAAATTTATCATCCCTGCGGAAACCATTACAGCACAGGCCAAGGCTGCCAATCCTGATGATTCTGTCTGGGTATCAGCCAATGCCGGCTCCGGCAAAACCCATGTGCTGACAGAGCGGGTGATCCGGCTGCTTCTGGAGGGCACAGACCCATCGAAAATTCTTTGCCTCACCTATACAAAGGCTGCAGCAGCAGTGATGCAGAACCGTGTATTCCAGCGTTTGTCTGAATGGGCGGTTCTGGATGATGAGGGTCTGAGCAAAAAGCTTGAAACTCTGGAAAAGCGCAAGCCTGATGCGCTGCGCCTTGAAACGGCACGGCGTTTGTTTGCCCGCGCTCTGGAAACACCGGGCGGTTTGAAAATCCAGACTATTCACGCTTTTTGTGAATCTATTCTGCACCAGTTTCCGCTGGAGGCAAATATTGCCGGCCATTTTGAAATGCTTGATGACATGATGCAAACGGCATTGGTGGGAGAAGCGCGGCGGCAATTGCTGGAAGCGGCCTCCGTTTCTGCCCGTGCGGATTTGGCCGAAGCCTTTGCCACAGTGCTCGAAACCGCCGGCGAAACAGGTTTGCAAGACCTGCTTGATGAGGCTGTATCCAAGCGCCATGCCTTGCATGAATTTATCCGGCAAACCGGTATTACAGAAACGCGACAGGATGTGTTTTACCGCTATTTCGGCTTTGAAAGCCAAGAGACTGAAGCCACCATCCTTGCCAATCTCTGGCCAATTGCAGAATTTTCCGGCGCTGTGCTCAATAGGGTGATGAATCTGCGCAAACCTGCTGCCCGGGCGCAGGATTTTGCCCTGCAATTGCAGATGATCAAACCGCAGACCACACCGGCACAAATGCAGGATATTCTGCGCAAGGCATTTCTCAAATCCACAGGCGAGCCCAAAAGCGGATCATGGGTTGCAAATGCTGCGGTCAGAGCCGAATTGCCGGATTTTGAGGATGATTTCAACCGTGTTGCCGCGGCTGTTCATAAAGGCCTTGATCGGCTTAAATTGCTGAGGCTGATCCGGCTCAATCTTGCAGCATTCACACTGATTGATGATTTGCTCTCGCGCTACGAAAAGATGAAGCGCAATCGCGGCCTGCTGGATTTTGAAGATCTTATCAACCGTACGGTTTCGCTCTTGTCGCGCAATGGTGCGGGCATGTGGGTGCAATATAAGCTTGATCGCGGCATTGATCACATTCTGGTTGATGAGGCGCAGGATACCAGCCCCGAACAATGGCAGGTGATCAATATGCTCTCGGCTGAATTTTTCTCCGGTTCAGGCCAGCGTGCAGTGCGCCGCACCCTGTTTGCGGTAGGCGATGAAAAACAGTCGATCTATTCTTTTCAAGGCGCACGTCCTGAAGATTTTGCCGCCACCGGTAAAGCGGTTGAGCGTAAAGCAAAAAGTGCAGAGCTGACTTTTGAAAAAGTCAGCCTCAATTTTTCTTTCCGTTCCTCACCCGATGTCCTGTCAGCAGTTGATGCCGTATTTTCACGCGAGGAGGCTTATCGCGGGCTGGGGATTGAGCCGCAACCAACGGTTCATGCGGCAATCCGTGCCGGTGATGCCGGTGAGGTGGAAATATGGGATATGCTGACACCGGAAAAGGTGGAAGAGGTTGAAGACTGGCGCACGCCGGTTGATCAATTGCCGGCACCGGCGGTCAGGCTGGCGGAACAGATTGCCACAACTATCCGCCATTGGCTGGATAGCGCTGAGCCGATCCACGGCAAAGGGCGGCCTGTGGAGCCGCGCGATATTATGGTATTGGTGCGCAAGCGTGATATGTTTATGCCTGCGCTTTCACGCGCTTTGAAAAACCGCGGTGTTCCGGTGGCCGGTGCCGATCGTCTGCGCCTTACCAGCCATATCGGCATCAAGGATTTGATGGCTGTCGGGCGTTTTGTACTGCAACCGGCAGATGATTTATCACTGGCTAGCGTGCTGAAAAGCCCGCTCTTCGGGCTAAATGAAGAGCAGCTCTATCGTCTTGCGCAGCCACGCGGCAAAAATCAGACGCTTTATGCAGCAATAGAACAGCTGGCAATAGGTGATGCGCCCGATGCAGCTCATTGGCAGGCGCTTTATGCAAAATTACGTCGCTGGCGCAATATGGCCGATACAATGCCGGTTTTTGAGTTTTATGCCCGTATATTGGGGCAGGATGGCGGGCGGCGCAAATTATTGGCGCGGCTGGGGCCGGAAGCCGGTGATGTGATTGACGAATTCCAGAATTATGCCCTGGCGACCGAGCGCAGCGGCCTGCCCGGTCTGCAGGCTTTTCTGGAAACGCTGGATGCCGCCTCTCCCGAGATCAAGCGTGAGCTTGATCAAAACCGTGATGAAGTGCGCATTATGACAGTTCATGCTTCAAAAGGGCTTGAAGCGGCTGTTGTCTTTATGGTCGATCCTGGTAATGGCGGAGCCGCAGGCCGCACACCAAAATTATTGAGTTTTGATATGAATGAGCCGGCAGGTTATCAGGGAAAGGGCTTTCTCTGGCTGCCGAAAAGCGAGTTTGGCACCGGTTTTACGGCAGAATTGGTGGAAGAACTAAAAATGCGCTCTGAAGAAGAATATCGCCGCCTGCTTTATGTGGGGATGACCCGTGCAGAAGACCGGCTCATCCTGTGCGGTTATCGTGGTGAACGTGAGAGTGAAAATACCTGGATTAAGCTTGCCGCTGACGGACTTGGCGATGAAGCTGTCCCTTTTGATCATCCGGTTGAGGGGGTTAGTGCACGGCGTTATCGCAAAACACCGCTGACAAAGATAGCTATCTACAGTGAAACGGACACCAAAGAGGCGGATTACCCGCCGCTTCCCGATCATTATCGCAAAGTTCTGGAGCCGGAACAGGGGCTGCCACGGCCGCTGACACCATCCGGCGCATCTGCATTGATCGAGGAAGATGCCGAACAGATTATACGCAGTGGTTCGCCCGTTCTGGAACAGGCAGATGAGATGCAGGACAATATGCGCAGCTTTGCCTTGCAGCGTGGCACAATAATGCATACGCTGTTGCAGCGCCTGCCAGATCTGCCTCCGCAACAACGTGAACAGGCCGCACAACGCTATCTCAATATTGCTGCCAGCCACTGGCATCAATCGCAGCGTGAAAAAATACTGGCTTCTGTCAGCACTATTCTTGATGATCCGCAATTTGCAGCCGTATTTTCCCCCGGCTCAAAAGCAGAAATTGCGCTGATGGGCAAATTGCAGCTGCGCGGCAGGGAGCAGATTGTTTCAGGCCAGATCGACCGGCTTTGTGTGGAAAATGATCGTGTATTGATTGTGGATTACAAAAGCAATCGTCCGCCCGCCCGTACGCTGCAGGAGGTGCCAAAAGCCTATATTACCCAGCTTGCACTTTATCGCGCGCTGGTGGCTCCGCTCTATCCGGATAAATCTGTTGAGGCGGCACTCTTATTTACTGAAGGGCCGTATCTTATTGTGCTGGATGAGGATGTGATGGAACAGGCGCTGATCGCACTGGGCAAGGTTTCATGATATGGATATGAGAAATAATCTGTCCTGTGTAACTTCAGGCAATAAGCTTACCGCTTTATGCTATCCAAAAGCTTTATATTGACCTTTCATCACAATGACACCACATATGGGCTAATAGTGAATTTTATAGCAGGCTGTGCCCTGTATCTGCAAAAGAGGAAAGCCTATGGCGACCGTTAAAATTGACAATAGCAATTTCGAATCCGATGTTCTCAAATCTTCCACACCGGTGGTGGTGGATTTCTGGGCAGAATGGTGCGGCCCGTGTAAAATGATTGCACCGGCTCTGGAGGAAATCTCATCGGAACTGGCCGGTCAGGTAACGATAGCCAAGGTCAATATTGATGAAAATCCCGAACTGGCAGCTCAATATGGCGTACGCTCCATTCCGACATTGCTGATGTTTAAAAATGGTGAAATCGCTGCCAATATGGTTGGCGCAGCCCCTAAAAGCCGCTTGTCAGACTGGATCAAGGCATCCGTCTAATTAGATGAATATATAAACCCCCTTGCGTGAAACTCCATGCAGGGGGGCGTTTTTATGCTCACTTCATTGTGGCGGAGTGTTATTTGCTGCCAATACATCACCTGCCAGATAAAGCGAACCGCCAATCAGAATGCGCGGCGCTGTCACCTCATCCTTGACCAGGTCTTTTATGGCTTGCAGCCCTTCGGCAACATCTTTAACCGCAACGGCTTTCAAACCCGCCTTGCGCGCTGCGGCAGCCAGGGTTTCATGATCGATACCGGCATCACTGGAGCTGATGGCAACTGTGAAAACCTGTCGTGCCATACTGGTAAAAGCTTCAAAATAGCCAACCGGATCTTTGGTGTTGATCATACCGGTAATCAAATAAAGCGGGCGCGGATCGCGGTCTTCAAGTTCAGCCAGCGCCTCGGCAATTACCACACCGGCACCCGGATTATGCCCGCCATCAAGCCAGATCTCGGCTTTCTCCGGTGCAAAACGCATCAGGTCACCCTGTGTCAGGCGCTGCATGCGGGCTGGCCAGGATACGGATGTCATGGCTTTTTCAACCGCTTCATCGCTTAAAGTAAAACCGGCTTCACGCACAGCCCTGATCGCTGCCGCCGCATTGGCAATCTGATGGCGGCCGGGCAGGCGTGGCAGGCTCAAATCAATCAGCCCGCTTTCATCCTGATAGACCATGCGGCCATGCTCCTGATAGGCGATAAAATCCTGCCCGAATACGCTGACAGAGCAGTGCAACCGCGCAGCAATATCAATCATTACCTGTCGTGCTTCATCGCTGCTTTGATAGCCGATCACGACCGGACAATTTGGTTTGATAATGCCGGCTTTTTCTGCCGCAATAATTTCGACCTTATCACCGAGATAGGACTGATGATCGAGTGAGACCGGCATGATCAATGAAACAGCCGGTCTGGTGATGACATTGGTAGCATCAAAACGTCCGCCAAGGCCAACTTCCAGAATAACCGCATCGGCCGGCTGCTCGGCAAAGAGCAGAAAAGTCACCGCTGTCAGAAGCTCAAACACGGTGATCATATTTCCGTCATTGGCTTTCTCTGCACGGGCAACGGCATCTGCGAGCGTGGCATCATCCACAAGTTTTCCGGCTTCGCCCCTGCGCCCAAGACGATAACGCTCATGCCAGTTCACAAGATGCGGTGATGTATGCACATGCACGGCCAGCCCCTCTGCCTCCAGCAGGGCGCGGGCAAAAGCCGTGGCTGAGCCTTTGCCATTGGTGCCGGCAATATGAATAACCGGCGGCAGCCTGTCTTGCGGATTGCCAAGCGCCTCCAATAAACGGCTGATACGTTTGAGTGACAGATCAAAGCCTTTGGGGTGTTTTTGCAAAAGGCGTTCAATACGATGTGCGGCAGTGAGATCTTGTGTCATGGCAGATCCGGTATTCTAATCTTTGCAGACGGGCTGGCCGGTTTACGACCTGTCTTGCAACAGAACGCGCATATATAAGAAACGCGCCGCTTAAAGTTATTCCGGTAATGCTATTTTAACCGGAACCACCTTTGAAGCAGCGCGGTAGTCATGGCCGGCCGGCATTTTTCCCGCCGTCACGATCAGGCGGAAGCTGCAGGCGCTGCCGCCTCTTCAGAAGCTGCTTTTGGCTCTGTTGCAGGCTGATTCATCATGATTTTCAGAAGGCGGGCGATGGTTTCCTTCATCTCCAGACGGGAAACCACCATATCAATCATGCCGTGATCGAGCAGATATTCCGCACTCTGGAAGCCTTCCGGCAGTTTTTCGCGGATGGTTTGTTCAATCACACGCGCACCGGCAAAACCAATCATTGTGCCGGGTTCTGCAATGTGAATATCGCCAAGCATGGCATAGGATGCAGTAACACCGCCAAAGGTGGGATTGGTCAGCACAACAATATAAGGCAGGCCTGCTTCTTTGAGCAGTTCCACTGCAACAGTGGTGCGCGGCATTTGCATCAGAGAAAGGATGCCTTCCTGCATGCGGGCGCCGCCTGAGGCGCTGAACAGCACCAGAGGGCGCTTTTTGGCAATGGCTGTTTCCGCGGCTTTGATAATGGCATCGCCTGCAGCCATGCCAAGCGAGCCGCCCATAAAGCCGAAATCCTGCACTGTGGCAACAATCGGCAGGCCTTCAATTGTACCGAGCGCGTTAATGATGCAATCATCTTGCTGGGTGCGATTGCGATAGTCTTTCAAGCGGTCGATATATTTTTTTTCGTCACGGAACTTTAGCGGATCGGTAACCACTTTAGGGTTTTCCAGAACCTCATATTTGCCCTCATCAAAGAAGAAACGCAGCCGGTCTTTGGCCGGAATGCGCATATGATGCCCGGAAGCCGGAATAACCCACTGATTGCTTTCCAGATCTTTGTGAAACACCATTTCACCGGTTGACGGGTCCTTGATCCAGAGATTTTCCGGCATTTCCCGGCGCCCAAGCATGGAGTTGAGCTTCGGGCGGACATAATTCGTAATCCAGTTCATATGGGCTTTCCGTTGTTCTCAATCACTGAAATCTTCGCGCATGCTTTAATATAAAAGCATATAAAGCACAAAGAAGGCCGCAGATCTGCGGCGCTTGGTTATTTTCTATTTTACGCGGCTTTTCAGGCAGGAGCAAGGCGGGCATTGCGCACACCGGTTGCAAGCTCGCGCACCACAGCACTTGCCGCGGCAACAGGGTCGCCCTGCACTTTATTACCGGCATCCAACGTGCCGGCAATAGCTGCCACAATTGCCGACCCTACAACCACCCCATCGGCCGATGCGCCAATAGCCCTGGCCTGCTCAGCATTGCGCACACCAAAACCAACACATACCGGCAAGCTTGTGTGGCTTTTAATGCGGGCAACAGCCTTGCTCACCTGTGCGGCATCTGCCAGTGCCGAGCCGGTAATCCCGTTCATGGATACATAATAAACAAAGCCGGAAGTATTTTCGAGAACCTTTGGCAGGCGCTTTTCATTTGTGGTTGGTGTGGCAAGACGAATGAAATTGATGCCGGCTTTAATGGCGGGAATGCACAATTCCTCATCCATTTCCGGCGGCAGATCAACCACGATCAAACCGTCAATGCCGGCTTCCAGCGCATCTTTGATGAAACGTTCAACGCCATAAGTGTAGATAGGATTGTAATACCCCATCAGAACGATCGGTGTTGTGTCATCATCTTTTCGGAAATCGCGCACCATTTGCAGGGCTTTTGTCAAAGTCTGGCCGCCATGGAGTGCACGCAGCGCCGCGGCCTGAATGGCAGGGCCGTCAGCCATCGGATCGGAAAAGGCCATGCCGATTTCAATTACATCGGCGCCGGCTTTTGGCAGTGCTTTCATAATTTCCACAGAAGTGGCGTAATCAGGATCGCCGCCCATAAAATAGGTGACCAGCGCAGGGCGTCCTTCAGCGCGCAATTGGGCGAATTTCTCATCCATACGTCTTGTCATGATTACATTTCCATTCCGAGAATTTCGCCCACAGTGTGCACATCCTTATCACCGCGGCCGGAGAGATTAACGATGATGATCTTGTCCTGATCCATTTCCGGCGCCAGTTTCAGCGCCTGTGCAATGGCATGGGAAGATTCAAGCGCCGGAATGATACCTTCCGTGCGGGTGGTAATCTGGAAGGCTTCCAGTGCCTGCGTATCAAGAACCGGCACATAATCCACACGGCCTGTATCGCGCAGCCATGAATGCTCAGGCCCCACACCCGGATAATCCAGGCCTGCGGAAACCGAATGGCCTTCAAGAATCTGGCCATCGGCATCTTGTATGAGATAGGTGCGGTTGCCATGCAGCACACCGGGACGTCCGGCATTCATGGAAGCGCAATGTTCATTGCCTTCCAGCCCGCGGCCGCCGGCTTCCACCCCGTAGATTTTAACCGGTGTGTCATCAAGGAACGGGTGAAACAGGCCGATTGCATTGGAGCCGCCGCCGACAGCGGCAATAATCGCATCCGGCAAGCGGCCTTCGCGCTCCAGGATCTGTTCCCGCGCTTCAGTGCCGATCACGGCTTGAAAATCACGTACCATTTCCGGATATGGATGCGGGCCGGCAGCAGTGCCGATCAGGTAATAGGTGTCTTCCACATTGGTCACCCAGTCGCGTAAGGCTTCATTCATTGCATCTTTCAGCGTGCCGTTACCCGCGGTCACGGCATTGACACTGGCGCCAAGCAGTTTCATGCGGAACACATTCGGCTTTTGGCGCTCAACATCAGTAGCCCCCATATAAACCACACATGGCAGGCCAAAGCGCGCAGCAACAGTTGCCGAGGCAACACCATGCTGGCCGGCACCGGTTTCAGCGATGATGCGGGTTTTGCCCATGCGTTTGGCAAGCAGGATCTGACCAAGGCAATTATTGATTTTGTGGCTGCCGGTATGATTGAGATCCTCACGCTTGAAATAAATCTTTGCGCCGCCTTTGCCCCCTTTTGCCTGAGCCTGTTCACGCACATAACGTGTCAGGCCTTCTGCATAATAAAGTTTGGAAGGCCGGCCGGCATAATGGGTGGAAAGCACCTGTAATTCAGCCTTGAATTGCGGATCCTGCTTTGCCGTTTCATAGGCGGCCTGCAGGTCAAGGATCAGCGGCATCAGGGTTTCAGCAACAAAACGCCCGCCGTAAATACCAAACATGCCGTCTTCATTCGGCCCGGTTTTGAAAGAATTGAGCTCGCTCGACATGAGATATGCTTCCGATCTTTGATTCTGTCACATAATTTTTTTAAACCGGATCAGTTTAAGGTAAAATCATGCTCTTATTTTAAAGTGTTAGAGCAGCCTTGTGTATCGTCAATGGCGTATGGCGCTCTTGGGGGTGAATACACTCAGGCAGTCTTTGGAGTGTTTATAGCTTTGTGCACAGCTGCAAAAAACGCGTCAATCAGATGCAGGTCTTTTTTGCCGGGCTCGCTTTCAACACCGGATGAAATGTCGATAGCAAAGCTGCCTGTTTTGGCAAGAGCCACATGAATATTTTCTGCATTTAAGCCGCCGGAAAGCATGTAATTGCCGAGACCGGACTGTTCTTTAAGCAAATTCCAGTCAAAAGCAACACCATTGCCGCCCGGCAGTTCCGAGCCTTTGGGAGCCTTGGCATCAAACAGAAAACGGTCGGCAATGCCTTTATAAGGGGCAACAGCATCAAAATCACTGCGCTCGCGGATAGAAAAAGCCTTCATCACCGGCAGGCCGTAGCGTTGCTTCACATATGCAACACGTTCCGGTGTTTCATGGCCGTGTAATTGCAGGATATCCGGCTGCAAGAGCGAAACGATCTTATCAAGCTGCGCATCACCGGCATCCACCGTAACGGCAACAATTCCGGCTTTGCCACGCGCTGGTCTGGCAAGTTCTGCCGCTTGTTCAGGCTCAACATGGCGCGGGCTTTTGGGAAAAAAGATAAAACCGATATAGCTGGCGCCGTTTTTCAGCACCGCTTCCACAGCTTGCTGTGTTTTCAGGCCACAGATTTTAATTTCAACAGAATGAGAGGACATCATATTATTTTTCAGATTATTCTATCTTATAAAATAGAGTTTAGCGCGTAAAAAGTCCGAGGGACAGTCTAAACCGGCGCTGACACAAAGGAAACCGCATGCAAGGCGCTGCCATGGCGTTTCAGCCATGCGCGGCAAGCCGGTGTTTCAGGGCACAGTCTCATACATAAAGCCCAGAAATCCGGCCCGTGATTCATTTCAATCAAATGGGCAACTTCATGGGCAACCAGATAATTGATCACCTCTGACGGCGCCATCATGATGCGCCATGAAAACGAAAGATCACCCCTGGATGTGCATGATCCCCAACGGCTTGTTGTATCTTTAAAGCGCACAGAATTTGCCGGTTTGCCGATATGTTTTGTGTGCAGCAACACCAATGCGTTAATATCGGTTCTGGCTAGTTTTTTAAGATAATCTGCAATCCGCCTTCCCATATGTTGTGCATCACCATGCACAACCAATAGGGCTTGCCCGTTTTCATCATGTTCCTGCCTTGTGGTGCCGCGTTTTGCCGGCTCATGCATGATGCGGTGTTCTATGCCGCGAATCCTGACTGTGCTGCCGTGATGAAGGGGCAATATCACCGGCACTTTGGCAATTTGTGCCTCAATCCAGCCGTGATGGCGGTCAATGAAAAGATCAAGCTCGCGCTGCGGCAAATGCGGGGGAACCGTTACGCGGATTGCCTTGCCGCCGGTTTCAATGCGCAAGGTCAGCCTTTTGGCTCGCGGATTTTCCCAGATAACAAGCGGCAGGTTGCGGCCTGCAACCGCATAAATCCGCTCAGCACGCAATGCTTTCGGGCGGCTTTGCCTTTGTGCAACTTTTTTGAGCGGGGATTTGCGGAATAAAGACGAAATCATGAGAAGACTATAGGTGATTCGCCAAAAGGACTATAAGGGTTCTGTGGAAATGGCGCTTTTTAATATGCGCCTTTAATCACCATGATGTTTAAGACAAATATTATATTATGTGTCGAGATTGCAGTATCTCAGCGATTTCTTGCCACAAGTTCCAGCCCGGCAACAATCAGGCCGGCAATCAATGCCCAGAAGGCAGAGCCAATGCCGGCAATGGTAATGCCTGAGGCAGTAACCGCAAAAGTGATAATGGCTGCAAATCGCTCATCATCGCGTTTCAGCGCAAGAGCGAGCGCATTGATAAACGGGCTGATGAGCCCCAATCCGGCAATCAGCATGATCAGGGCAGGCGGCAATACGGCAAAGATTGCCACAAGGGATGCGCCGAAAATGGCAAAAATCAGATAGCACAGTGCATAAAACGGCCCTGTCATCCAACGCTGTTTCGGATCAGGATGGGCATCATGGCCGGTACAGATAGCCGCTGAAATTGCGGCCATATTGCTGGTATGGGCGCCAAAAGGAGCCGAGATCAGCGAGACAAGGCCGGTGACTTGCAGGCAGGCTGCGGTTGGCGGCTCATAACCTGCGGCACGCAGGACAGCAAAACCCGGCAGATTCTGCGAGGCCATGGTGACAAGATAAAGCGGCAGCGCCAGCCCGATCATGGCAGACAGAGAAAATACCGGCACAATCATTGTGAGTGTGGAGAGTTCAGGTGCCGGCAAATTATCGGCACGGCCAAGAAAAAGCGCAAAAATCACACCACCGATCAGCACGCTGATCACAGCCATTGCCGGATTAAACAGGCGGATAATCAGAAACAGTATGATGAGCGGCAAAACCAGCAATGGATCAAGGGAGAGGGTTTTGGCGGCATTGATGACAAAGCCCGATAAAATGCCTGCCAGCATGCCGGAAGCAATAGAAGCCGGAATACGCTCGACAAACTGAGCCACCGGCCTGATCATGCCGGTGATGATAATGGCAAGGGCGGTGACAATAAATGCACCGACGGCCTCCTGCATGGTAAAGCCGATACTGGCGCCGATTAGTGCCAGCCCCGGTGTTGACCATGCAGTGATGATGGGGATGCGGTAGCGCCAGCTTAAAAAACCGGAGGAAATGCTAAGTGCCAGCGATATAGCGGTCACCCAGCTTGCGGTTTCAGCCTGTGTTGCGCCAAGAGCTGTTGCTGCGGCAATGATCAGCGCCAATGTGCCGCCAAAACCGACAAAGGCCGCAACCGCAGCCGATGCTATGACTGAAAACCGCATATTTCCTCCTTGGGGTTGCAGCTTTATTCTTGTTATAGCTGTGCGATCATGGCTTCAACAATGCGTGTCAGCAAATCAAGATCCTGCGGGCGGGAAAGGCGATGATCACCATCGCGGATCAGGGTCAGTGTCACATTATCAGCCGGCAGATGCTCAACAAGGCGCAATGCATGGCTGTAAGGCACATCCGGATCCTGCATGCCTTGCAAAATATGCACCGGACAGCCGGTTTCAATAATGCCGGAGAGCACCTGATTGCTGCGGCCGTTCTCAATCAGTTTCTGGGTATAGATATAAGGCTGCGGTGAATATTCTGAAGGTTCTTCAAAATAACCTTTTGCTGCAAGCTGGTGTTTTTGCTCTTCTGTCAGCGCGGGTTCTATAAGGGCTTGCGTAAAATCCGGCGCCGGAGCAAGCAGGATCAGGCCGGCGGGCTTTTCACCGGCTTTCATAAGCTCCTGTGCCATGCGCAATGCAATCCAGCCACCCATGGATGAGCCGATCAGGATTTGTGGGCCGGTGGTATAAGCGCGGCAGGCCGCAAGGCTTTGTTCCAGCCAGAGCGAAATTGTGCCGTCTTTGAATTCTCCGCCGGATTCACCATGGCCGGAATAGTCAAAACGCAGCATGGGATGGTTGTTTGCCGCTGCCCACTGGTCAAGATGCTGTGCCTTGCCGCCAAGCATGTCGGAACAATAGCCGCCAAGCCAGACAAGCCCTGGTGTTTCTGTGCCTTTTCTGCAGCGTACAGCAATTTCTGTGCCATTTACATTGAAGAACTCCGGGAGGAACTCCGGCAAAGATTTTGCAATTTGATCTGTCATTATAAGCTCCGAAAACGGCATGGTCATTTCAAGGCCGGCTGGCCGGATGATAGGGTGTTTTGGCTGCAAGTGCGAAGCGGTTTACGCGCACATCATGCGACAAAACAGGGAAACAGGGCATTGTATCACTGGCGTGCAAATTAAAGGGGTTTGCCCGCAACAGGATAGATGCTTGAAATTTTATCCGGCGATACACATCTCTTTCAATAAGCAAGCAGGGCTGTTTTGTCTCGTCAGAAATAATTTTGATCGCAAAATGCCGTAAAATCCGGCTTCTTGTGATGATTTTACTGCATTGTTATTGCCCTGAGGGGGGTGATTTGCGTTTCAAAAGATGCTATTGACTTGCGCGCTGTATCATGACCGCCTGCCGGTTGTTGATAGGGCTGCGGCTTTTGCCGCTTTCACGCGGGCATAAATGCACCGCACAGGTTTAATAATTCGAGGAGAATACGACCATTCGCCGACCGTTCAGAGCGACGCCGGTCCAGAAAGACGGACCGCGCTCCAACCGAGATATCCGGGTACCCCGGGTTCAGCTTATTGATGCCGAAGGCCAGAATCATGGCACAGTGACGATTCAGGAAGCTATTGCACTCGCTGAGGAAGCGGGGCTGGATCTTGTTGAGATTGTGCCCAATGCGGAACCACCGGTCTGCAAGATCGTGGATCTTGGTAAGCTGAAATATCAAAACCAGAAAAAAGCTGCCGAAGCACGTAAAAAACAAAAGACGGTTGAGATCAAGGAACTCAAAATGCGTCCCAATATCGACGATCACGATTATGCCGTGAAGTTGAAGGCCGCAGGTCGTTTCTTTGAGGATGGCGATAAGGTCAAGGTTACTTTGCGCTTCCGCGGCCGTGAAATGGCGCACCAGGAATTGGGTATGCAGCTGTTACAGCGTGTTAAGGAAGACACGGCGGAAATCGCTAAGGTTGAGGCGGAGCCCAAACTGGAAGGCCGTCAGATGATGATGGTTCTTGCTCCGCGTTGATTGCAGCGGTTCATCACGCGGATTTTTTTAAGATCAGCATGATGGTTCCGGTTTGCTAGAATGATAAAGCCGCCCCTCGGGCGGCTTTTTATTTGGTGAGTTTGGAGTTGCTTTTTTTCTTGTTTATGCGTATTGAAACCCTGTTCAAACCGACCGGCAGGGCATGCCGTGGCGGTTTTGCATGCTTTTCAGGCTTTGGTCGGCCTGAAAGTACAATCAAGTCTCTGTTTTCTGCAGACAACACACTTTGAAGATAAAGCCCGCGATGCAACGCACAAAGGGGTTTTTAAGCAAAGCGTGGTGTATCGCAGGGATAACAGGGAACCAAACAAGAGACGTGGCGTGCTTTATGCACACAGGGATCTCAAAGAAGGAGAGTAGCAAAATGCCCAAAATGAAGACCAAATCTGCCGCCAAGAAGCGGTTTAAGATTACCGCTACCGGTAAGGTAATGGCGGCTGCCGCCGGCAAGCGCCACGGTATGATCAAACGTTCGAACAAGTTCATCCGCGATGCACGCGGCACCATGGTTCTGTCGGAACCGGATGCCAAGATCGTTAAGAACTTTCTGCCGAACGGCCTCTAAGCCTGTAGTTTAAGGAGATCATATTATGGCACGTGTAAAACGCGGCGTGACTGCACACGCAAAGCACAAAAAAGTCCTGAAACAGGCTGAAGGTTTCCGCGGCCGTCGTAAGAATACGATCCGCACTGCCAAGGCTGCTGTTGATCGTTCGAAACAGTATGCATATCGTGACCGCAAGAATCGCAAGCGCACTTTCCGCGCTCTGTGGATTCAGCGTATCAATGCTGCTGTCCGTGCGCATGGCCTGACTTATGGCCGTTTCATTGATGGTCTGGCTAAGGCTAATATTGAAATTGACCGTAAGGTCTTGTCGGACATGGCTATTCATGAGCCTGCAGCATTTGGTGCATTGGTTGCATCTGCAAAGAAGGCGCTTGAATATCTGAAAAACACAACACCAAACGCTTTTGAGTCTGCTGTTCGCTAAGCCAGCCGTCTCTGTACAAAGCTTTTGTGCCAAGGCTGTTGAGCCAAGGGTTTTGTGTTTGTATTTGGAGAGCCCGCGCTGGTGATACTGGCGCGGGCTTTTCATTTGAAATTGACGCAGGATTGCAAAAGGCGGGCGCCGGCTGCGCCGCTGTGCAGAAAAACAGGGCATTTCAATATTTCTCTGGAAAACTGAAATGCTTTGGAATTTCAGATGTTGTCGCACGGTACATTTATCAAGGATCTGAATGATGAGTGATCTCTCACTACTCGAACAGGGCATATTGGCAGAAATTGCCGCTGCCGGTGATGAACAGGCGATTGAGGCCGTGCGTGTTGCTGCTCTCGGCAAAAAGGGCTCGGTTTCTGAAAAGCTGAAATCTCTGGGCGCGATGACGCCGGAGGAGCGCCAGATACAGGGGCCGGCTATTAATGGTTTGAAAAACCGCATCACTGATGCGCTGGCTGCACGCAAGGCTCAATTGCGCACAATTGCGATAGCGCAAAAATTGGAGCGCGAAAAAGTGGATGTGACGCTGCCGGTGCGCACTTCCCCGGCTTTGCGTGGCCGTATTCATCCGATTTCTCAGGTGATTGACGAGATTACCGCAATTTTTGCCGATATGGGTTTTTCCATTGCGGAAGGATCGGATATTGAAACCGATTATTATAACTTCACGGCGCTGAATTTTCCTGAAGGCCATCCTGCGCGTGAAATGCATGATACCTTCTTCTTCAATCCGGATGAGAACGGCGAGCGCAAATTGCTGCGCACCCATACTTCACCGGTGCAGGTGCATACAATGGAGCGTTTTGCAAAATTGCGTGACGCGCAAGGCCGTGACGAGCCGATCCGCATCGTTATTCCGGGCAAGACCTATCGCATGGATTCTGATGCCACCCATTCACCGATGTTCCATCAGGTGGAGGGGCTGGTTGTGGATAAGGCTGCCAATGTGGCCAATATCAAATGGGTGCTGGAAGAGTTCTGCAAGGCATTTTTTGAAGTACCTTCGGTTAAAATGCGCCTGCGTCCGAGCTTCTTCCCGTTTACCGAGCCGTCAATGGAGGTTGATATTCAGTGCGACCGCTCCGGCGGCAATGTCAGATTTGGCGAGGGCAATGACTGGCTGGAAATTTTAGGCTGCGGCATGGTGCATCCGAATGTGTTGCGCAATGCGGGTTATGATCCTGATATTTATCAGGGCTTTGCCTGGGGCATGGGTATCGACCGTATCGCTATGCTCAAATATGGCATGCCGGATCTGCGCGCTTTCTTTGATGCTGATGTGCGCTGGCTCAATCATTACGGCTTCCGTCCTCTCGATTTGCCGACCTTGTTCGGCGGTCTGAGCGCGTAAGAGACGGAAAGGATAGATAAAATGAAATTCACACTTTCCTGGCTGAAAGAACATCTTGAAACGGATGCCTCACTGGAAGAAATCCTTGAAAAACTTACCGATATTGGTCTGGAAGTGGACGGGGTTGATGACCGTGAGGCTTTTAAAACATTTAAAATTGCCAAAGTGCTGACTGCGGTACAGCATCCCGATGCCGACAAATTACGTGTTTTGAGCGTTGATGCCGGTGATGGCAAGCCATTGCAAATTGTGTGCGGTGCACCCAATGCCCGCGCCGGCATGATCGGTGTCCTTGGGTGTCCGGGTGATTATGTGCCGGGTCTTGATATGACATTATCGGTTGGCAAAATCCGTGGTGTTGAAAGCTTCGGCATGATGTGTTCTGAGCGCGAGCTGGAATTGTCGGATGAGCATAACGGCATTATTGATCTGCCCGCTAATGCCCCTGTCGGCATGAGCTTTGCCACTTATATGGGTATTGATGATCCGGTGATTGAAATCGGCCTCACGCCAAACCGTGCCGATTGCACCGGCGTGCATGGTATTGCCCGTGATCTGGCAGCCGCCGGCCTTGGCCGGCTTAAAGGCGATGTGATTGCCCCGGTCAAAGGCGCTGGCGCAACACCGGTTAAGATTATTCTTGATCAGGATGCTGACAAGCCGTTTTGTAACGGTTTTTCCCTGCGTCTGGTAAAAGGTGTTAAAAACGGCCCGAGCCCGCAATGGATGCAGCAGCGTCTCAAGGCAATTGGCCTGCGCCCGATCAATGCGCTGGTTGATATCACCAATTATGTGACCTTTGATTATGGCCGCCCGCTGCATGTGTTTGATGCGGCAAAGGTAAAAGGCAATCTGACAGTGCGCTCCGCCAGAGAGGGAGAAACTATTCTGGCGCTTGATCAGCGGGAATATAAGCTGTCTGCACATCATTATGTGATTGCTGATGAAAACGGCGTGGAATCCATTGCCGGCATTATGGGGGGCGAACATTCCGGCTGTGATGAAAACACCACTGATGTGCTGATTGAATCGGCATTGTGGGATGCACGCATGATTGCGCGCACCGGCCGTGAATTGGGCATTATTACCGATGCCCGCTATCGTTTTGAACGTGGTGTTGATCCGCAGATGATGGAGCCGGGTGCGGAACTGGCAACAAGGCTGGTTCTTGACCTGTGCGGTGGGGAGCCGGCAGAGGTTACAACTGTTGGCTATATGCCTTACAAGCCGCGCATTATTGAATTTCCGGTTACTGAAATCAAACGTCTGACCGGCATTGATGTTGCCTCGCAGCAGGCTGCGGATATTCTGACCCGCCTCGGATTTACAGTTGAGGGCGCGGGCAGGGATGTGTTACAGGTCAAGGTGCCTTCATGGCGCGGTGATGTGGAAGGCAAGGCCGATCTCGTTGAGGAAGTGATGCGTATCTACGGTATCAACAGGATTGAGCCGCAGCCTTTGCCGCATATGGGCAGTGTCAACTCCAAGATCCTTACCACACTGCAGATCCGCTCGCGCCTTGCCAAACGCATTCTGGCAACCCGCGGTATGATGGAAGCCGTAACCTATTCCTTTATTTCAGAGGCGCAGGCCAAAGCTTTTGGTGGCGGTAAGCCGGAACTTAAACTGGCCAATCCTATTGCAGCCGATATGTCGGATATGCGCCCTTCATTGCTGCCGGGGCTTTTATCCGCTGCAAAGCGCAATGCTGACCGCGGATTTGCCGATCTGGCATTGTTTGAAGTATCCGGCACCTATGAGGGCGATAAGCCGCAGGAGCAGCGCCGCGTGGCAGGCGGCATTCGCCGTGGCACAGCCGGTGTTGAAGGTGCCGGCCGTTTCTGGTCGGGCAATGCTGAAGCCGTAGATGTGTTTGACGCCAAAGCCGATGCCTTGGCGGTTCTGGAAGCCTGCGGCGCACCGGTTGATCGTATCCAGATCGAAGCCGGTGGCCCGTCATGGTATCATCCGGGGCGTTCCGGCACCTTAAAGCTCGGGCCAAAAGTCGTGCTTGGTCATTTTGGTGAGTTTCATCCTGATGTGCTGGATCTTATGGATATCTCGGGTGCTTTGTGCGGGTTTGAGGTCTTTATTGATGCGATTCCTGAGCCAAAGCAAAAATCAAGCTGCACCAAACCGGCACTGGTATTGTCACAGTTTCAGGCAGTAAAACGCGATTTTGCTTTTGTGGTTGATCTTTCTGTTGAGGCGGCGGCCATTGTCCGCGCGGTTAATGCTGCGGAGAAAAAGCTGATTTCCGGCGTACAGGTTTTTGATATTTTCACCGGCGCTTCAGTGGGTGAGGGGAAGAAGTCTGTGGCTGTGGAAGTGGTATTACAGCCGCTTGACCGTACATTGACGGAAGAGGATCTGGAAACCGCAGCAAAGCGCATTATTGAGAGTGTCGCCAAACAAACTGGCGGTGTATTGCGCGGTTAATGCAATAAAACCCGTCTGCTGAACCGACCGTTCAACGATTGGGCGCCGTTCAGCAGGCGGGTTTCATATTGACAGAGCGTTTAAAACCAAAGCTTTGAGACGTTTTGTGTGTCTTAATAAAGCGATAAAACAATTATTTGGCGCATTTCCGGCACTTGCATCCCGACCGGAACTGCATCGGACAAAACTGTATCAGATAAAATCGCACAAGTTACAGCAAATTCCTGATTTATATTCAGGCAGCGGTTTTTGAGGGTTCCGGCATGGCGCGCATAGCCATTTCAATAATATTTTGAATGGCCTGCCGATTACCGCCGTCGCGCGCTTCATAAGACAGGCTTTGCAACATGGCATGGTAAAACTCTGCCATCTGGACAAGATCGGTTCCTTGCGGCAGGTCGCCATCTTTTAACGCCTTTTCACAGCGAGCCAGAATACGCTCAAAGGCGTCTTTTCGCACGGTTTTAAGAAATTCCTTAACGGCTTTATTCTCTGGTTTGCATTGAATGGAACTGACACTGACCATGCAGCCCCCTGCCGGGCAGGCATAGACTTTATCCGCATGGGTTTCCAGCATGGCGCGTATGCCCTGCTGAATGGTTGCAGCTTCATCCAGCGCCATTAATGATGCGCCGCCAATTGTGGCCGTGTAATATTGTACGGCTTCACGAAAAGCCTGTTCTTTTGAACCAAATGCTGCATAAAAACTTGGCGGGGTAATGCCGATGGCCGCAGTAAAGTCATTGATCTGGGCGCATTCATAGCCTTTTTCCCAGAAAACCTTCATTACTTTTTCCAGCGCGATTTCACGGTCGAAACTGCGCGGTCTGCCGCGTAAAGCCATTTCATACCTTTCTTTAGTGCGCTTTATATAATTCACTTGACTGCCGGGTTCAAGTTATCCCAGAATTTCCGGCTCCAGCTACAACACAAAACTTGTGACAAAATCATGGATGGTCATGACACATTTGCGGTTTTCCGGTCTGACTTTTCAGCAGCAACAGAAAATCTTTCTGGATATAATGCGCGGCAGTGTGCTTATCACGGATGTTTTAAACCTTAGCCGGCAGCTTGATCTGCCGGATTGGTATATTGTCTCCGGTGCGCTTTATAATTTGGTGTGGAATACGCTGACAGGCCGGCCGGAAATCCATGGTATCAAGGATATTGACCTGTTTTATTTTGACGCCTCCGATCTTTCTTATGAGGCGGAAGACCATATTATCAAAACAGGAGACAGGCTGTTCTCTGCTTTGCCCTTGCCGGTGGAAATCCGCAATCAGGCGCGGGTGCATTTGTGGTATGAAAAGCGTTTTGGCCAGAATTATGCGCCGTTACACAGTAGCGAGGAGGGTATTGATCGCTTTGCCTCCAAAACCCATGCCGTGGGGATAAGGCTTGAAGAGGGCGGTGGGTTGAAACTATATGCTCCTTTTGGTTTGAATGACCTTTTCTCATTCCGGATAACACCCAATCCCGTTCTTGATAGTCGTGCGACCTATCATGCAAAGGGTCTGCGGGCACAACAGAGCTGGCCGGAGGTGACAGTTGTTCCCTGGCCTGAGGCGGTCATATAATTTGTATTTTTGAAAGGAAACCTCATGTTCCGTTGGGGCGTTTTATCAACGGCCAATATTGGCATAACACAGGTTTTGCCGGCAATTGCAGCATCGGAAACAGGGGTTGTTCACGCTATTGCCAGCCGTGATGCGATCCGTGCCCGCGCTGTGGCAGATCGTTTCAATGCGCCTTTGAGTTTTGGCTCCTATGAGGAATTGCTGGCAAGCGATCAGATTGATGGCGTTTATATTCCGCTGCCCACATCGCAGCATATTGAATGGTCTTTTAAAGCAGCACAAGCAGGCAAGCATGTGCTGTGTGAAAAGCCGATTGCGCTGAAGGCAGAAGAGATTGACCGGCTGATTGAGGCGCGTGAGCGCCATAAAGTTGTGATTTCTGAAGCTTTTATGGTTTATTACCATCCGCAATGGGCAAAAGTGCGTGATCTTATTGCCGCCGGCAGCATCGGCAGGCTGCGCCATGTGCAGGGTTGTTTTGCCTATTTTAATAATGATCCGGCGAATATGCGCAATCAGGTGGCGCTTGGCGGTGGCGCCTTGCTGGATATTGGCGTTTATCCGACTGTGGTGACACGGATGGTGACAGGGCAGGAGCCGCAGGAAATCTTTGCCCGCCTTGAGCGGGATCCGGCCTTTGGCACAGATCGCTATGCAACTGTTCTGGCACGTTTTGCCGGTTTTGATCTGAGCTTTTATGTTGGCTCGCAACTGGCAGGCCGTCAGCATATGGTATTCCATGGCGATCAGGGCATGATTACGGTTCACGCGCCGTTTAATGCCGGCAAATATGATCATGCACGGGTGACATGGCATGATCAGGCACATAAAACAGCGCAGGAGTGGACTTATCAGAACTGCAATCAATATAGCCTTCAGGCCGATGCCTTTGTGCGTTTTGTGCGTGGTGAAAGTGACAGGCTGTTCAGCCTTGAAAACTCGAAAGCCAATCAACATGTTATTGACAGGATTTATTTTGCGGCAGAAATGCCCGGATAAATACAGGCAGCAGAATTTTCAATTATGAAAAAATCTCTGAATCTTGTCAAAAACAGCAGAAAAAGTGATCGGAAGGCGGGATTTTTGTCGCAATTACGGCTATGTGGCTTGCAGTGAAAATTCCCCCTTCTTATATACCCCTCGACTCGTGACGAACAGGCGTTTAAAAGCCGGTTCGTTTTGTCAAAAACCCGATAGGGGCTGCCACATGGAATGCTCGGCAGAGGTCCCGGCAGTTCGCTGAATGGAGAAGAATTAATATGGCTAAAGTAATTGGTATCGATCTGGGAACGACCAACTCCTGTGTCGCCGTTATGGACGGTAAGAACGCAAAGGTCATTGAGAATGCTGAAGGTGCACGTACCACGCCTTCGATTATTGCTTTTACCGATGGTGATGAACGTCTCGCTGGTCAGCCTGCGAAACGTCAGGCTGTTACCAATCCGGAAGGTACCCTGTTTGCCGTTAAGCGCCTGATCGGCCGCCGCTTTGATGATCCGATGGTCACCAAGGACAAGGATCTTGTGCCTTATAAGATCGTCAAGGGCGACAATGGCGATGCCTGGGTTGAAGTGCACGGCAAGAAATATTCTCCCTCGCAGGTTTCTGCGATGATTCTTCAGAAAATGAAGGAGACGGCCGAATCTTATCTCGGTGAAAAAGTTGAGCAGGCTGTTATCACGGTTCCTGCCTATTTTAACGATGCCCAGCGTCAGGCAACCAAGGATGCCGGTAAAATTGCCGGCCTTGAGGTGCTGCGCATTATCAACGAGCCGACAGCTGCGGCTCTGGCCTATGGCCTTGACAAGAGCGAGGCAAAAACCATTGCGGTTTACGACCTTGGCGGTGGTACATTTGACGTGTCGATCCTCGAAATCGGCGATGGTGTGTTTGAGGTGAAGTCCACCAATGGTGATACTTTCCTCGGCGGTGAAGATTTTGACATGCGTCTGGTTGAATATCTGGCAGCAGAATTCAAAAAAGAGCAGGGCATTGATCTGAAAAATGACAAGCTGGCTCTGCAGCGCCTCAAAGAAGCTGCGGAAAAAGCCAAGATCGAGCTGTCTTCCGCTCAGCAGACCGAAGTTAACCTGCCGTTTATTACTGCCGATGCAACCGGTCCTAAACATCTGGCTATCAAACTGTCCCGTGCAAAATTTGAAAGCCTGGTGGATGATCTGGTGCAGCGCACGATTGAACCATGTAAGGCAGCATTGCGCGATGCCGGCCTGAAAGCCGGTGAAATCGGTGAGGTTGTTCTGGTTGGCGGTATGACCCGTATGCCGAAGATTCAGGAAGTTGTTAAATCCTTCTTCGGCAAGGATCCGCATAAGGGTGTGAACCCTGATGAAGTGGTGGCAATGGGTGCTGCTATTCAGGCCGGTGTTTTGCAGGGTGATGTCAAGGACGTTCTGCTTCTCGACGTAACCCCGCTGTCGCTTGGTATTGAAACGCTTGGTGGTGTGTTCACCCGTCTGATCGACCGTAACACAACCATTCCGACCAAGAAGTCGCAGACCTTCTCGACCGCTGAGGATAATCAGTCGGCTGTGACGATCCGCGTCAGCCAGGGTGAGCGTGAAATGGCAGCAGATAACAAGCTGCTTGGCCAGTTTGACCTTGTCGGTATTCCGCCTGCACCACGCGGTGTGCCGCAGATTGAAGTGACCTTTGATATTGACGCGAACGGTATTGTTAACGTAACCGCCAAGGATAAGGGCACTGGCAAGGAACATCAGATCCGTATTCAGGCATCCGGCGGTCTGTCCGATGCTGATATTGAAAAGATGATCAAGGATGCGGAAGCCAATGCTGATGCCGATAAGGCACGCCGTGAAGCTGTTGAAGCTAAAAATCAGGGCGAGGCACTGATCCATTCGACTGAAAAATCGCTGAAGGAATATGGCGATAAAGTTTCAGCTGAGGACAAGACTGCAATTGAAACCGCTCTTGCCGCGCTGAAAACCGCTGTTGAAGGTGATGATGCTGAAGACATTAAGGCCAAAACGCAGGCTCTTGCCGAAGCTTCAATGAAGCTTGGTCAGGCTATGTATGAAGCAGCACAGAATGCTGAAGGCAGCGAAGATGCAGCCGAAGCCCGTGCAAATGATGATGATGATGTTGTTGACGCCGATTTTGAAGAAATCGACGAAGACAAGAAAAAATCCTGATTTTTCAGGTGAAACGGCAAAGCCCGGCATAAAGCCGGGCTTTTGTCCGTTTGTTGTGCAGGCTCTGTTACCCGGAACGGGTTTGATTGAAACAGAAACGCCGGAAATGTTTTGTTCAGGAACAGGCAGAATTTCGCACAAATTGATTATTTTCCCGTCTCTGGAAATTGCATGGCAAAATTTCCACATAATAAGGCGGAATATAAGCGGCATTTCCCTGAAAATATTCTGCGGTTTTGCCTTTAAAACACGATAAAAAATGTCAGCGCCATATCGGTGTTTTCAGAAAGACAACAGGTTGATCTTCTGTAATATTCAAGGCTGCGGCAAACTTTAATGACTGTCTGAAATGTTCTGATCCGGGCAATATTATCAGACAACAGCCATCGGGACGAATGGTTTATGAAAGTAGATTATTACGAGACGCTGGGTGTTGCCAGAACGGCGGACGATCAAATTATCAAATCCGCCTATCGTAAGCTGGCAATGAAATATCATCCGGATCGCAATCCGAATGATGAACAGGCAGCAGCCAAATTTCTGGAACTGGGTGAAGCTTATGATGTGCTGAAAGACCCGCAGAAACGTGCAGCCTATGACCGTTTTGGTCATGCCGCTTTTGAAAATGGCGGCGGTGGCGCCGGCGGCTTTGGCGGCTTTGGCGGTGGTTTCGGCGCTGGTGGCTTTGCTGATATTTTTGAGGATATTTTTGGCGATGTCATGGGGGGTGGGCGCAGCCGGCGCTCTAATGGCCGCGAGCGCGGGGCTGACCTGCGCTATAATATGGAAGTCACGCTTGAGGAAGCCTATAGTGGCAAGACGGCACAAATCAGTGTGCCGGGCTCAATCTCGTGTGAAGAATGCGCGGGCAGCGGGGCTAAAAAAGGCACGCAGCCTGTAACCTGTACCACTTGCGGCGGTGCCGGCCGTGTGCGTGTGGCGCAGGGCTTTTTCTCTGTGGAGCGCAGCTGCCATACCTGTAACGGCCGTGGCCAGATGATCAAGGATCCGTGCCCGAAATGTGACGGCACCGGCCGCATCAGTCAGGAGCGCAATCTGTCTGTCAATATTCCGGCAGGGATTGAGGATGGCACCCGTATCCGCCTGACAGGCGAGGGCGAGGCTGGTATGCGCGGCGGCCCCAATGGCGATCTTTATATTTTTCTGTCCATCAAGCCGCATGAATTTTTCCAGCGGGACGGTGCGGATCTCTATTGCAAGGTGCCGATTTCAATGGCGACGGCTGCACTTGGCGGGCAGTTTGAGGTCTCAACACTTGATGGCACGCAGACCCGCGTTAAAGTGCCCGAAGGCACCCAGAATGGCAAGCAATTCCGCCTGAAGGGTAAGGGGATGCCGATATTGCGTCAGCAGATGACCGGTGATCTTTATATTCAGATTGCTATTGAAACACCGCAAAATCTTTCCAAACGCCAGCGCGAATTGCTGGAAGAGTTTGAAAAGATTTCATCGGGAGATAACAGCCCGCAATCCAGCGGTTTTTTTGCACGGATGAAAGATTTCTTTGAGGGAATCAGTGATTAAAACCGGCAGATTTTAAGGGGCATGATGGGCGGTATTGGCAGTTTTTGCGAATACCGCTTTTATTTTTTAAGTTTTATAATTCCGTCTTTTCAAGAAAATCATAGCTACAGGTATTTTTTGTCTTGCTTCCGCCACGAAAGGCGTCAATCTTTTATCTGCTGGCGACATATGGGAGTGTTTGATGGCTGGTCTTATACCTAAAAAACTCGCGCAGAAATTTGATGAGGAGATCCGTTTTTTTAAAGGCTGGATTGATAAGCCTAAAGCTGTGGGGGCTATTTTGCCTACAAGCAGCATTACTGCGCGGCGCATGGCCAGCATTGTTAATCCCGCATCGGGTTTGCCGGTTCTTGAGCTCGGGCCGGGCACCGGTGTTATCACCAAGGCTATTCTGGAGCGTGGCATTGCACCGGAAAAATTGTTTTCAGTTGAATATTCGGCGGCATTTTTCAATCATTTGCAAAACTGCTATCCGGATGTGAATTTTTTGCATGGTGATGCGTTTGATCTCGATACAACGCTTGGCGAGCATCGTGACCAGCAATTTGACAGTGTTATCTCCGCTGTGCCGCTTCTTAATTTCCCGCTGGAAAAGCGTCTGACTTTTCTGGAAGATCTGCTTAATCGTATTCCGGCCGGCCGGCCGGTTATGCAGATTTCTTACGGGCCCGTATCGCCATTGCCGGTGGGGCGCGGCGCCTATAGCGTGGAAGGCTTTGATTTTATTTTGCGGAATTTGCCGCCCGTGCGTCTTTGGGTCTATCGCCGGATTCTGATTTGATTCTGGTCTGATTTCAGCCATTCCGGCCACGCAAAACTATTTTGTATTTATGGCACGCAAAATTTCCTGCCAAATCTTATTTTCTCTGCATCTGATTGCCTTGCCGGCAATCAGAGCTTTTCTGCAGGCCTGTCTTATGCGAAGAGAAAACAGTGCCAGACCAGAATAATGTGCGGAGATAGATGATGGATGTGAGCAATGTGCGCGACCGGCTGATCGTTGGTCTTGATGTGCCGGATGTGATTGCAGCGGAAAAAATTGTTGAAGAACTGGGCGATACGGTTTCGTTTTATAAAATCGGCTATCAACTGGTATTTTCCAATAGTTCAAAAGGTGGCGGTCTGGATTTTGCCTCACATTTGCTGGCAATGGGCAAAAAGGTTTTTCTCGATGTAAAATTGCTCGATATTGATAATACGATTGCCAAGGGCGTGGAAAATATTGCCAAACGCGGCGTGACGATGATGACACTCCATGCCTATCCAAAGGCGATGCGTGCGGCTGTGGCCGCTGCAAGGGGGTCTGATCTCTGCCTGCTTGGCGTAACGGTTCTGACATCGATGGATCAGGCCGATATGCTGGAGGCAGGTTATACGATGACGCCGCAGGATCTGGTGCTGCGCCGCGCGCAGCAGGCTTATGAAGCAGGCATGGGCGGCATTGTGGCATCAGCGGCAGAATCAGCAGCTATCCGTAAAATTATCGGGCCGGAAATGGCTGTGGTAACGCCGGGTATTCGCCCGAAGGGCAGCGCGGCAGGCGACCAGAAACGGGTGATGACACCGGCAGATGCCTTGCGTGCTGGTTCAAGCCATTTGGTGGTGGCGCGCCCGATTGTTGGTGCCGCAGACCGCAAGGCGGCCGCACAACAGATTCTGGAGGAGATGGCGGCGGTTTTATAACGGCGCTTTATATTCCGGCTTTATTTAAAAAAGGTGAGAGATAATGACAAAAGCCTATTGGATTGCCCGTGTGGATGTGCGTGATACAGAGCGGTATAAGGATTATATCAGCACCGCCAGACCGGCCTTTGAACGCTATCAGGCAAATTTTATTGCCCGTGGCGGCGTTGCACATGCGGTTGAGGGGCAGGGGCGCGCCCGCAATGTCATTATTGAATTTCCAAGCATGCAACATGCGCTCGATTGCTATAATTCACAGGAATATCAGGCTGCCGCGGCAATCCGCCAGAGTGTTGCCGATGGTGAAATTATCATTGTTGAAGGCAATATGCCCTGATATTATTTATGTAGTTACAATTATAAATACCGGCGCAGGGTTTTTTAAAAAACTGTTCAAGCCGGTATTTTTGTCAAGTGCGTGTAAGGCATAATTTCTTGATGAGGATATCATGGCTTTAAAAATTGCGGTTCAGATGGACCATATTAATTCCATTCGTATCGCGGGAGATACCAGTTTTGCGCTGTGTCTTGCAGCGGCAGCGCGCGGCCATGAGCTTTATCATTATACGCCGGATCGCCTTTCCATGCGCGATGGGGTGGTCAGTGCTGCACTGGAGCCGTTGCAGGTGCGTGATATTGAGGGCGATCATTTCACGCTTGGTCAGGCTGTGCCTACAGATTTGTCGGAAATGGATGTGATTTTGCTGCGTCAGGATCCGCCTTTTGACATGAATTATATTACCACGACCCATCTTCTGGAGCGCATTCACCCCAAGACGCTGGTGGTGAATGATCCGGCATGGGTGCGCAACAGCCCCGAGAAAATCTTTGTCACGGAATTTCCTGATCTTATGCCGGAAACACTGATTACCAAAGATATTCAGGAAGTGCTGAAGTTTCGCAGGGAGTTTGGTGATATCATTATCAAGCCGCTTTATGGCAATGGCGGTGCGGGCGTGTTTCATCTGACCAGCGATGACCGCAATCTGACTTCGTTGCTGGAAATGTTTGAGCAGATGTATCGTGAGCCGTTTATTGTGCAACGCTATCTCAAAGAGGTACGTGCCGGTGATAAGCGCATTATTTTGATTGATGGTGAACCGGTGGGTGCCATTAACCGTGTACCTGCGGCCAGCGATGCGCGCTCCAATATGCATGTTGGCGGCCGCGCTGAGGCAACGGAGCTGACTGCGCGGGAACAGGAGATTTGTGCACGTATCGGCCCGTCACTGAAAGAGCGCGGTTTTATCCTTGTCGGTATTGATGTGATTGGTGATTATATGACTGAAATCAATGTGACATCACCAACCGGCATCCGTGAAATCAAGCGTTTTGGCGGCGCGGATATTGCCGAAATCTTCTGGGATGCGGTGGAGGCAAAACGCGCCTGAATGGTTTTTTGTTTCTTTATAAGTAATTGATATAATTATTAAAACACCGGAAACTCATTTGCAGTTCCGGTGTTTTTGTTTATTGCTTGCTGCGTTTCTTCTGCTTAAATTGTTTTTATCGAGCATTTCCAGCAAAAGTGTGAAGCGGTTTTGCGTCCGGATAATGCGATAAAATAAAGACCTGAGCATTTCCAGCAAAAGTGTGAAACGGTTTTGCGTTTATGAAATGCCACGGAACAAATATTTGGCGCGGTGGCGGTGATTTATTCTGACCGGAACTGCTCTGAGGCGGGGGATTGTGATGATTGCGCGGATCAGCACGGTTGCATTTCAGGGGATTGAGGCAAAACTTGTTGATGTGCAGGTAATGGCGGCACCGGGCAAGATGGGGATGTCGATTGTTGGTCTGCCGGATAAGGCTGTGGCTGAGAGCCGTGAGCGTGTACAGGCCGCGTTGCATGCATCCGGCCTGTCAATGCCGGTTAAAAAGGTGACGATTAATCTGGCGCCTGCGGATTTGCCGAAAGAGGGTTCGCATTATGATCTGCCAATTGCCATGGGGCTGATGGTGGCGGTTGGTGCCTTGCCGGAAGATTGTTTGCAATCCTATGTGGTATTGGGCGAGCTTGCGCTGGATGGTGCCATTGCGCCTGTTGCCGGCGTTTTGCCTGCTGCTATTACTGCCAATATGCATGGGATGGGGCTGATCTGCCCGCAGGCTTGCGGTGCCGAGGCTGCCTGGGCGGATGCGGATATGGAGATACTCAATCCGCGCAGCCTGATTGCACTGGCTAATCATTTTCGCGGCTCGCAAGTGCTGACCCGCCCGCAACCGGCTTTGCAGAGCCTGCATGATTCTGAGGAAATGATCCTTGATCTTGCGGATGTTAAGGGGCAGGAAAGTGCAAAACGGGCACTGGAAGTTGCTGCGGCCGGCAATCATAATCTGTTGTTTTCAGGCCCGCCGGGCTCGGGAAAATCTATGTTGGCGCAGCGTCTGCCCGGTATTTTGCCGCCTTTATCCGCGCGGGAAATGCTCGATGTTTCCATGATTGCCTCGGTAGCCGGCACCTTATCGGGCGGGCGGCTTACGGATCGGCGGCCGTTTCGCAGTCCGCATCACTCTGCCTCCATGGCGGCAATGGTTGGCGGCGGGCACAAGGCAAAACCGGGCGAGATTTCCATGGCGCATCATGGAGTGCTGTTTCTTGATGAATTGCCGGAATTTTCCCCGCAAGTGCTGGATTCACTGCGCCAGCCGCTGGAGACGGGGGAATGTATGATTGCCCGCGCCAACCACCGTGTCAGCTATCCGGCACGGTTTCAACTGGTGGCAGCGATGAATCCGTGCAAATGCGGCATGGCCGGCGAGCCGGGTTTTACCTGTGCACGGGGGCCGCGCTGCCGCAGTGATTATCAGGCGCGGATATCAGGCCCCTTGCTGGACCGTATTGATTTGCGGGTGGAAGTGGCAGCACTCAAACCCTCTGATCTTATTCTGACCGCACAGGCAGAACCCAGCGCCTCTGTGGCACAGCGCGTGCTGCAAGCGCGCCGCATACAGGAGGCGCGTTATAAGCAGCTTGGCTGCGCGCATATTGCAACCAATGCAGCCTGTCCGGCCAGCCTTCTGGAGGAAGTGGCGGCCATGCGCGATGACGGGCGCAAACTGCTCTATGATGTGAGTGAAAAACTGCGTTTATCAGCGCGGGCCTATCACCGGGTGTTGAAGGTGGCGCGCACTCTGGCTGATCTTGAGGCGGAACAATATGTGGAGCGTCACCATCTCGCCGAGGCCGTATCCTATCGCATGGCTGCGGAGATGGTCAGCGCATAAAAGTGCTTATTTAACGGCGCCGACAACCATATTATGCGGCGGTTCAATGGAAACCCAGCGCCCGGTATGATTGGCAGCCTGACGCTTGAGATAGGTATAATCGGTTTCCTGCCAGTTTTTGACCGTGTCGGTGAGATTATCCAGCACAAAATCACCGCGATCGGTGCGCACGGTCAAAACCGCATGGCCTTCACCGTCAGGCTTGCGCAAAACGGTAATCAGCAAAGAGCTGAGCGGAAGGCCGGCTTCGGCCAGTTCACGGCGCTTGAGCAACACATAATCCTCGCAGTCACCGGCAACAGACGGGTAAGCCCAATATTCTTCCTGTCCGTAAAGTTCCATATCGGTTACCGGCTGAATACGGTTATTCACATCCGTATTAACCTGCAGGATTTTTGTCCAGGTGGCCTGATCAAGCTTTATTGGCGTGGTTCGGGCAAAGGTCAGATTGCATTCATTAGGCAGACGTTTGCAAAATTCATAATGGCCGATCGGCTGGGATGTGAGGCCGCCCGTTGTCATAAAGGGCGTATCAGCTTGTTGCGCCTGAACTGAGGATAAAGAAAATCCGACAGCCAGCGCCGTGCCTGCGGCTGACAGAGCCAGATTTTTAAAGGTTTTGAAACTGAACATACACAACGCCTCAGCTCAACGCGACTTATTAACAAAATGTTAATATCCGTAACGGCCTGGAGTCAATTGTGCGGGAAGGAACACCCCGGTATTTGTTAAAAAATGGTTAACACGCATTAAGGGTGCATCAATATATAATTGATCACCGGAACAGCGGCAGTTTTTATGCCGCTGGTGATAGAGGTAATATTACAGCTTACTATAGCAAACCCTGGTGTGTCCGGCGCCGACAAAACCCAGTTTTTGCGCAGCTCCCTTGGAGAGGTCGAGCACACGGCCTTTAATAAAAGGGCCGCGGTCATTAATGCGCACAATCAGGGATTTGCCGTTGCTTTGATTGGTTACGCGCACTTTGCTGCCAAGTGGCAGGGTGCGGTGGGCAGCGGTCATGCCTGCAGGGTTCATCCGCTCGCCGGAAGCGGTTTTGGAGGTCAGAGCATACCATGAAGCGCGGCCGCAATTGACGGAAGCTGCTTCAGCATGACTGCCCGTAAAGGCGGAGGCGATAAAAAGAGCCGCGGAAAAGGCGAATAATGCAGGCAGGTGTCTGGTGGTTCTGGTCATCATAGGTTGTACCGGTATCATCGCCTTGCGGTTGCCTGATAGGGTGCAAAACTGCAAGGCGTGAGGGTTGGGTCAGAGCGGGCAGGCCGGAGCATGACCGAGCAATCTGTGCACCGCTCTTCGGTTTATCAATAATCCGAAAAAGCAGAAGTTCCGGCGTTCAGTTGCTATGTAAATGTGGCATTGAAATGGTCAGAACCGGAATATATCCTGAATTGTGTTTTAGGTTAATGATTTGTAAAATTTCGTTATATTGAATATTTATTTGCAATAAATATTTTTTATAATTGAATTTTATTCTTATAAATTATTTATTTTTACATTTAAATTATTTTATATTAAGAAATTAATTGGAGAGAGAGTCCCGCCTTATAAGCAAAGGATATGATCATTTGCCGATTCAAAACTCAGACAGTTGGTTTGGTGGTGCAATCTGTGTTTGTATGGCAAGTGTAAAAGGCCAAAGATCAAGAATTGGAACCTTTTGAGGCAGGCTTGCAAGGCAGCTTTGCTACAATTTAAAAGCTGATTGTCACCATCATCTTTTAGGTTTAAAGCATGAACCGGCATGATTGGCGGCTATCTCTTACCAATTGTGATAAACAAGAAGGAGCGGGCAGCAAGACAATACAGGTGTTATTTTCAGGCCGCATATCTTTAAATCTGTTGGGTATTACTGATGCCTCATCCACTGTCTGACACATCTTCCGAACAAGCCGGTCATCCGGCGCAGGTAACAAGGAATCCTGAAATTACGGATGCTGTCATTGTGCAGGCTGGTGAGAAAAACGGCGCTGGCGCACCAACTGTTCTGACAGGGCCGCAGCGGATCCTGTATTTTTGCCTTGGGATATTGATGCTCATACTTGGTGTTATCGGCGCTGTTTTACCGGTAATGCCTACAACGATTTTTATCATTCTTGCGGCATGGTTTTTTGCCCGCTCTTCGCCAAGATTTGAGCAGTATATTCTTTCTCATCCCCGGTTTGGCCCGCTGGTGATCAAATGGCGTGAGCGTGGCGCAATTCCGCGTCGCGCCAAAAAACTGGCCTGCGGCGGCATGGTTGCCGGCTATGTGCTTTTTCTCGTTGGGGCAAGGCCCGGCCTGTATCTGGGGCTTGGGGTTGCGCTTTTTATGTTGGCTTCTGCTGCCTATGTGCTATCCCGGCCAGAGGAGTAATGCCGGTATGGCACGATTGTTGCGCCGGCACTGGTATTTTGAGGGAAACTGCCATGAGCAATATTGTCAGGCCGCGTATCAATCCGGTGATTTCAGCCTTGTCCTTTCCGCCCATTCCGGCGGTAAAAGCATGGGCACAGGCCTATGACGGCGCATGCGGGCCGTTGATTGATTTGTCTCAGGCGGTGCCGGGCTATCCGCCCCATGATGCGATATTGCGCTTGCTGGGCGAGGCAGCCGGCAGCAAGGATTATGCCGGCTATGGGCCTATTGAAGGTGTTGCTGCTTTGCGCGAGGCCTATGCCCGTCATGTCAGCGGCCTTTACCGGACAGGGCTTGCAGCCGCACAGGTGCAGATTACCGCCGGGTGCAATCAGGCTTTTATCGCGGCGATCATGGCACTGGCCGGCGCCGGTGATGTGGTGATGCTGAGCAATCCGCTCTATTTCAACCATGAAACTTCACTGGCTATGCTGGGCATCGGGCTGGAATTGATGCCATGCCGTGCGGAAAACGGTTTTGTGCCGGATCCGGCTGAATTAAAACAGGTGCTGCATGCGGGGGTAAAGGTGCTGGCGCTGGTCACGCCAAATAATCCGACCGGCGCAGTCTATCCGCCGCAGGTCTTGAAAGAGATCTATGAAATTTGCCGCGCCAATGGCACATGGCTTGTGCTGGATGAAACCTATCGCGATTTTCTGGAGGATGCAGAAGCAGCCCCGCATCATTTATTTGCTGAAGATGACTGGGGGGATTATCTTGTCCAGCTCTACAGTTTCTCCAAATCTTTTTGTATTCCGGGGCATCGCCTTGGCGCGATTGTTGCGGCAGAACGGGTGATTTATGAAATCGCCAAAATTATGGATAATTTGCAAATCTGCGCTCCGCGCCCGCCGCAGGCAGCCATTGCGCAGGCAATTGAGCCCTTGGCAGAATGGCGCAATGAAAACCGCCGTGAAATTGCCCGCCGTGCACAGGCACTGCGTGCTGCAATTGCCGCGATGAAGGGTTGGGAGGCTGTTTCTGTCGGCGCTTATTTTGCTTTTGTGCGTCATCCATTCAGGGGCATGGAATCGGCAGTGGTGTCTGAGAAGCTGGCAAAAACCTGTGGCGTTATCACCATTCCCGGGGCTTATTTCGGCGAAGGGCAACAGGATTTTCTGCGCTTTGCCTTTGCCAATGTGGATGCGCAAACCATAACTCTGTTGCCGGAACGTGCGCAGGGGCTGCGTTTTTGATCTGCATCCATTCTGCCATGATGAATAGTGCGGGATGGTTGCAACATAAACCGCTCTGGTATTTTCCCTGATTCTTCTCCTATAGTGGCAAATGTCAGCTGCATATCGGGGAGGAATGCATGTTTGAACTGGCAATCGCGTGGGACTGGCTTGGTTTTGCCGCCCGCTGGCTCCACGTTATCACTGCCATTGCGTGGATCGGCTCATCTTTTTATTTTATCGCTCTCGATCTGGGCTTGCGTAAGGCGGCGGATCTGCCGGCGGGCGCTTATGGCGAGGAATGGCAGGTTCATGGCGGCGGTTTCTACCATATCCAGAAATATCTGGTTGCGCCATCACGTATGCCGGAAGACCTGATCTGGTTTAAATGGGAATCCTATGCCACATGGTTGTCCGGCTTTGCCTTGCTCTGTATCGTTTATTATGGCGGCGCCGATCTTTATCTGATTGATCCGCAGGTGCTGAATATATCCCGCGCCACTGCAATTATCATTTCTCTGGCATCCATTGCCGGCGGCTGGATTATGTATGATCTTTTGTGCAGGTCGCCGCTCGGGCGCAACACCACGCAATTAATGGTTATTCTCTATTGCGTGCTGGTCTTTATGGCCTGGGGTTACACACAATTATTCACAGGCCGTGCGGCCTTTCTGCACCTTGGCGCATTTACCGCCACGATCATGTCAGCCAATGTGTTTAAGGTTATTATTCCCAATCAGAAAAAAGTTGTGGCTGATCTTATTGCGGGGCGCACACCCGATCCCAAATATGGCGTGATTGCCAAACAGCGTTCCACGCATAATAATTATCTTACCCTTCCGGTGATTTTTCTGATGTTGTCAAACCATAACCCGCTGGCTTTTGGCACCAAATATAACTGGATTATTGCCTCTCTGGTATTTTTGATGGGGGTAACAATCCGTCACTGGTTCAACACGCGCCATGCGCGCAAGGGCAGCCCTGCCTGGACATGGCTGGCAACAACCATTTTGTTTATTATGATTATGTGGTTGTCTACCGAGCCAAAACAGCCGGATCATGCCGGTGAGGCGCAAGCCGCGGCGGTTTCAGCAATCCGGCAGAATTTCATCGATGCGCCGGAGTTTGAAGCGGTGCGCGATACGGTGCTGGGGCGTTGTTCCATGTGTCATATGGCAGAACCTGTCTGGGAAGGAATTTTGGTGCCGCCCAAAGGCGTGCTGCTTGATAGCGATAGTGCCATTGCTGCGCATGCGCGTGAAATTTATCTCAATGCCGCGCGCTCTCATGCCATGCCGCCTGCAAATCTCACGGGGATGAGTGCCAAGGAACGGTTATTGCTGCGGCGCTGGTATGAAACGGCATCACTTGCCAGCCCCTGACGAAATCTCTTTATCTGTCTGTTTGTGGTAAGGATTATCCTATGGTTAACAGCTCAATGGCACAGGCGTCGCAGCATCTCATCCGCGGGCGGGTTCTCAGTTTTATCAGCGAGCCGCAGGATTCAGGTGATAGCCGGTCTTATGATTATTATGAAGATGGCGCGGTTCTTGTTGAAGGCGGGCTGATCAAAGCTATGGGCGATTATGCGGCTATAGCCGCACAGGCTATGCCTGGTATACCGCAAACAGATCACCGCCCGTATCTTATCATGCCGGGCTTTATCGATGCGCATATTCATTTTCCGCAAAGTCAGGTCATTGCATCCTATGCAGCAGAATTGCTGGACTGGCTCAATGATTATACTTTCATTGAAGAGCAGAAATATGCCGATGAGCAGTTTGGCGAGCATATAGCAGAGCGTTTTATTGATGAATTGCTGCGCCACGGCACCACAACAGTTGCAGCTTACGGCTCTGTGCACCCGCAAAGCGTGGATGCGTTTTTTCGTGCCAGCGAGCGGCGCGCAATGCGCAATATTGCCGGCAAGGTGATGATGGACCGCAACGCCCCTGCCGCATTATGCGATACAGCGCAATCATCTTATGATGACACAAAGGCACTGATTGCCCGCTGGCATGGCAAAGGGCGGCTTGATTATGCGATTACCCCGCGTTTTGCCATTACATCCACACCCGCACAGCTGGAGGCCGCACAGGCATTGGTGCGGGAATATCCGGATTGTTATGTGCAGACCCATCTGTCTGAAAATCACGCCGAGATTGAATTTACCTGTTCATTATATCCTGATGCACCGGATTATACCGGTATTTACGAGCATTATGGTTTGCTCGGGGAAAAAACACTGCTCGGCCATTGCATCCATCTTTCCGGACGCGAGGTTAGGATACTGGCTGAAAGCCGTTCTGTGGCTGTGTTCTGCCCGACATCCAATCTTTTTCTTGGCAGCGGCTTGTTTGACCGTGACGGCCTGCGTGATGCGGGTGTGCGTATCGCTGTGGCGACAGATATCGGCGGCGGCACCAGCTGGTCAATGCTGCGCACGCTGGATGAGGGTTATAAGGTGCTGCAATTGCGCGGCCAGCGGCTCAATCCGCTTGCCTCATTTTATATGATGACTCTGGGCAATGCGCGCGCGCTCTCCATGGAGGATAAAATCGGCACGCTGCAAGCGGGAACAGAGGCCGATATTGTGGTGCTCAACAGTCGCGCTACGGCTGCGATGCGGCTGCGTATGGATGCCGGTTCCAATCTGGCGCAGGAATTGTTTTTGCTGCAGACACTGGGCGATGACCGCGCCGTTGTGCAAACCTATGTGGCAGGAAAAGCGGTGAAATCCGCATAAGGATTTTCGTTTTTTACAAGATGCCGGAGCGCTTTGAAAGCGAAGTGCAAACCTGTCTGTTTCGCGTAAATTTTATGTGTAACATTATCTTAAAAAGATACAATATTATTAAATGGTTGAGAGAGATTATGCCGACACTGAATCGTGACCGGCATAGTCTGTCACAATCGTTGAAATCGCTTGCTTTCTTTATAAGAAACAGTAACGTCGCGCAGGCACAGTTTATATAAGCAGTTGCGTGCGGTGCTCTTCAGTTTCTGCGCGGGCTTTTGATATATTTCTGTTGTCACATGCAGCGTTGCGGGGAGGGCGCCTGCCTGTCTGAAGAGATCTCTGGAAATGATACTCATCGCCTATCGTGCAAAATTGTGCTGTGCTGCTGCATTGGTGACAAGCTGAATGACAAAATATCAAACAAATAATCTGCGTGCGGCTCTGATCGCTTTTATTTCCTTTTCGGCTTTTTCCGGCGCGGATACGATTGTCAAAACATTAAGTGCACGTATTGGCGTTTATGAAACAACATTTCTGTTGTCGGTTTTTGCTTTATCCTTTCTTGTTTTTCACAGTCTGGCACGCGGTCAGGCGCGGCAATTATTGCCGCTTTATCCAAAACTGGCTTTTGGCCGCGCCTTGCTGTTATCCATGAATACATTGCTGATTTATTATGCTTTTTCAGCCTTGCCCTTGGCTGAAGCCTATGTGCTTGGTTTTCTGTCGCCGATTCTTGTGGCTGTGGTTGCCTTTATTATGGTGGGAGAGCGGCTTTCACTGCGCGGCTGGGCGGGGGTGATTCTCGGTTTTGCCGGTGTGGTCTGGGTGCTGCAGCCGGGGGCGGCACCTTTATCTTCCGGTCATCTGGCGGCTCTGGGCTCGGCGCTGTTTTTTGCAATTGCACAGGTTATGTTGCGCCGTGCCAGAAATGATGAGTCGGACAGGGCGCTGGTTGTGGCGCTTTTGTTGGTGCAATCTTGTTTTGCCGGCCTGCTTGCGCTTTATAACGGGTTGATGCCGGTGAGCTGGCAAAATCTGGCGCTGGCTGCATTGGGGGGCGGTTTGATTGCTTTTGCACAAACCATGATCGTCAAGGCATTCCGGCTTGGTTCTGCCTCAGTGGTTGCGCCTGTTCAGTATAGCCAGATTATCTGGGGGCTGATTTATGGCGCCCTGTTGTTTAATGCGCCGGTGGAACTGCATATGCTGAGCGGAGCCGTGATTATTCTCATTTCCGGCTGGCTGGTATTGCAATAAATGGCTGAATACCGGACAGACAGGCGGATATCAGGCCCCCTTTACCTTAAGGCCTTGTATCTGTTGTTTTTTCATAAAGGCCTGTTTGTTATCGGCAGGTTTTTGCATCCGGCATTGTTTTTTTATCATAAAATGCTGAATTGCAGATTGATACAAACCTGTAATATTAGTGTCATATAGCTGTAATATAGAGCGCGTAGATGGCTGGTAGCGTTCAACACGTTACCTCATTCTTCCAACTGGAGCTGCTCCTATGAACAAGCTGATTACAACGACTGCTGCATTGGCAATTGCTGCTGTGGCTGGTGCAACTGCCGCGCAGGCCCGCGACCAGATTCAGGTTGCCGGTTCTTCAACGGTTCTGCCTTATGCCAAAATCGTTGCTGAAACTTTCGGCGAAACCTATCCGGATTTCAAAACCCCTGTGATTGAATCGGGCGGTTCGGGCGCAGGTATCAAGGATTTCTGTAAAGGTGTTGGCGAAAACACGATTGATATTGCCAATGCATCCCGCGCAATGAAGGCGAGTGAACTGCAGTCTTGTATTGATGCAGGCGTCAAGGATGTGCAGGAAGTGCGCATCGGTTATGATGGCATTGTTTTTGCAACGGATATTAACGGTCCGGATTGGAAGCTGAGCCCGGTCGATGTGTATAAGGCGCTGGCTGCCAAAATTGTTGTTGATGGCAAGCTGGTTGATAATCCCAACACCAAATGGAACGAGGTAAATTCCGCGCTGCCTGATTGGGAAATTGCTGCTTATATTCCGGGTGAAAAACACGGCACCCGCGAAGTTTTTGAAGAAAAACTCCTGGCCGACGGCTGTAAGGAAAGCGGTGCGCTGGAAGTGATCAAGGCCGGCGGTGCGGATGATAAGGCTGCGGCCAAAACCTGTATCGCTGTGCGCAAAGACGGCAAGGCTGTTGATATTGATGGTGATTACAGCGAAACGCTCGCCCGTATCAGTGCCAATAAAACCGGCGTTGGCGTGTTTGGCCTGTCCTTCTATGAGAACAATGCCGACAAGCTGAAAGTTGCAACGGTAAACGATATTGTGCCAAGCGTGGAAACAATTGCCAAAGGTGAATATCCGGTTTCCCGCCCGCTGTTCTTCTATGTGAAGAAAGCCCATCTTGGCGTTATTCCGGGCTTGAAGGAATATGTGGAATTCTTCCTGTCTGATCAGATGATCGGCGATGAAGGCCCGCTCGCTGATTATGGTCTGGTTCCGGCTCCTGAAGCTGAACGTAAGGCTCAGCGCGATGCCTTTGCTGCCGGCACAATTATGCAGGCCAAATAATTTACCGCTGATCCGGGTGCATAATAACTGCACCCGGATTATTTTTTGAGGACGGCGATCAGGAAAATCAAATGTCGATCATGCTGGTCTTAACAATTGTGGTTGCGCTTGGTCTTGCAGGTTTTTTTGTAGGGCGTGGCAAGGCAATTGCACAATTAAATGCCGGGGCAGATACCGGAGAGGGCAAAACCAGGCCACATTCGCGCCCGCATTATCATGGATGGTGGGCGTTCTCCCTGACAGTGCTTCCGGCACTTATTGTGCTTGTTATCTGGTCTGTGAGTGCAGATATTTATCTGGAACAATCTGCAAAATCGCAATTGCATGACAGCCTCGGTCATTCTGAAAATTACAGCGAGAGTCTGTCGCTTGGCATGGTTAAAAGCCTGGCTGGCGGGCTGAAGCGTCTTGATGCGCGGGAACTGGAAACTCTGCCGCAAACCTATGCGGATGTGCGCCGTCTTCTGGCCGGCAAAGGTGTTGCGCTTGCAACAGAGGGCCAGGATGTGATGGTGCCGATTGCCGTCAAATGGAACAAGGCTGATGAGCTGTCTTCCGGCCTGCGCGGATGGGTGACAATTGCTCTTGCCCTTGCCGGACTGATCTTTGGCTGGATGACCATTTCCCCTTCTGTGCGTGCCCGCAATAATGTGGAGCGCATTGTTTTGTGGGGGCTTATTGCCGCTTCCACGATTGCCATTCTCACCACTGTCGGCATTGTTTTTTCAATGCTGTTTCAAACCATTAACTTTTTCAGTGCGGTTCCGCCCGCTGAATTCTTTTTCGGCACAGTGTGGGATCCGCGCTTTGCAGCCGCCGGCGCTGCCGATTCTCACGGCCAGTTCGGCCTTATCCCGCTGCTTGCCGGTACACTTTATATCGCGCTGGTGGCAATGATTTTTGCCGTGCCGGTTGGTCTGTTCGCGGCTATTTATATGTCTGAATATGCAGGCCCCAAAACACGCGCTGTTATCAAGCCGCTTTTGGAAGTGCTGGCCGGCATTCCCACAATTGTCTATGGTTTCTTTGCGCTGGTTGCGGTTGGCCCGTTCCTGCGGGATTTGAGTGCGGCGCTTTCCGGTGGTCAGGGTTTTATCATGGCGCAGAGCGTGCTCACCGCTGGTCTGGTCATGGGGGTTATGCTGATCCCGTTTGTCTCTTCCCTGTCTGACGATATTATCACCGCGGTGCCGCGCTCTTTGCGGGATGGCTCACTGGGGCTTGGCGCCACCCGTTCCGAGACGATTAAGCGGGTTATTCTGCCTGCCGCTCTGCCCGGAATTGTGGGCGCGCTGCTGCTGACAGCCTCCCGTGCGATTGGTGAGACCATGATTGTGGTTCTCGCTGCCGGTGTTGCCGCCAATCTTACCATCAATCCGTTTGAGGCAATGACGACAATCACCGTGAAAATCGTCAATCAGCTGACCGGTGATCTTGAGTTCAACTCGCCGCAGACACTGGTGGCTTTTGCACTGGGTATCACCCTGTTTTTCCTGACATTGTTGATGAATATCTTTGCCCTGTACATCGTGCGCAAATATCGGGAGCAATATGAATGAGCGAAGCTGTTTTTTCTCCCAAGGCTGTATCAGCAGCCCCCGCCCGCCGCGATATAGGGCTTAAACGCCGCTATGCAGCAGAGCGCCGGTTCCGCCTTTATGGCGTGCTGGCAATTGCAATCGGCATCTTCTTTCTCTGCGCATTGTTTTATTCGGTTATCTCTAAAGGTTACACGGCCTTTCAGCAGACTGTTATTGAAATTCCGGTTTTGCTGGATCAGCAGGTGATTGATCCGAATAATCAGCGCCAGGTTAATCCAAATGTGCTGATTACTGCCAATTATCCGTTGCTGGTGCGCAATGCCCTTGCTGAAAAACTTGGTGTGGATAAATCCAATCGTGCGGCAATGCGCGATCTCACCCGGTTTTATTCGGATGGTGTGCGTATTCAGTTGCGTGAAATGGTAACCGGTAATCCGGCATTGATCGGTACAACGCAAACCATCACCGTTCTTGCTGCCGCTGATATTGATTCTGCCAATAAAGGCCAGATTGATCTTTCAGTTGACCAGAGCAAGCGCAAGGTCTCGGATCTGCAGCTTGGCTGGATGAAAACGCTGAAAGACGAGGGCATGATGCGCAAGGCTTTCAATACCGGCCTGTTCACCTTCGGCGCTTCCAGCCGTCCGGAAACATCCGGCCTTGGCGTTGCATTGATCGGCTCGCTTTATATGATGCTGATCGTGTTGGTTTTTGCCCTGCCGATCGGTGTTGCAGCCTCGATTTATCTGGAAGAATATGCCCGTAAAAACCGTTTCACCGATATTATTGAGGTGAATATTAATAATCTTGCGGCAGTGCCTTCTATTGTATTCGGCTTGCTGGGGCTTGCGGTTTTCATCAATTTCTTTGGTTTGCCCCGCTCTGCATCGCTGGTTGGCGGTCTGGTTTTAAGCCTGATGACCCTGCCGACAATTATCATTGCAACCCGTGCGGCGCTGCGTGCCGTGCCGCCGTCAATCCGTGCCGCCGCTTTGGGGCTTGGCGCTTCAAAAACGCAGATGGTGTTTCATCATGTATTGCCGCTGGCCGCGCCCGGTATTCTCACCGGCACAATTATTGGTCTTGCGCAGGCTCTGGGTGAGACAGCTCCGCTGCTTCTGATTGGTATGGTGGCTTTTGTTGCCAATGCGCCTGTTACCCCTATGGATCCTGCAACCGCATTGCCGGTACAGATTTTCATGTGGGCGAATGAAGCAGAACGTGCTTTTGTGGAGCGGACATCAGGTGCAATTATTGTGCTGCTCCTGTTTCTCGCTGTGATGAATATTGCTGCCATTATCCTGCGCCGCCGTTTTGAGCGCAGATGGTAACCTTGAGCAAAGCGAAAAAAGCTTAAGTGTGAGCCGGAGACGCGATCATGAACCTGATGAATGATTATACATTGGAAAAAACACTCGGAGAAAAGATGAACGCCTTGCCTGATAAAAAAATTAAAATGCGCGGCGACAAGGTCAAGGTTTTCTACGGTGAAAAACAGGCTTTGCACGGCGTTGACCTGGATATTGAGGAAAACAGCGTTACGGCGCTGATCGGCCCTTCCGGCTGCGGCAAGTCCACATTTCTGCGTTCGCTTAATCGTATGAATGATACGATTGAAGGTTGCCGCGTGGAAGGTAGGATTACGCTGGATGGCGAGGATATTTATGATCCAAAGATTGACGTGGTGGAACTGCGTGCACGCGTGGGCATGGTGTTTCAGAAGCCCAATCCGTTCCCGAAATCGATCTATGAAAATGTTGCCTACGGCCCGCGTATTCACGGCCTTGCCCGCAGCCGCGCTGATCTGGATGCGATTGTTGAGAAAAGCCTGCGTGGTGCAAGCCTTTGGGAAGAGGTGAAGGATCGCCTCAATGATGCCGGTACCGGCCTGTCCGGAGGGCAGCAGCAACGCCTTTGTATTGCCCGCGCCATTGCGGTGAGCCCCGAAGTTATCCTGATGGATGAGCCATGTTCAGCACTTGATCCGATTGCAACGGCCAAGGTGGAGGAGCTTATTGATGAATTGCGCCGCGATTATACAATTGTCATCGTCACGCATTCCATGCAGCAGGCTGCACGTATTTCCCAGACAACGGCAATGTTCCATTTAGGAAATTTGGTTGAGGTGGGAGATACGGATATGATGTTCACTGCACCAAAAGAAAAACGCACTCAGGATTATATCACCGGCCGTTTCGGCTAAATCTGTCTGAAAAGGTTTTGAACTGTCAGGTCAGTTTTATGAAGGATAAGGAAATCTCCATGCCGTCACAGCATACGGTTACATCCTATGATGAAGAGCTGAAATTTCTTGCGCGCAAGATTGCCGAAATGGGTGGCCATGCAGAGCGTATGGTTGAGCAGTCTATTAAGGCGATTGTAACGGCTGATAATGCATTGGCACAACGCGTAATTTCTGAGGATCTTATCCTCGATGCCGGTGAGCGTGAGATTGGCGAAAAGGCGATTATGATTATTGCCAAACGTCAGCCTATGGCAGTTGATCTGCGTGAAATTATTGGCGCTATCCGTATTTCCGCCGATTTGGAGCGCGTGGGCGATATGGGTAAAAATATTGCCAAACGCGTGGTGGCTGTTTCTGAAACCCGCCAGTCGGTTAAGCTCTATCGTGGCCTGGAAACGCTGGCCGAGCTTGCCCGCACCCAGCTTAAGGATGTGCTGGATGCCTATGCAACGCGCTCGGTTAACCAGATTAATATTGTACGCGACCGGGATGATGAGATTGATGCGATGTATACATCGCTGTTCCGCGAGCTTCTGACCTATATGATGGAAGATCCGCGTAATATTACAGCCTGTACCCATCTTTTGTTCTGCGCCAAGAATATTGAGCGCATTGGCGACCACGCCACCAATATTGCCGAGACGGTTTATTATATTGTTACCGGCAATCAAATGCCGCCGGATCGTCCCAAGGATGATCTGAGCCATGATGTTGTGCTGGATGATCTGCATAAAAACTAGGCCATTCTGCCTGAATGGCCCGTAAGCGGCGCTTTTAAGCGTTGCAAATGAGAACAGGTTAAGTCCTGCCTTCCGGATGATCCGGAGGGCAAATGCCCCCTTATGTCTAGATGAATAATGGATAAGCAATGTCACATACGCCAAGAATAGCGGTTGTTGAAGACGAAGAAGCCATCAGCGAATTGCTGCGCTATAATCTTGAGGCCGAGGGCTATCAGGTTGATACAATCCTGCGCGGTGATGAGGCTGAAATCCATTTGCGTGAAAATGTACCGGATCTTCTGGTGCTGGATTGGATGCTCCCCGGTGTTTCAGGCATAGAGCTGTGCCGCCGTTTGCGCCAGCGGGCAGAAACCGAAAGACTGCCGATTATTATGCTGACAGCCCGCGGTGAAGAATCCGAGCGTGTGCGCGGCCTTGCTGTTGGCGCTGATGATTATGTGGTCAAACCGTTTTCCACGCCCGAGCTTTTGGCGCGTATCAAGGCAATGTTGCGCCGTGCAAATCCAAGTGTTTTGTCTCATGTTCTAAAAGTCGGCGAGATTGTGCTTGATCGTCAGCAACACCGTGTTTATCGCAAGGAGCGTGAAATCAAGCTTGGGCCTACAGAATTTCGCTTGCTGGAATATTTCATGATGGCGCCCGGGCGCGTGTTCTCGCGCACCCAATTGCTGGACGGGATCTGGGGGCGCGATATTTATGTTGATGACCGCACGGTGGATGTGCATATCGGCCGTCTGCGCAAGGCCATTAATACAGGGCGTGAGGCCGATCCGATTCGCACCGTGCGTGGTGCGGGCTATGCTTTTGGCTGATTTTTGCCGGATTGATGGAATTGTAAAATTGCAAAAATAACCGGTGCGGATCTTTCGTGCCGGTTTTTTTGATTCCCGTTACCTGCATAGTGGCAAATCGTTAAGCCGCATCTTCACTGATAATCACTGAAATACATTATTTTATGACACCCTGTTATAAAATATGAGGGCGGGCGGGCAGCGCGGATTTTATTGCATGCGGTGGTGATTTTTTCGTATTTTTCATGAAATATGGCACGATCGCACCGCAAATGCAGCAGGTTGATGTCAGCTTCAAGGATTGATCTTCCTGATATTTTTTGCGGTCAGATATGGGCTGCTCCATTTTGTGACATTTTAAAATTAAGTATTAACAAGCTGTTAACTATTGGGGCGCATTTTGGAGATATAAATTTTAACCGATCCCGTTAAAGCTTTCAGGTGCAAAAAAAACGGCTATTTGCCTTCATTTGGCCTAAATATGCAGTGAGCTTTATGCAGCTTTTATTAAAACCTGATTGTCGTGAATATGTCTGAATATTGCAGGCGTTCCGCTTGGGTGAGTCATTGTTGATAAGGATGAACCGTTGAAACGCTCTTATCTAGCGAAAACACTGTTTATCGGTGCGCTGGTTGCCACGCCTTTTATTCTCGCGGGCTGCACCACAACATCGACAGGTTCCAAACCGGATAAAAACGCAAGCGCGGCCACAGAATCAGGCGTAACAATCCGTAACGGTAAGAAAACCTATACCTATACTGCCAAAGATCGGGAATGCCTTGAGCGTGCAATGTTTTTTGAATCTGCCCGCTCCAGCCGCGATGGCCTTGTTGCCGTGGGCACTGTGGTGATGAACCGGCTGATCTCTGAAAAATATCCCGATACAATTTGCGGCGTAGTCGGGCAGAAAAATCAGTTTGCACCCGGTGTTATGACCCGTGCGATGAATTCAAAAGCCTTGCCGGATGTGCGGGAAGCAGCAGATGCCGTGTTGAAGGGGGAGCGGCATCCGAAGTTGAAAAATGCCATGTTTTTCCATACGGCCGGTTTGAAATTCCCATATAAAAATATGCATTATGTGTTGGTTGCCGGCGGTAATTCTTTTTATGAAAAGCGCCGCAGAGACGGTACGCTTGAATCACCGCTGCCGGATACACCTTATAATCTTGCCGCTGCCTATGAGCCGAAGAACCAGTCCATGCCGGAAAGCATATATGATGTCACAACCGGTAAAGGAGATCGTCTGCCTGCTGCCGCGCCGGTTATGGTGGCCTCTGCCGGACAACCGCGATTGGCGCCGGTTCCTGCAGGCCTGTCTGCCACGACAAGAACGGAAGAAACCGCGGTTCAGCTTGCTTATCATATGCCGGAAAACAAATTGCCGGTACCGGCACAATTGCCTTTTGAGACCAAACCCGTTGTTGCTTCAGCACAAAATGCTTTTGCAGGGGTTGACGGGGTAAACAGGCAGAAAGTTGATGCCATTGGCGCATTATTGCTGGCACAAGACCGGCCCGAGCCGGTCTTCTGATCGGTTTCCGGATCAGACAAAGCATGTATACGCGAAGATCAGGGCGATTTTTCGGTTAAATAATATTTCAAAACAAAGGGATATGGCATTTCAGTGCTTTTATAGAACTGAAATGCGTTGATTTCACGGATGTGATACGACCATTGGCTGATAAATCACCATTGGGGTGGAAAATTGCGGCCGGTCATTTTGCCATGCGCGAATATCGGCACGGCGATCCAGATGAAGTTGTAACAGACAATTGGCCATGGCTTCTGTCTTGGGTTTAAAGCCATAGCTGAGGCAGGCTCTTTCATCCTCTGCACGCTGCTGTTCAGGTGTTAGTGTCGTGCAGCCCGCAATGGTTGCAAGCAAAACAGCCGCAAACAATCCTGACATGAGCCTGTGCGTTGTGGCCGGATGTATGATATTGATAATTCGGTTCATTATGTGCCCCGATAAATATGGCTATAGATATATTAACGCTGTTTCTTTTGGCTGGCTATAGATCATCGCATATTACGTTTAAAACAAGGCATAGATGCGGAGCGGATGCGTAAAATCCTGTTTCAGGGGCTGGCCGGATCGGGCGGGCGGGAGTATCTGTGGTAACAGATGAAAAAAAGCGGAGAGTCTTATGTCAGAATTGAGCTGTCCTAATCCTGCTGATGCAATTATTGATCCGGTCAAGCTGGATAAGCTGGCTGAAGTTGCCGTTAAGGTTGGCTTGCAATTGCAAAAAGGGCAGGATCTGGTGATCACCGCGCCGGTTGCGGCGCTGCCGCTGGTAAGGCGGATTGCGGAACATGCCTATAAGGCCGGCGCAGGGCTTGTAACACCGTTTTTTTCTGATGAGGAAATGGCGCTGGCACGCTTTCAATATGCGCCGGATGAAAGCTTTGATCGCGCTGGCGACTGGCTTTATCAGGGCATGGCCAAGGCCTATGCACAGGGAGCGGCACGTCTGGCTGTTGCCGGTGATAATCCGATGTTGCTTTCTGCACAGGATGCCGGAAAGGTTGCCCGCGCCAATAAGGCTCTGTCAATGGCTTATCAGCCGGCACTGGAAAAAATCGCTGGCTTTGATATTAACTGGAATATCGTATCTTATCCCAATCCATCCTGGGCAAAGCTGGTTTTTCCGCAGGACAGGCCGGATGTTGCAACCCGCAAACTGGCAGAGGCGATTTTTGCTGCATCGCGCGTGAACAATGCTGATCCGGTTGCGGCATGGGGGCTGCATAATGCGCAATTGCGCAAGCGCACCAAATTACTCAATGAGTGCAATTTCCGGGCTTTGCATTTTACCGGTCCGGATACGGATCTCACGGTCGGGCTGGCTGATGGCCATGAGTGGCATGGCGGTGCGTCAACGGCAAAAAACGGCGTGACCTGCAACCCCAATATTCCAACGGAAGAAGTGTTTACAACCCCGCATGCCTTGCGCGTTGAGGGCAGGGTTGCCAGCACCAAGCCGTTATCGCATCAGGGCACACTGATTGATAATATATCTGTGCGGTTTGAAGGCGGGCGGATTGTTGAAGCGAGGGCCGGCAAGGGCGAAGATGTGCTGCACAAGGTTCTGGATACGGATGAAGGTGCGCGTCGTCTGGGGGAGGTGGCGCTGGTGCCGCATTCTTCGCCGATTTCGCAGAGCGGATTGCTGTTTTATAATACGTTGTTTGATGAGAATGCAGCCAGCCATATTGCGCTTGGGCAGTGCTATTCCAAATGTTTTATCAATGGGGCAGATCTCACGCCGGATCAGATTGCGGCACAAGGCGGCAATAAGAGCTTTATCCATATCGACTGGATGATCGGTTCAGATAAAATTGACGTGGATGGCATCGCGCAGGATGGCACTGTGGTGCCGGTTATGCGCAAGGGCGAATGGGTTGCATGACTTTACGTGAATAATTGGCAACAGGATTTCAGCCATAGCCGTTTTTTGCGGCTATGGCTTTTTTGATCTCAGTAATTTTACTTTAAAAAATCATTCTCTCGCAATTGTGGCTTGCCGGAATACATGCAGAGGTTATCTTAACGCAAGTGAAGGGACCTGGAGGAGTGATTTTATGAAAAAGTTATTGCGTTTAATCTTATATATATTGGCAGCATTGCTTATACTTGCTGCTGTTCTGGGGGGTATTTTTCGTCAGAAAATTCATGAATATTATGCAGCCTATCAATATGCAAATACATTCAAACCGGATGTAATTGATGAAAATTTCCGTTCACTTTATAAAATTTATCCGTCAATCCGTGTAGAGCGCAGCGGTGAGGTCAGTCCGCTGCCGCGCAATGAGCAGGCTTTGCCGCAAACCTATATTTATCAGGGAGAGACAAAGCGCATTGCCGACTGGCTGGAGCGAACACAAACCACCGGTTTTATAGTGTTAAAGGATGGCAAGGTTCTTCATGAGCAATATGAACGCGGCAATACACCCGAAACCCAGGCTATTGCCATGTCGATGTCAAAATCGACCATTTCATTTCTCATCGGTAATGCGGTGCGCGACGGCCTGATTGATATTAACCAGACAGTGGATCATTATGCGCCGCAACTGGCTGAAGGCGGTTATAAAGGCGTAACCGTTAAAAATGCGCTGCAAATGTCTTCCGGTATTGGTTTTAATGAAGATTACGGCGATCTTAATTCCGATATTGTGCGCTATATTATTCAAATCCTGACTGGATCGGTGAAAGATTTTACCGCCCATTTGCAAAATGTGCGCGAGCAGGGCACGGTCAATATTTATGTTTCTGCTGATACGCAGGTTTTGTCCATGGTGCTTGAGGGGGCAACCGGCAAGCGCATGACCGATTATTTCAAGGAGAAATTATGGTCACGGCTCGGGGCGGAGGCAGATGCCTATTGGCTGGCTGATGCAAAGGGTGATGCTGTATCTGCAGGCGGGCTCAATGCAGTGTTGCGTGATTATGCGCGTTTTGGCCTGCTTTATATGAATGAGGGGCGCAATTTCAAAGGTGAGCAATTGGTTCCGGCTGAATGGGTGCATGAATCTGTAACACCGGATGCGCCGCATCTTATGCCGGGCAGGGATGACCCGGAGGCAGGCAAGCCGCTTGGTTATGGTTATCAGTGGTGGATACCGGGAAAACCACAAGGGGATTTTGTGGCTGTGGGAATCTACGGACAGTTTATCTATGTCAATCCGCAGCGCAAGGTGGTTATTGCCAAAACATCTGCCTATGCCGATTATAATAAAGATGGTCAACAGATGAAGGATGAAAGTATTATCGTCTTTCAGTCTATAGCTGATGCTTTGTAATGAGATTATCTGTATTGCCGCCTGTTCTTAACAGGCGGCAGTATGAATTTTATTCATTGCGATTTACGTTTTATTATTTGTACTTCTTATGAAGTAATCTGGTTGTTTTATGATAATATTTTGCCGGATTCATCATCCTATAAACAGGATAACCGCAACCCTGGCAGGATTTTTTGGCAAGTCTGCAAGCCTCTACTTGCTGATGGCGGCATTCTGCTTTAGGGCGTAGATTATGATAATACTTGCTCTTGATACGGCTGGCAGCCTGTGTGCCGCAGCACTTTATGATGCTGACCGTCAGAAAACTCTGGCTGCTGTCAGCCATGATATTGGCAAAGGCCATGCAGAAGTGCTGATGGATTATGTTGCGCAATGTTTTGACATTGCCGGTATTGCGCGCAATATGGTCAGCCGCATTGCCGTTAATATCGGCCCCGGCTCATTTACCGGCGTGCGGGTTGGGGTTTCTGCTGCGCGCGGCTTCGGGCTGGCGCTTTCATGTCCGGTTATTGGTGTCAGCGGTTTTGAGGCTCTTGCCTGTGAGATGCGTGAAAAGGCCGCTGATCAGGCGTTATTTGCTGCATTTTCAGCCTATCGCGGCGATATTTATGCGCAGGCTTTTGCCGCAGATGGCACAGCTTCCACGCCTCCGCTTGCAGGCAGCGAGGCGGAGATCGCCGCGGTTTTGCGGCAATTGGGGGCGGATTATGCCCTGTGCGGCAGTGCTTCTGAACGGCTGAATATTGCGCTTGGATGTAACCGGAAAATAATTGGCACAGCCCAATCCGCCGCAATCGCCACATTTGCCCGCCTTGCCGCACAGCGCGAGGCCGGAATTGCGCCGGAACCGCTCTATATGCGCGGGCCGGATGTAAAGCCGCAGGCAGGTTTTGCCTTGCCGCGTGTGCAATCAGCAAATATGAATGCGCCGCGCAATAACGGGCAGGAAGGGTAGACGTGGAATGATCAGCCTGCCTTTTTCTCGTCCAGATTTTATTCTGGAAAGGCTTGTGCCGGCCGATAGTGCTGCACTTGGGCAAATACATGGTGAGGCCTTTCACCATGCATGGAGCGAAGAGGATTTTGCCGGAATGTTATCTCAGGATAATATTTTCGGTTTTATAGCCCGTGCGGTCGGCAAGCCAAAACAGGCCGCAGGCTTTGTATTGGCGCGTTTGGTTGCCGGTGAGGCGGAAATTCTGACAATTGCGGTCAGTTCTGCTATCCGGCGTCGTGGCATCGGCCGTGAGCTGATGGAGGGCGTATTGCGTTATCTGCATCATGAGCGGGCGGAGAGCCTGTTTCTTGAGGTGGATGAAAGCAATATGGCCGCGCAGGCTTTGTACCGGCGTTTGGGCTTTATGCAGGTTGGCCGGCGTCCTGCCTATTATGAAACGGAACAAGGGCGCAGTAATGCCCTGATATTGCGCAAAAAAGTGCAGGAAGTCACCCTGTTGCCATGATTGGTATTATCCGCATAGCAATTATCGTCAGCCTGTTTTGCAGCCTTGTTATATCGCTGGTGCCGTTTCAGTATTTATTTATGCGCCTGCGTCTGGGCTGGCAGCGTTCTCTGCCGCGGCTTTTTCATCGTATTACAGCGCGGCTTCTGGGCTTTCGGGTGGTTGTTCACGGGCAGCCTGTGCAGGAGCGGCCATTGCTATTGGTTGCCAATCACATATCCTGGAGCGATATCGTGGTTTTGTCTTCCGTTGCCAATGTCTGCTTTATTGCCAAATCTGAAGTGCGCAAATGGCCGGTTTTTGGCATATTGGCGGTGTTGCAGCGTACGGTTTTTGTTGATCGTGAGAAAAAAGGCCGTACAGCACAGCAGGCATCTGATATTGCTCTGCGTCTGGCAGGCGGTGATGCGATGGTGCTGTTTCCTGAAGGCACAACCTCAGACGGCAACCGTGTTTTGCCGTTCAAGACCTCCTTGTTTGGCGCAGCTCATGCTGCAATCCGCGAGGCGGGTGAGGAAAAAGTGATCGTGCAGCCGGTTTCCATTGCCTATACCGGTGTGCATGGTATGCCGATGGGGCGTTTTCACCGGCCGATTGCCTCATGGCCGGGTGATATGCAATTGATGCCGCATCTCAAAGGCATTCTTAAAGAAGGTGCTGTTGATGTGGAAATTCGTTTTGGTGAACCGCTTTGCGTAACAGCGGATACCAATCGCAAGGAATTGGCGCGCATTATGGAAGGGCGTGTGGCCGCTATGCTCCACAGCTCATTGATGGGGCGTGAAATTGCCGCAGCCGGAGAGGAAAAATAGCAATATTGCCGCTGTCAGGCTTTATCGTCCTTGCGGCGCAGGCGCACAATCACATCAACATTCACAATTTCCATGCCTTCCGGCGCTGCCGGAAGATTGCTGACCACAGGTTGCCCTGCAGTGCCATCCGGAATATCGAAAACGATATTTTCACCCTCAACAAAGAAATGATGATGATCGGAAATATTGGTGTCAAAATAGGTTTTTGACCCTTCAACCGAAATAATGCGCAGCATTCCGGCTTCAGTAAACTGATGCAACGTATTGTAAACAGTGGCAAGAGAAACCGGAACGGATGCAAATACAGCCTCTTCGTGCAGTTCTTCTGCTGAGAGGTGGCGATCGCCATGGGCAAAAATCAGGCTGGCAAGCGCGACTCTCTGGCGTGTCGGCCGCAAACCGGCAGCACGCAGGCGCTCTTCAATTGAAGCATTGCTGGCATGGGATGCATGAATATTCATCACTGATCCGTCACAAGCTTGTAATAATTGATCCAAAATTTAATTTTCAAGAGCTGTTGCCCATCCTGTCACAAGATTGATATATGCGCTCAATGAATGACTGGCAATAGCTATTCTTGTCTATCTTGCCAGGCAAATTGTTTCTCGCAGGTGTTTTACAGCAGGAAACACTCTGTGTTAAAGCATTTTGTAAGCCGGATTAGGCGCCCGGTTAGGGCTCCGGTTACGGCTTAAGTGATGCGGGCTTATAAAGTCTGGAGCGGGCGCAGATATAATCAGATGCGTTATGCTTCGCAAATATGCAAGGTTTTGTCTGGCTCTGGCGGATGATCAATTCGTACAAGCCGCACAGATGACAGATAGATAAGGATTGGAGTGGGTAATGGCAGAGCGCAAGTCAAGTTACGGATATGAGGAGCTTCTTAGCTGCGCACGGGGTGAAATGTTCGGGCCTGGTAATGCTCAGCTGCCTTTGCCGCCGATGCTTATGGTGCATCGCATCACCGAGATCTCTGAAACCGGTGGTGAATTTGATAAAGGCTATATCCGCGCTGAATATGATGTGAAGCCGGATGACTGGTATTTTCCCTGCCATTTTCAGGGCAATCCGATTATGCCCGGCTGCCTTGGTCTTGATGGCATGTGGCAGCTGACCGGCTTTTTCCTTGGCTGGCTTGGTGAGCCAGGCCGCGGCATGGCGCTTTCTACCGGTGAGGTGAAGTTCAAGGGCATGGTGCGTCCTCATACAAAATTGTTGCAATATGGCATTGATTTCAAACGTGTGATGCGCGGCCGCCTCGTTCTGGGCACTGCTGATGGCTGGCTCAAGGCTGACGGGGAGACCATTTACAAGGCAACAGATCTGCGTGTCGGCTTGTCTAAGGAATCTGCATCTGAATAACGGATTACAGCATTTAAAATGATCATTGGCCTAAAGGCTTTTGTATTTTGCGCAGGATTTTGCCAGGGCAGAGCTTGATTGTCGGGCAATATTGCACAAAATGTTACGATAAGCCGGTGATATGCTGCAAATTTTTCCGGCAGCAGAAAAACAGGGCATACAGACGGGAAGACGCTTGCTTGAAGCAGCCCTTTTGCCTGTTTGAAAATATACCGGAATAAAGAACAGGGCGGATGTTGGGCTATCGGGGTTCCGGCATCTGTTCCGGCCGCGCAAGATGAACAATTTTGCTGCACCACGACAAATAATGTGTCTGAGGCTGAACAGCCGGACGGCGCGAAGGAGATTTCAATGCGGCGTGTTGTCGTTACCGGAATGGGGATTGTATCCTCAATTGGCAATAATACCGAGGAGGTTCTGGCTTCCCTTTTTGAGGCCAGATCGGGTATCCGTCGGGCTGAGGATCAGGCTGAGCTTGGTTTTCGCTGTCAGGTTTCCGGTGCGCCGCAGATTGATGTTGAGGCTCTGGTTGACCGCCGCGCCATGCGTTTTCATGGGCGCGGCACTGCGTGGAACCATGTGGCCATGGATCAGGCTATTGCCGATGCCGGTTTAACCGAGGATCAGGTTTCCAATGAACGCACCGGTATTATTATGGGCTCGGGCGGGCCATCAACGCGTGTGATTGTTGAATCTGCCGATATCACCCGTGAAAAAGGGCCAAAGCGCGTTGGTCCTTTTGCCGTGCCCAAAGCCATGAGCTCAACCGCCTCGGCAACACTTGCCACTTTTTTCAAGATCAAGGGCATTAATTATTCGATCTCCTCGGCCTGTGCAACGTCCAATCATTGCATCGGCAATGCGGTGGAGATGATCCAGTATGGCAAACAGGATCGTATGTTTGCCGGCGGCTGTGAAGATCTTGATTGGACCTTGTCGGTATTGTTTGATGCGATGGGGGCAATGTCGTCAAAATATAATGACACGCCGGAGCGTGCTTCCCGTGCCTATGATAAAAACCGCGATGGTTTTGTTATTGCCGGCGGTGCGGGGGTGCTGGTTCTGGAAGATCTGGAAACCGCTCTTGCCCGCGGCGCCAAGATCTATGGCGAGGTTGTCGGCTACGGCGCAACATCAGATGGTTATGATATGGTTGCCCCGTCCGGTGAAGGGGCTGAGCGTTGCATGCGTATGGCGCTTTCTACCGTAAAAGACAAGATCGACTATATTAACCCGCACGCCACCTCGACACCGGCGGGCGATGCGCCGGAAATTGAGGCAATCCGCCGGGTTTTTGGTTCCGGCGATGCCTGTCCGCCAATTTCGGCCACCAAATCGCTGACCGGTCATTCGCTGGGAGCCACCGGTGTTCAGGAAGCGATTTATTCTTTGCTGATGATGCAAAATAATTTTATTTGCGAAAGTGCGCATATTGATGAACTTGATCCGGAGTTTGCCGATATGCCGATTGTGCGCAAACGCATTGATAATATTAAAATTAACACGGTACTGTCCAATTCCTTCGGTTTTGGTGGAACGAATGCAACGCTGGTATTCCGGCGTTATCAGGACTGACGGAGAGAGATGATGCAGGGTTTAATGAAAGGCAAACGCGGATTGATTATGGGTGTTGCCAATAATCACTCCATTGCCTGGGGCATTGCAAAACAGCTGGCCGCACAGGGTGCGGAACTGGCCTTTACCTATCAGGGGGAAGCGCTTGGCCGCCGCGTCACACCTTTGGCTGAGCAGGTTGGTTCAACTTTTGTCCTGCCATGTGATGTGGAGGATATTGCATCTGTTGATGCGGTTTTTGCCGAGATTGAAAAGAAATGGGGCAAGCTGGATTTTGTGGTTCATGCCATCGGCTTTTCCGACAAGTCGCAGCTTAAAGGCCGCTATGCGGATGTGACAACGCGTGAAAATTTCAGCCGCACTATGGTGATTTCCGCCTATTCCTTTACGGAAGTGGCGCAGCGCGCTGAAAAACTGATGAAGGATGGCGGTTCAATCCTTACCTTGACCTATGGCGGTTCAACCCGCGTGATGCCGAATTATAATGTCATGGGCGTTGCCAAGGCGGCTCTGGAAGCGATGGTGCGTTATATTGCTGATGATTACGGCGAGCGCGGCATACGGGTCAATGCAATTTCTGCAGGCCCTGTCCGTACTTTGGCGGGTGCCGGTATCAGCGATGCCCGCGCAATTTTCAATTATCAGGCACGCAATTCTCCGCTGCGCCGTACGGTCAATATTGAAGAGATCGGAAATTCGGCTCTCTATCTTCTGTCTGATTTATCAAGCGGCGTGACCGGCGAAATTCACTATGTGGATTCGGGTTATAATATTGTGTCAATGCCAAATCTGGACGAGTTGAAAAAGGCCGACGAAAACGCCGACTGATAGATTGAATGTAAATTCAAAAAATATCGCAGGATTATTGTCGTGCCAAAAATGTAAAACGTTCCGGCTTGCACATAATCGATAAAAATAAAAGCGGCTCCGGTGATGATTATAACCGGAGCCGCTGCGTTTTTTACCATATTATCCAAAGTGCTTTTTTAGTTTTCTGCAGCGGCTTTACTTGCGGGCCTCTATGATTTTAAAGCCCTCTTTTTCCTGTAATTGCAAAACCTGCCGGAAATGTTGCCTCAGAACGATCTCATAAGGCAGCTGGCGGTTGGCCACCATCAAAAAACGTCCGCCGGATTTAAGCCTTTTGGCAGCAGCGGTGATAAAACTCTGCCCCAGCGCAATATCAGTGTTGCGGCCGGTGTGAAATGGCGGATTACTGATCACCGTGTCGTAAATTTCAGTTATTGGCTCACTGGCAATATCGTGCCAGTAATAATGCAGCGCTATGGCCGGATTGTGCGCCGACAGATTAAGTTTTGCCATTTCCAGCGCTTCATAATCAGCCTCATATAGATCAATACGTGTGAGCCTGTCCTGAAAATCAAGACAGGCGGCACTTAAATAACCCCAGCCTGCGCCAAAATCGGCCACTTGGCCAAAAACAATATTTTTCAGATGCGGCACCAGGAGGGCAGAGCCTTTATCAATCTCGCCATGGGAGAACAGGCCTGCTTTTGTGCGGAAGCGCCCGTCTATGTGTTTCTGCACGGGAATCAGCTGCTTTATGGTTGCAGGTGCAATCACGTCGGGGCGCGTCATCCAGTAAACAACAGCATGGTTTTTGGAAAGGCGGTCAATGGCAGGCGCAATCTGTTCGCTGCGCTTGCGAAAACTGTCAATGCCAAGTTTTTTATCACCGGCAATAATGATCAGGCCGCCCGGTCTGACCTGTGTGAGCAATGTTGCCAGCCATTCTTCATTGCGGCCGCGATGTTTGCCAAGCAGGATCATGCCGCTATTGTAAAATGTATCTTTTTCTGCCCGCGCTGCCGCTTTAAATCCGGCTTTATTGAGCGCCAGCCATTCCGGCCTGAAAGGCTGGATGCAGTGTAATGTTTGTTTCCGGGCAAACGGCAAGGCGGGATCTGCACTGATACCGAAACAAAGGCACGCATCGCCAAGGGCGGCTAAATCCAGGGTTTCATTCTCAAAAGGCAAAAAAAGTGTGTGTTGTGCGGGGCTGATCATGGGTCTTTATCGGATATGAGAATGATAACAAGAAAATCGTGCGGTTGCAGCAATACAGATATTATAAGGTTGATGATAGTGATGCCATAATGCTTTGATGAATGACTTTATTAAAATTAGGCTCTGAGCTCATTAATTGCACCGGATATAATGATTATCACAATGCATAAGGCTGATAGAAAGCTGTGCTGACAATGAATGTAAAAGGCGGCAAGGTAACACCGGCCTTTAAGTTTTACGAAACATATTTCGTTTTTTCCACTCTCGTGCGGGCTTGGCGCCGGCCTTGCATTGCAGGCTTTTTTGAAAAGTGTCTGGAAATAAGCCACAGTTTCCATTATATGCTGGATAGGTTCTGCCGCCTGCCTCCCTTTTGCAAGGCAGATACAGAGCTTTATAAACGGCCCTGGCTGGACGACATCTTGGCCGCGGGCGACTTTTTTCTCCTCTTAAATAAAAGGATATTACGATGTCGATTACTGCTGAACGCAAACAGGCTCTTATTAAAGAATATGCAACCAAAGAAGGCGATACCGGCTCTCCCGAAGTCCAGATCGCTGTTCTCTCGGAACGCATTTCCAACCTGACAGATCACTTCAAAGGCCACAAGAATGATAATCATTCCCGCCGTGGTCTCTTGAAAATGGTTTCTCAGCGCCGCAATCTTCTCGACTACCTCAAAGGTGTGGATGAAGCGCGCTACCAGAAACTGATCGCACGTCTCGGCCTGCGCCGCTAAGCGCATCAACCGGCGAAAACCATTGTGGTTTTCGCCGGTATTCTTTACCGGACAGATTTCAAACAGAAAGACCATCCGGAGCAACAGAACAAACGGCGCCTTGCGGCGGCCAATGTTCTGCACATGCAATACTGCAGCAATGGCGGATATGTATTTCGGCTATAAATGCAGAAGGACTTTACAAAAATATCGTAAAAGTCCGATATGGAACTGTATTGAACAGGATCTGCAGGCAGGATTGCAGGCAGCTCGTAAATAAAATGCCGAGCTTCCCGTTGTCTTGCCCGCGCCCTGTTCCAAACCGGGATATTGCCGCACGAAAACCCGTGCAGGCCATGAAAATATTCCAAAACAAGGACAAGATATGTTCAACACACATAAAGTTGAAATCGAATGGGGCGGACGGCCGCTCATTCTCGAAACCGGCAAGGTTGCCCGTCAGGCAGATGGTGCGGTTATCGCCACTTATGGGGAAACAATGGTGCTGGCCACTGTTGTTTCTGCCAAGGAGCCAAAGCCGGGTCAGGACTTTTTTCCCCTGACTGTTAATTATCAGGAAAAAGCCTATGCTGCCGGCCGTATTCCGGGCGGCTATTTCAAGCGTGAAGGCCGCCCGAGCGAAAATGAAACTCTGGTTTCCCGTCTCATTGACCGCCCGATCCGCCCGCTTTTTGCCGAAGGCTACAAAAACGATACACAGGTTATTGTCACGGTTATCCAGCATGATCTGGAAAATGATCCGGACATCCTGTCAATGGTCGCTGCTTCTGCGGCGCTCACCCTTTCCGGCGTGCCTTTTATGGGGCCGATCGGCGGTGCGCGCGTTGGCTATATCAATGGTGAATATGTTCTCAACCCGCATCTTGATGAAATGGCTGAATCGAAGCTGGATCTGGTTGTGGCCGGCACCAGCGATGCTGTGCTGATGGTTGAATCAGAAGCGCAGGAATTGTCTGAAGACATCATGCTTGGTGCTGTCATGTTCGGTCAGAAGGCTTTCCAGCCGGTGATTGATGCAATTATCAGCCTTGCTGAGGTTGCAGCCAAGGAGCCGCGCGATTTCCAGCCGGAAGATCTCTCTGCTGCGGAAGCCGCAATGCTGGCTGTTATTGAGGATGATCTGCGTGCTGCCTATAAAATTACTGAAAAACAGGCACGTTATGCCGCAGTTGATGCAGCTAAGGCGAAGGTCAAGGAACATTTCCTGCCTGAAGATGCTGAAACAACCGAATACAGTCCTGAGCAGATTGATACTGTATTCAAGACGTTGCAGGCCAAGATTGTCCGCTGGAACATTCTTGATACCGGCAGCCGTATTGACGGACGTGATCTTACAACCGTGCGCCCGATTGTATCAGAAGTTGGCATTCTGCCACGTACGCATGGTTCAGCCCTGTTCACCCGCGGTGAAACACAGGCCATTGTTGTGGCAACACTTGGCACCGGTGAAGACGAGCAGTTTATTGATACGCTGACCGGCCTGCAGAAAGAAACCTTCCTGCTGCATTATAATTTCCCGCCTTATTCTGTTGGTGAAACCGGACGCATGGGCTCTCCCGGCCGCCGTGAAATCGGCCACGGCAAGCTGGCATGGCGTGCGATCCATCCGATGCTGCCTGCCAAGGAGCAGTTTCCTTACACGCTTCGTGCCGTGTCGGAAATCACCGAATCCAACGGTTCGTCCTCCATGGCCACCGTATGCGGCACCTCGCTGGCGTTGATGGATGCCGGTGTGCCTCTCACCCGCCCTGTAGCCGGTATTGCCATGGGTCTGATCAAGGAAGGCGATCGTTTTGCCGTTCTTTCCGATATTCTCGGTGATGAAGATCATCTCGGCGATATGGACTTTAAGGTAGCCGGTACTGAAAACGGTATCACTGCATTGCAGATGGATATCAAGATTGACGGTATTACCGAAGAGATCATGAAAACCGCTCTGGAGCAGGCCAAAGGCGGCCGCGTCCACATTCTGAGCGAAATGGCAAAGGCGCTGAGCGGTGCCCGCGCTGAACTTGGTGAATTTGCACCTCGTATTGAAGTGATGAACATTCCGACCGATAAGATCCGCGATGTGATCGGTTCCGGTGGTAAGGTTATCCGTGAGATCGTTGAAAAGACCGGTGCCAAGATCAATATTGAGGATGATGGCACGGTTAAAATCGCCTCATCTTCGGCCAAAGAAATTGAAGCCGCCCGTAAGTGGATCCACTCCATTGTTGCTGAACCGGAAGTTGGTGAAATTTACGAAGGTACAGTTGTTAAAACGGCTGATTTTGGTGCATTTGTCAATTTCTTCGGCCCGCGTGACGGCCTTGTCCATATTTCGCAGCTTGCTGCAGATCGCGTTGCCAAAACCACTGATGTGGTCAAGGAAGGCCAGAAGGTTTGGGTCAAGCTGATGGGCTTTGACGAGCGCGGTAAAGTGCGCCTGTCGATGAAAGTTGTCGATCAGGAAACCGGCAAGGAAATCATTGCCGAGAAAAAAGAAGAAACAGCGGCAGAATAAGCCTGTTTCAAACCCCGCATATTGTTGATATGCGGGGTTTTTTCTTGATATGCCTGTTCTTCAGGTTCCCTAGCTTATTGGCAGTTGAATAGCTTCACTCTTGCCGTCCGGTTTGAATGGAATCTGCGTAAAATTCATATCTAGAAATGGCCAAGCCTTCCCATGTTCAGCGCATATTCCAAACCAATTGAGCAATTGACCGGATGGCGGAAAATTCTGCTGACCATATTGGCCGGTGCTGTTGTAACACTGGCATTGCCGCCATTTGATTTTTTGCCGGCAGGTTTTATTGGCTTTCCGCTGCTGGTTCTGCTGACAGGCAGACAAACAGCTGACGACAATGTGAAAACATCCGGTCTTCTGGCGCGCCTGCGACCGGCTTTTTACACCGGATGGCAGTTCGGCTTTGGTTATTTCCTGGCCGGTCTTTGGTGGATCGGCATGGCACTGCTGGTCGATGCTGAAAATTTTGCATGGGCACTGCCGCTTGCCATTCTTGGCCTTCCGGCATTTTTGGCTCTGTTCTTCGCTTTTGCCGTGGCGCTTGCGCAAATTTTCTGGGGTGAGGGTATTATTCGCATTCTTATACTGGCACTTTGTCTTGGTATCAGCGAATGGCTGCGCTCTTTTATTCTCACCGGTTTTCCGTGGAATGCTATTGGCTATACCTTGATGCCGTCGCCGTTGTTTATGCAATCAGTCACAATTACCGGTCTCTATGGTATGAATGTACTGGCTGTGGTGATTTTTGCCATGCCTGCCTTGTTATTTGGTAATGAGAAGCAGCGTTTTGGCTGGCGCACGGGTTTGCTCACCGCATTTACCCTGCTGGCAGCTCATGCCGGCTATGGTGCATGGCGGCTGCATCAGGCACCGGCACTGCATGAGCAGACGGCAGCAAATGCACCGGTTATCCGGCTGATCCAGCCATCCATTGCGCAGGATGCCAAATGGGACAATCAGCTGCGCCGTACAATTTTTGACAAGCATCTTGATCTAAGCCGCCAGCCGCCTGCCCAAAATATGCGCTTGCCTGATGTGATCATCTGGCCGGAAACATCCGTGCCCTATGTGCTGCCGCTGGCGAGCGAGGCTGTGCAGGCCATGGGAAAAATATTACAGCCGGGCCAGATCATTCTGGCCGGAGCAGTTGAAGCGCAAATGGGGGCGCTTGGTCAGGAACCGGCTTATTTTAACAGTATTTTTGCCATCGATTCTTCCGGGCAGATCACGGATATTGCACGCAAGGTGCATCTGGTGCCTTTTGGTGAATATTTGCCGCTGGAAAATTTTTTGCGTGCATTGGGCATGCAGGAAGTGGTGGAAATGCCCGGCGGCTTTACCGCGGCAAAAAGCCGGCATGCTTTGCGCGCCAATGCCAATCTCACTTTGCTGCCATTGATCTGCTATGAGGCCATTTTCCCCTCTGAACTTGGCTATCAGGGCAAGAAAGCCGATGCGATCATCAATATTACCAATGATGCATGGTACGGGAATACACCGGGGCCTTATCAGCATTTCCGGCAAGCGCAGCTGCGCGCTGTGGAACAGGGCATGCCGCTGCTGCGTGCCGCTAATAATGGTATATCAGCTGTTGTTGATTCTTATGGTCGAATCACCGGTGAAATGCAGCTCAATGAAATCGGTTTTATTGACCGTCCCTTGCCGCCGCGCGCTGCAACCTTTTGGGGAAAACCCGCCGGAGAACAACAGTTCGTCGCTATTCTGATCGCCCTGCTTGTAATTTCATGTGGTTTTCAGGGTGTCCGTACCAAGCGTTTCGGTTGACATCATATTTTTGATACTATGATATACATATGAGGCTGATGAAATTTCAGATGAACCAATAAATTCCCGAAAAATAGGCTGATTTGAGCATATCATTTTTCATCAAGGAAAGCTCGCATTAGCGAGGAGCATTTAGTGAATGACCGAGAATAAAAAGAAACCCAATCCTATTGATATTCATGTGGGTAGCCGGATCCGACTGCGCCGGAATATGCTCGGTCTCAGCCAGGAGAAACTTGGAGAGAATCTCGGCATCACGTTCCAGCAAATTCAAAAATATGAGAAGGGCACCAATCGTGTTGGTGCAAGCCGCCTTCAGGCTATTTCTTCCATTCTGAGCGTGCCTGTTGCTTTTTTCTTTGAGGATGCACCGGAGCAGGCAGGCCAGGCCGCTGCCGGTTTTTCTGAAGAACATGAAACAAATTATGTGGTAGATTTTCTTCATACCAGCGAAGGCGTGCAGTTAACGCGCTATTTTACCAAAATTGCTGATCCCAAAGTGCGCCGTAAAATCATTGATCTGGTAAAAACCCTCGCTAATGAGGATGAATAAACAGAACTGCAAACAAGATTACCTTCCTTTTGCTGCCAACAGGGCATTTGCGGTTTAACCTGAATGATCGCGAAATGCCTGTCGGGTTTATGCCCGCCCACAGACAAACAGGAAAATATTGGGCAAACAGGAAAATATCGCGCCCTTTTCATAAGACAATTGTCCGCCATTTGCTGCACACCGGATCGTGATCGCCGCAAATGCCCTGTTTTTTACATAATTACCGATATAAACACATGCAGATAGTTGTATATCTTGTCATTTCATGCTGATTATACGCTGAAATCGTTTTCCTCGTCCGGAAGTTTTCACGATCAGCTTCGGGCGCATAACTGCATCAGGCTGGCTTATGTGGCCTACAACGCATAAAGCCGCTATTTGGATAATTAAAAGCAACTGTTCCTCCGGTGTGCCAAGCCACTCCGCAGATTTTCAAGAGGGGTTTCCCGTGTCACGCAGTTCCTATCTTTTTACCAGCGAATCGGTATCTGAAGGCCATCCGGATAAGGTTTGCGACCGTATTTCCGATGAAATTGTTGATATGATTTACAAGGAGGCGCGCAAGACCGGCCTTGACCCGTGGTCTGTGCGCATTGCCTGTGAAACCCTTGCCACCACCAATCGTGTTGTTATTGCCGGCGAGGTGCGTGTGCCTGATACATTGCTGAAAAAAGACAAGAATGGCGAGCTCATCCTTGATGCCAAAGGGCATACACAGGTCAATCCGTCACGTTTTCGCTCGGCTGCCCGCAAGGCAATCCGTGAGATCGGCTATGAGCAGGACGGGTTTAACTGGCGTAATGTCAGGATTGATGTGCTTTTGCATCCGCAATCGGCAGATATTGCACAAGGCGTGGATAATGCCGCTGACCGTCAGGGGGAGGAAGGGGCTGGTGATCAGGGTATTATGTTTGGCTATGCCTGCCGTGAAACACCGGATCTGATGCCGGCGCCAATTTATTATGCCCATAAGATTCTTGAGCTGCTTTCTGCTGCGCGCCATTCCGGTGAAGGTGATTTTGCCAAACTTGGCCCTGATGCCAAAAGTCAGGTGACGGTGCGCTATATTGACGGCAAACCGGCAGAGGTTACCCAGATTGTCCTCTCCACCCAGCATCTGGATGCCTCATGGGATTCAGCAAAAGTGCGTCAGGTTGTTGAGCCTGTCATCCGTGAGGCGCTTGGCGATCTGCCTGTTGCTGAAAACTGCAATTGGTATATTAATCCGACAGGCAAATTTGTGATTGGCGGCCCTGATGGTGATGCCGGTCTTACCGGCCGCAAGATTATTGTTGATACTTATGGCGGTGCCGCGCCCCATGGCGGGGGCGCATTTTCAGGAAAAGATACCACCAAGGTTGACCGTTCCGCGGCCTATGCTGCACGCTATCTGGCCAAAAATGTGATCGCCGCCGGCCTTGCCGACCGCTGCACCATTCAGCTGTCCTATGCAATTGGCGTTGCCCAGCCGCTCTCGGTCTATGTGGATTTGCATGGCACCGGCAAAGTTGCGGAAAGTGATGTGGAAACCGCGCTGCGGCAGGTTATGGATCTGTCCCCGACCGGCATTCGCAAACATCTTGACCTCAATAAACCGATCTATGCCAAAACCGCAGCCTATGGCCATTTTGGCCGCAAGGCAGGCCGTGACGGTTCTTTCTCATGGGAAAAGACCGATCTCGTCAAAGCATTGAAAGCGGCGTTGAAAGCCTGATCTTATTTTGCGCTATCTGCAGTTTCAGGGTGCCATATTTGCCTGTGGCGCCCTGATTCTTTAAGAAACACACAAAAACCGGTAGACTTTCCGTTTCCGAATATGTGTAAAACAGCGTGATGAATGTCCTTACAAATTATCTGAGCAAAAGCAGCGCAACAATGTCTGATACTGAACGCAATCCCGACCTCAGTGACGAAGCCGCAATCCGGGCTCTTTCTGAAAAAAAGACCAGAGGTTCACGCGCAACGGAGGCTTTTTATGGCCGCCGTAACGGCAAACCCTTGCGTCCGCATCAGCGCTTCCTGCGTGAAGATCTTCTGCCGCAGCTCAAGCTCGATCTCAGCCGGCCCGCACCGCAGGATCTGCGCACATTGTTTGTTGCAGATGTTGCGCAGGTGCGTATGGAAATCGGCTTTGGCGGCGGAGAGCATCTGGCCCATGAGGCCGGCCGCAAGCCTGAGGCGGGCTTTATCGGTGTGGAGCCCTTTGTCAATGGTATGGCAAAAATGCTTGGCTTTCTGGATGCCGATCCGCTGCCAAATCTGCGCCTTTATGATGATGATGCCACACAGGTGCTGGACTGGCTGCCGGATGCCTCTCTTGATGGCATTGATCTGTTTTACCCTGATCCCTGGCCAAAGAAAAAACATTGGAAGCGCCGTTTCGTTTCCCAAAAAAATCTTGATCGTTTTGCCCGCGTGCTCAGGCCCGGCGCCCTGTTCCGCTTTGCATCCGATATTGATACATATGTGAACTGGACATTGCAGCACTGCTATGATCACGGCGCCTTTGAATGGCAGGCAAAAACTGCCGCCGACTGGCACACGCCCTATGAGGCATGGCCGGGCACACGCTATGAGGCCAAGGCCTTTCGTGAGGGGCGCAAGGCCGCTTATCTCACATTTGTGCGGCGCTGATAACATGCCGGCGGAGAAGGCTTGTCACCGATGGCTTTTTTCTGTATAGTTACTTCAAATTCTTGGTCGGTAGAACAAGAGTGGGTCCCGCCGGTCCCGCTCTTTTTTGTTTGGCAAGAGCCTCTCTTCAGACAAATCCTGCCATAAAGGATATTGCAAGAACAGATTTAAGGAATAGCGGGTGAGCGAGCAGACAAGACAGGAACAGGCCATTACAGCGTTTGACGCAAGCCATGATGAACCGCGCATTATCCGTGAAACGGGTATTGATGCGAAAGTGGCATCGCTGGTTGAACCTGCTATCAATGCTGCAGGTTTCCGTCTGGTGCGCGTTCGGCTTTCCGGCCTGAATGGGCTCACCCTGCAGATCATGGCTGAGCGGCCTGATGGCACCATGACTGTTGAGGATTGTGAGATCGTCAGCCGCACAGTGTCGCCGGTTCTTGATGTGGAAGATCCGATTGATGGCAAATATCATCTGGAAATTTCATCTCCCGGTATTGATCGCCCCATGGTGCGCAAATCTGATTTTGCCAATTGGCAGGGTCATATAGCCAAGCTTGAAACCTCGCTGATCCATGAGGGGCGTAAAAAATTCCGTGGCCGTATTATCGGTGTTGATGAGAATTCGGTAACGCTGGAAACAGATCAGGCAACCTATGGCGCGCAGGCTCAGACGGTTATTCCGTTTGAGCTGCTCAATGATGCAAGGCTGATCCTGACCGATGACCTGATCCGCGATGCATTGCGCAAGGACAAAGCGTTGCGGGAAGGCCGCATTCCCGGTGACAAGCTGAGTGATGAGTTCAATCTTTCCGGCGTCAAGGCGGATGCCGCAAAGAGTGGTGAAGATAAATAAAAGCGCAGCGCAACCAACCGCGATGTGTTTTGAAACAGATTTGGGATTATATCCTGCCTTAAGCCTGCGGGATTATGGTTCATAAGTAAAAAAGCTTTTGCACCTGCACAAACAGGTGCTGCACTCAAGGAGAGACCAATGGCAGTCAGTGCAAACAGGCTAGAGCTTCTTCAGATCGCCGATGCGGTCGCGCGGGAAAAATCCATTGACCGTGAGATCGTGATCGCAGCGATGGCTGATGCCATTCAGAAAGCTGCCCGTTCCAGATATGGTCAGGAAACCAACATCCGCGCTGATATCAATTCCAAGAGCGGTGAGATCAAGCTGCAGCGTCTTCTTGAAGTTGTTGAAACGGTTGAAGATTACGCCACGCAAATTGCATTGGAAACAGCCCGTGAACGCAATCCCGATGCACAAATCGGCGATTTTCTTGCCGATCAGCTGCCGCCGATGGATTTTGGCCGTATCGCAGCCCAGTCTGCCAAGCAGGTGATTGTACAAAAAGTACGTGAAGCCGAGCGCGACCGCCAATATGAAGAATTTAAAGACCGCCTTGGTGAAATTATCAACGGCACGGTCAAGCGCGTTGAATATGGCAATGTGATTGTTGATCTTGGCCGCGGTGAAGCGATCGTGCGTCGCGATGAATTGATCCCGCGTGAGGCATTCCGTTATGGCGATCGTATTCGCGCTTATGTTTATGATGTAAGGCGTGAGCAGCGCGGCCCTCAGGTTTTCCTGTCACGCACGCATCCGCAATTCATGGCAAAGCTTTTCACCATGGAAGTGCCGGAAATTTATGACGGCATTATTGAGATCAAATCCGTTGCCCGTGATCCGGGCTCACGCGCCAAAATGGCTGTTGTCTCCCGCGATAATTCGATTGATCCGGTCGGCGCCTGTGTTGGTATGCGCGGCTCCCGTGTTCAGGCTGTTGTCGGTGAATTGCAGGGCGAAAAAATCGACATTATTCCGTGGTCACCCGATGCGGCTACATTCATTGTCAATGCGCTGCAACCGGCGGAAGTGGCAAAAGTGGTTCTGGATGAAGATGCAGAGCGCATTGAAGTTGTGGTTCCCGATGATCAGTTGTCACTTGCTATCGGCCGGCGCGGGCAGAATGTGCGCCTTGCCTCCCAGCTGACCGGCTGGGACATTGACATCATGACGGAAAATGAAGAATCCGAACGCCGTCAGAAAGAATTTGCTGAACGCTCCGCCCTGTTCATGGAAGCCCTTAATGTGGATGAAATGGTCGGGCAGGTTCTTGCTTCTGAAGGTTTCGATTCTGTTGAAGAAATCGCCTATGTTGAGAGTGAGGAAATTTCCTCGATTGACGGTTTTGATGCCGATACAGCGGCTGAATTGCAACAGCGTGCAAGAGATTATCTCGACCGTCTGGAAGAAAGCCTCAACAAGCGCCGGCTTGAGCTTGGTGTTACCGATGAATTGCGTGAACTGCCGGGCCTGACCAGTGCAATGCTGGTTGCAGTTGGTGAAGACGGCGTGAAAACAATGGATGATTTTGCCGGTTATGCGGTGGATGATCTTGTGGGCTGGCGCGAGCGTAAAGACGGTGAAACCATCAATCATGCCGGTGTTTTGACACCATTTGAGGTTTCCCGCGCAGATGCTGAGCAGATGGTTCTTGCAGCGCGCCTCAAGGCTGGCTGGATCAGCGAAGATCAGCTGGAAGAGGCAGCCTCTGAGCTGGCTTCTGACAATGATGACGAGCAGGCAGATGCTTAATCAGCATGCTGCCAAAGCCGGCGCGGGCAAATTTTAATGTCCGCGCATCGGTATCTGACCGGACAAATGGCAAATATCGGCATTTCTAATGCCGGCCTGCCGTCCGGTATATGGCATAGAGTTGAGCAAGCGGCCGGAGATCTTCTGCCTCCGGCTGTACAGCGCACAGATATTGCAGGGCTGCTTGCCCTTGCATTCATATTAAAGTAGAAAACAGTTCCTCTCCACAGGCGCTGTTTTCAAGCGAAGTGGAGTTCTGGTTGAAACCGGAGAAAAACGACAGGACCTGTATTGTAACGCGTGAGAGCGGTCCGGCTGCAGATCTTATCCGATTTGTGGCTGCCCCCGATGGCAGTGTTGTACCGGATCTGAAGCGTAATTTACCCGGACGCGGATGCTGGATTAAAGCTGAACGGCGCTTTGTTGATGAGGCGGTCAGGCGAAAGCTGTTTTCCCGCGCACTCAAGGCACAGCTTAACGTGCCGGAAGATCTGGGAGCACTTGTTGACAGGCTCCTGACAAAATCAGCTCTTGGCAGCCTTGCATTGGCCAGAAAGGCCGGTGCGGTGGTTTCAGGGTCGGCAAAAGTTGATTCTGCCATCAGGACAGGCCGCGCTATAATGGTACTGCACGCAACAGATGCAGCCGCCGATGGTGTAAGAAAGCTTTCTCAGGCGCGTCATGCTGTCAGAACAGCAACAGGAGCAGATATAATCGCCTGTTCCCTTTTTACGGGAGAAGAAATGGATTTGGCATTTGGCGGCGGAAATGTAATACATGCCGCGGTGCTTGATGGAATGGCAGCAACCGGCTTCGTCACGCGGGCGCTTCAGCTGCAAAACTATCGCGGCGCAAGCGCAGCGGACTTGGATAATCGGGCAGCCATTGCTGCGAAGGAAACGGAATCGGAATGAGCGACAGTAATTCAAACGACGACAAGACGCTGAGCGTCAACACCAAAAAGACGCTGACCCTTAAGCGGCCAGGAGTCGAGCAGAGCACTGTGCGGCAAAATTTCAGCCATGGCCGTAGCAAATCCGTTGTTGTAGAGACGAAAAAACGCAAGTTTACCCGTCCTGACGAAAAACCGGAACCCGCTGCGGAAACCACGGCACCCGCACCTGCAAAGGCACCGGCAGCAACAGCTGCGCCTGCAGCGCAGCCGCCTGTTGCTGAAAAACCTGCTGTTATTACAGATGCTGCGCCTAAGGCCACAGAGGTAAAAAGCACCTCTGCAAAGAGCACAACGGCGCCGGCTGCAGCGCAAGCGACCACTGCCCCGCGGGCCGCAAAACCTGCGGATAGCCCTGTGATCAAGCCTGCGGCCGCAAAGCCTGCCGCACCTGCAGCCGCACGTCCCGCTCAGCAAACACCCCGTCCGGCAGGCGGCAATCAGCGCGGGCAGGGGGCATCCCGCTCCGGACGCAATGATCAGCGCAATCGCGGTAATGACCGTCCGGGCATGGTGCTTAATACTTTGTCTTCCTCGGAAATGGATGCCCGCCGCCGCGCCCTTCAGGATGCGGTAATCCGTGAGGCGGAAGAGCGCAAACGCGCTGAAGCTGAAGCCCTTCGCCGTGCTGAGGAAGAAAAGCGCCGTGAAATTGAGCGCATTGAATCAGAGCGCCGGCAGGCTGAGGAAGAAGCGCGCCGCAAGGCAGAGGCAGAAGCCAAGGCCAAGGCAGAGGCAGAGGCGCGCAAACGCGAGCCTGCTGCTGCGCCGCGTTCTGCAGACCGGCCTGCCGGTGGCACCGGCCGTGGTGCGGCACAGGGGCAAAACCGGCCGAATCAGGGCGGTTATAACCGTGCAGGCGCATCCGCTCCGCGCGATATTCATATAGAAGCACCACTTGCAGACAAGAAACCAACCCAGCAGGTATTGAACCGCAAGCCGCAAAATGATGATGATGATGATCGCCGCGGCCCCGGCTCACGCCGCAACATGTCCGCCAAGCCGGAAGTGCGCGCACCAAAAACCACAAGGGGTGATGATGATCGCCGCCGCGGTAAACTGACCCTGACCAGCAATCTGGATGATGAGGGCGGGCGCTCCCGTTCGCTTTCCGCGATGCGCCGCCGGCAGGAAAAATTCAAGCGTTCACAAGTGCAGGAAACCCGTGAGAAAATCTCGCGTGAAGTGACGATTCCTGAAACGATTACGCTGCAGGAACTGGCACAGCGTATGACGGAGCGCGCCGTTGATATCATCAAATATCTGATGAAACAGGGGCAGATGATGAAGCCCGGCGATGTGATTGATGCTGATATGGCGCAGCTCATTGCCGAAGAATTTGGTCATACTGTTAAGCGTGTTGCTGAATCTGACGTTGAAGAAGGTATCTTCAACGTGGAAGATAATGAAGATGCAATGCTGCCGCGCCCGCCGGTTGTTACCATTATGGGGCATGTTGACCACGGTAAAACCTCACTTCTTGATGCAATCCGCAAAGCCAATGTTGTATCAGGCGAGGCCGGTGGCATTACCCAGCATATCGGCGCTTATCAGGTTGAGCAAAACGGCCAGAAAATTACCTTTATTGATACACCTGGCCACGCTGCCTTTACGCAAATGCGTGCGCGTGGTGCACAGGCAACCGATATTGCCATTCTGGTTGTTGCCGCCGATGACAGCGTGATGCCGCAGACAGTTGAATCAATCAATCACGCCAAGGCAGCCAATGTGCCGATCATTGTTGCTATCAATAAGATCGACAAGCCGACAGCTGATCCGCAAAAAGTACGCAATGCCTTGCTGCAGCATGAAGTTTTCGTGGAAAGCATGGGCGGTGAAGTGCTGGATGTGGAAGTTTCTGCTAAAAACCGGCTCAATCTCGACAAGCTGCTTGAGGCTGTATTGCTGCAGGCAGAAATGCTGGATCTGAAGGCTGATCCTGAAAGAACAGCCGAAGGTGTGGTTATTGAGGCTCAGCTTGATCGCGGCCGCGGTTCTGTTGCAACGGTTCTTATCCAGAAAGGTACATTGCATCCGGGCGAGATCATTGTGGCTGGCAGCGCCTGGGGGCGTGTGCGTGCACTTGTCAATGACCGTGGTGAGCATGTTAAGGAAGCATCCCCTGCAATGCCGGTCGAGATTCTTGGTCTTTCGGGCACACCGCAGGCCGGCGACCGTTTTGCGGTTGTGGCCAATGAGGCCAAGGCGCGTGAGGTTTCTGAATATCGCCAGCGCCTTGCCCGCGACAAAGCTGTTGCCCGTCAGGCAGGATCACGCGGCTCGCTTGAGCAGATGATGTCCAATCTGCAGGCAAGTGGCCTCAAGGAATTCCCGTTGGTGATCAAGGGCGACGTACAGGGCTCGGTTGAAGCCATTATCGCTTCTCTTGACAAGCTTGGCACTGATGAAGTGCGGGCGCGCATTGTTCATTCCGGTGCCGGTGGTATTACCGAGAGCGATATCGCACTGGCAGAAGCCTCCGATGCCGCGATTATCGGCTTTAATGTGCGCGCCAATAAACAGGCGCGGGATGCGGCAGAACAGCAGGGCATTGAAATCCGCTATTATAATATCATCTATGATCTTATTGATGATGTTAAAGCCGCGATGTCCGGTCTTCTGACGCCTGAACGCCGTGAAACCTTCCTTGGTAATGCGGAAATTCTTGAAGTCTTCAACATTACCAAAGTTGGTAAAGTGGCCGGTTGCCGTGTCACCGAAGGCAAGGTTGAGCGTGGTGCCGGTGTTCGCCTTATCCGCGATAATGTGGTTATCCATGAAGGCAAGCTCAAAACACTCAAACGCTTCAAGGATGAAGTTGCTGAAGTGCCGGGCGGTCAGGAATGCGGTATGGCCTTTGAAAATTACGATGATATCCGTGCAGGCGATATTATCGAAGCCTTCCGCGTCGAGCATGTCAGCCGTACGCTGTAATTAAAAGGCAGCGGCAAACTGCATAAAGTTTGCCGCTCATTTCCTTGCGGGGCAGCTGATTTGATATCAATTTGGCTGCCGCGTTTTAATTGGTTGCATTATCATTTGCTACCGGATCCCTCCGGCCTGACTGTGAATTGCCTTGAGAGAATTCAGGGCTTTGCGGCTGTTATCCAATAGAGCATCCGGTATCCGGCTCAAATTCTGGAGTCTGCCATGTCCCGTTTTACCTCTGCAGGACCGTCACAACGCCAATTGCGTGTCGGTGAGCAGGTTCGCCATGCTGTGGCCCAGCTATTATCCCGCGGCGAAATCCGAGATGATCTTCTCAGCAATACTGTTATTTCTGTCACGGAAGTGCGTATGTCGCCTGATTTGAAAATTGCCACCTGTTTTATCAGCGTGGTCGGCGATACGGATGTGCAGCTTATAATCAAGGCACTGGCATCGCATGCCAAATTTATTCGCGGGCGCGTTGCGCCGCAATTGCGCCAGATGAAATATATGCCGGAATTCCGCTTCCGCCCTGATACAAGTTTTGACAATTTTGCCAGGATTGATGCCTTGTTGCGCTCACCTGAAGTTGCCCGGGATTTGCAGCATGATGACAAGGCTGATACAACAGAAGAAAACGGGAATAACGGTTGATGGCGCGCAAATCTAAGAAAAAAGGCCGTCCCGTCTCCGGATGGGTCATCTTTGACAAGCCGAAAGGCATGGGATCCACGGAAGCCGTATCCAAAATAAAATGGCTTTTTAATGCGGAAAAAGCAGGACATGCCGGCACGCTTGATCCGTTGGCTTCCGGCATGTTGCCGATCGCTTTGGGAGAGGCCACCAAAACCGTGCCTTATGTGATGGATGGCAGTAAGATCTATTCCTTCACTGTAACATGGGGTGAAGAACGCTCCACGGATGATCTGGAAGGCCCTGTTACAAAAACCTCTGAAAAACGTCCGTCAGAGGCCGAGATTCTGGCGCTTCTGCCCAAATATACCGGTATTATCCGGCAGGTTCCGCCGCAATTTTCTGCCATTAAGATTGATGGTGAGCGCGCCTATGATCTGGCACGTGATGGCGAGACTGTTGCTATCCCTGCCCGTGAGGTGGAAATCTACCAGCTGGAGCTGGTTGAAATGAATGAGGCGGGTCAGGCCATATTTGAAGTGGAATGCGGCAAGGGTACCTATGTGCGCTCACTTGCCCGCGATATGGGGCGGGATCTGGGTTGTTTTGGCCATATTGCCGAATTGCGCCGCCTTGAGGTTGCCCCTTTCAGTGAAGATGATTTTGTAACTCTGGAAGAACTGGAGGCCGCCTGGCCGCCTCTGCCGCCCAAATCTGATGATGAGCAGGCACAGGTTATATCTGCTGCACCGCGCGATTTTTCCGCTCTTGATGCATATATTATTGATACGGGTGCGGCACTGGAAGATCTTGTGCAGGTTGCACTTTCCGATGAGCAGGCGCATCGGGTGCGCATGGGCAATCCGGTGATTTTGCGCGGCCGCGATGCACCGCTTGAGGCTGATGAAGTCTGTGCCACGCATAAAAATTGTCTGCTGGCCATCGGCTATATTGAACAAGGCAAGTTCAGACCAAGACGGGTTTTTGCCGGTTAGGGCATTTGTGCGCTGAAAATGTGCAACGCTTGTGCCTGATATGAATGCAAAAATTAAGCTTCAGAGTGGTTCCGGTGATTTTTTAAACGGAACCACTGGAGATATTTATTGAGCAGCTGAGGCAATGCGCTGTCAGGGAATATTTTTTAGGGAAAACAGAGATAGTCGCTCATTATAAAAGCCGGATAAAACGCCGGTCTTTTGAACGGACCGCCAAAAGGTTGGATTGGTGTTCAACTTTTGGCGGCGGTTCATTCCGGCGGTTTTTGAAACTGCAGCCTGTTTAAAGTTTCGGCGGCAAGACGCGATCCGGCGCACGATGGCCATCCCAGAATGTGCGGATATTGATTATAACCTTGTCTCCCATATCAATGCGCCCTTCCATTGTGGCCGAGCCCATATGCGGCAACATCACAACCTTGCCCTCGGCGGCCAGTTTTACCAAACGCGGATCAACGGCCGGATGTTGCTCAAACACATCAAGTCCGGCGCCGGCAAGCTTGCCTTGTTCAATCTGGCTGATCAGGGCATTTTCATCAACAATCTCACCGCGCGAAGTATTGACGAGATAGGCATTTGGCTGCATCAGCTCAATGCGCCTTGCCGATAAAAGATGAAAGGTTGCAGGTGTTGATGGGCAGTTCACGGAGATAATATCCATCCGTGCCAGCATCTGATCAAGACTATCCCAATAGGTTGCTTCAAGCTCTTCCTCAACCGCTGCATGCACCCGCTTGCGGTTGTGATAATGGATGGCAAGGCCAAAAGCCTTGGCGCGGCGTGCCACTGCAGTGCCAATGCGCCCCATACCGATAATGCCAAGACGTTTGCCCCAGATCCGCCGCCCCAGCATCCATGTCGGCGACCAGCCCGGCCACTCGCCGTTAGCGGAAAAGACATTGGCGCCCTGCACCAGACGGCGCGGCACAGCGAGAATAAGCCCCATGGCCATATCAGCCGTATCTTCTGTCAAAACATTGGGCGTATTGGTAACGGCAATGCCGCGTTTTGCAGCCGCCGCCACATCAATATTATCAACACCATTGCCAAAATTGGCGATCAGCCTGAGATTTGAACCTGCCAGCTCGATCAGCTCCGCATCAATAACATCGCGAATCGTGGGCACCAGCACATCAGCCTCGCGCATGGCAGCAGCCAGCTCCTCCCGCGACATATTATGATCATCAATATTCAGGCGTGCATCAAACAATTCACGCATGCGTGTTTCCACAGGATCCGGCAATTTCCGGGTAATGACGACCAATGGTTTCTTTTTGCCCGACATTTCTACCCCTTTGATGTGTCGCGTTGAGACCTCCTTAACCAAGAAGGTGCAAAGTGCGGCATTGTCATGGTTCTTTATCTGTCTAGCAAGGCAGAAGAACAAAGACAAAGAAAAACCGCCGATCAGGCTTATAGATTTTAATCTTTCAGTCCGCTGCACAGTGCAAGCGGATATCCGGTCATCCGGAGCATAGCACAATCTGTTTGTCCCGGCATCGGCTTGTGTGAGGCACCGGTTCAGAAATTCCAGACACTTGTCTTATGTGCCAGATATTTGTCCGATGTAAATGAAACTGCATATGCGTAAAACAGGTAAATTTTATTTCAGTATCCTTATTGCCGCCGCTCTGGGCTTTGGTTTTCTGGCGCTGCATTCTTTTCACCAGGCGCCGCATAATCACGCGCATGCTGCCGGTGATGCACAGGAAGCAGCGGCAAAAGCAACAAGAGCCGGAGAGAAAAAGGCCGGCAATCTGGGGCCAAGCGGCCTGCCGATCCCGCGCTTTGTCAGCCTGAAGCCTGCCCGCGTCAATATCCGCGTGGGGCCGGGGCGGGATTATGCGGTTTCATGGCTTTATACCAGAGCCGGACTGCCGGTTGAGATCATTCAGGAATATGACAATTGGCGGCGTATCCGCGATGCAGATGGCACGGAAGGCTGGGTCTATCAATCCCTGCTCGCCGGAAAACGCACCGCCATTATCAGCCCGTGGAAACGGGACAGGACGGATGAGCTGATCAGCCTCTATGCCAGCGCCAGTGATACGGCGCGTGTGGTGGCGCGGGCAGAGCCGGGCGCTATTGCCACAATCCGCCAGTGTACCGGCCAGTGGTGCCAGCTTGACAGCCACGGCACACGCGGCTGGATTCAGCAATCGCAGATCTGGGGGGCATATCCGGGTGAGGAATTCGACTGACATTGCTTTCAGGACAGATAAAGCAATGCAACCCGCCAAATAAATATCATACCAAATAAAATATTATGCCCATAGAATATTATGATTGCGGCATATGCGCTTTTATACGCTTCTGTCACTTCTCAAATGCGGGGAAAAGCGTTAAAAGCGCGCCCTATGAAGGAAGAAACAACACCGCCATCAAACCATCCGGATCATAATGCACCGGCTGCACCGGCAAATTCTGCCGGCAGCCTGCCAAACAGCCGCAAGGTTTTTGTAAAAACCTATGGCTGCCAGATGAATGTCTATGATAGCCAGCGCATGGCCGACAGCCTTGCTGCGGAGGGCTATGTTACGACAGATACGCCTGATGATGCCGATATGGTGCTGCTCAATACCTGCCATATCCGGGAAAAAGCTTCTGAAAAGCTTTACTCCGCCCTTGGCCGCCTGCGCGAAATGAAAAAACAGCGCCATAAGAATGGCAGGGAAATGATTATCGGTGTTGCCGGCTGTGTGGCACAGGCCGAAGGCGATGAGATTGTGCGCCGCTCGCCAAGTGTTGATCTTGTGGTGGGGCCGCAGACCTATCACCGCTTGCCGCAGGCTCTGGCGCAGGTGCGTCAGGGGCAGCAGGTGGTGGATACGGAATATGCCGTTGAAGACAAGTTTGAACATTTGCCTGCCGCCAGCCGCGACCGGTTAAGCAAGCGTGGTGTTTCCGCTTTTCTGACAGTGCAGGAAGGTTGTGACAAATTCTGCACCTTCTGTGTGGTGCCCTATACACGCGGCTCGGAAGTCTCCCGTTCGGTCACCCAGATTGTTAATGAGGCTGTCAGGCTGGTACAGGCCGGTGTGCGTGAACTTACGCTGCTTGGCCAGAATGTGAATGGCTGGCACGGTATTGGTGATGACGGCCGTGAATGGGGCTTTGGGGAGCTGCTTTACCGGCTGGCGGAAATTCCGGATATTGCACGCCTGCGCTACACCACAAGCCATCCGCGCGATATGGATGATGTGCTGATCAATGCCCATCGCGATCTTGATATTCTCATGCCTTATCTGCATTTGCCGGTACAGTCCGGCTCAGACCGTATTCTCAGGGCCATGAACCGCAAGCATAAGGCTGATGACTATATCCGCCTGATTGAGCGTATCCGTTCTGCCCGCCCTGATATGGCATTATCCGGCGATTTTATTGTCGGCTTTCCCGGTGAAACCGATGAGGATTTTGAAGATACGATGCGGCTGGTGCGTGAAGTGGGCTATGCACAGGCCTATTCTTTCAAATATTCGCCGCGCCCCGGAACGCCCGGCGCTGATCTGCCAGCTCATGTGGAGGAGCAGGTCAAGGATGAGCGGCTGCAGCGTTTGCAGGCTTTGCTCAGTGAACAGCAATATGCGTTTCAGGATAGCCTTGTCGGCACGGAAATGGACGTGCTTCTGGAAAAACCAGGCCGCCTTGAGGGGCAGATGATCGGCCGTTCTCCCTGGCTTATTCCGGTTATTATTGACAAGAATCCGGGTGAGGCCGGTGACATGATCCGTGTGCGCGTAACCACAACCGGTACCAACAGCCTTGTGGCGGAAAAATGCGCCTGATCGTTACAGCCTGTCACCTGTCATAATGCAGAAAACTGTCTTTTGCAGGCGGGCAAAAGAGACCTGACAAATTTGCTGTTATGCTTTCCTGCGTGACACTGTCATGAATCTGTACCATAATCATGACACATATAGATTAAGCCTCACGCCTTGGCTGGCGGGAGGCGGCAAAAGCAAAGATTAAAAACCGCAATTCAGGGAGAGCCGGTTGAACGTCACCCCGGGCAAACAGGTTATTAAAGAACTGAAAAAACCCGTCACGCCGATTTCTGCCCCGCAGGATGGCGCTTCCGATATGGTTCATATTGTCCTTGATTTTGACAGCAATCGTCTGGCGAGTGCGCTGTTCGGGCAATTTGATGAAAATCTCAGCTATATTGAACAGCAATTGGGGATTGATCTGCGCTCAAAGGGCAATCAGTTGATTTTGCGCGGTGAGGCTGCAATGGTTGAACAGGCGCGTATGGCGCTTGATCATCTTTATTCATTGTTGCAAAAAGGCCATGATCTGGGCAGATCCGATGTTGACGGCGCCTTGCGCATGGCCGCCACCGCCACACCGGTGAGCGATGAGCAGTTGAGCCTGCCGACACTGGAAACCAGAACCCGCCTTTCTGCGGCACAAATTTCCACCCGCAAGAAAACCATTTTTGCCCGCACACCCACTCAGGATGCCTATATGCGGGCTATGGAGCGTTCGGAGCTGGTTTTTGGCATTGGCCCTGCGGGCACGGGTAAAACCTATCTTGCGGTTGCCCATGCAGCCATGCTGCTGGAACGCGGGCTCGTGGAGCGGATTATTCTTTCCCGTCCTGCGGTTGAAGCCGGTGAGCGGCTGGGCTTTTTGCCCGGTGATATGAAAGAAAAGGTCGATCCTTATCTGCGTCCGCTTTACGATGCGCTTTATGACATGATTCCCGCCGATAAGGTGGAGCGCGCACTGGCCGCCGGTGTGATTGAAATTGCGCCTCTGGCCTTCATGCGCGGCCGCACGCTGGCTCATGCTGCTGTTATTCTGGATGAGGCACAAAATACCACATCCATGCAGATGAAAATGTTTCTCACCCGCCTTGGGGAGGGATCACGCATGATCATCACTGGCGATCCGAGCCAGATTGACCTGCCTGCCGGACAGAAATCCGGCCTTGTCGAGGCGCTGGATATCCTCAAACCTGTTGAAAATATTATCACCGTGCGGTTCGGTGATAAGGATGTGGTGCGCCATCCGCTGGTGGCTGCCATTGTCCGCGCCTATGAAAAGCGCGGTGCAGATAAGACATTCAGGCGCCAGCAGGCTGCGGATATGCCGGATGAGGCTGATCAGACGGCAATATGAGCGTCTTTTTAAAACAGAGAAATTGCAGCACCTGCCTGTAATATGGCAGGTGCTGCTTTATTCATAGCAACAGCAAGGCTTCAGCCAGGGCGTTTACGGTTAAAACTGAAAGGTGCAATGCGCACGGAACCAAAAATGATCACCATTGATATTTTGACAGAAAGCCCGCTCTGGAATGACGGCGAGGCCTATGAAAAACTGGCACGCGCCTGCACTGATGCGGTATGGCAAAGGCTGGCCTTGCTGCAAAAGCCGACAGAGCTCAGCCTTGTCCTCACGGATGATGCCGCAATCGCCCGGATCAATGCGCAATGGCGCAATAAGGATAAGGCAACCAATGTGTTGTCTTTTCCTGCATTTGATATTGCCGCCGGTGATGAACCGGGGCCGATGCTCGGTGATATTATCATCGCCTATGAAACGGTTGAGCGTGAGGCAAGGGAAGAGCATAAAAGTTTTTCTGCCCATCTGCATCATATGATCGTGCACGGTCTGCTGCATCTTCTTGGCTATGACCATGAGGATGATGAAGAGGCCGAGGAAATGGAAGCTCTGGAGCGTGAGATTCTTCATGCTCTTGCCATACCCGATCCTTATACTGTACATTCACAGCATAATGAAAACGATTGACCATGGCTGATCAGAACCAAACCACATCCCCAACAAGCGCAGCTGGCAGCAGCGCTTCACAAACCGATCCGGAAGCACAGAGTACAGGCAATCATTCCCCGCGTGCGCCGGCTTCTGAAAAACGCTCGATTCTGGCCGGATTATTTCCGTTTCTGCGCTCGCGCCAAACCGGCTCCCTGCGTGAAAATCTGACGGATGCCTTATCCGATGATAATAATGAGGACACTGCCTTTTCCGCAGAGGAAAAGGCAATGCTCAATAATATCCTGCGTCTGCGTGAGCTTCGCGTTGATGATGTGATGATCAGCCGCGCCGATATTAAGGCGATTGAATATTCAACACCACTTGGTGAATTGCTGGAATTGTTTGAATCTTCCGGCCATTCGCGTATGCCGGTTTATGTGGAAACATTGGATGATGCCCGCGGCATGATCCATATTCGTGATGTGCTCAATTATATCACCCGCATGAGCAGGAAAAATGCCGCTGATGCTGATAGTGATGATGATAATGCAGGCAAGCAGTATGATTTGTCGCGGATTGATCTCTCCACACCGATCAGTGAGCTCAATCTTATGCGCAAAGTGCTGTTTGTGCCAAGTTCGATGCTGGCCAGCAGCCTGATGGCGCGTATGCAGGCCAGCCATATTCAAATGGCGCTGGTGATTGATGAATATGGCGGCACGGATGGCCTTGCTTCATTGGAAGATATTGTTGAAATGGTTGTTGGCGATATTGAGGATGAGCATGATGATGAGGAATTGTCATTAATCTGCAATCCTGACGGCACCTATACAGTGGATGCCCGTGCGGAGCTGGAGGAACTGGAAAAGCTGATCGGTCCGGGTTTCATGCAAGCGCAGGACAGTGAGGATGTTGACACGATCAGCGGCCTGATCATCTCTGCGCTTGATCATATTCCGGAACAGGGCGTGATTGTTGATGCTTTGCCGGATTATGAGCTGGAAGTGCTGGAGGCTGATTCACGCCGTATTCATAAAGTGCGTGTGCGCCCCAGAAACCGCCAGCCCGGCGCAGACTGATTATCAAAGGTTTTTTAAAACAAGCCGCCGGAATTCCGGCGGCTTGTTTTATTTTTCAAGGCAGGTTTTGCAATTTTGAAAAACCCGCAATCCTCAAGGACGGCGGAAGTGTGACGGCAGATCATAGAGATAGGCAATACGGTCAATAGCCTCGCGCAGCGGCTCATAGGCAACCGTCATTGTATGGCCATTGGCATGGATCATCATATCAGGGCTTGCCATAATGGCCACATGCCCCGGCCAGAATACCAGATCACCGCGCTGCAGATTGGAGTAATCCTCACCGGCATCAATAAGCGTGCCGAGATTTTCGCCTTGCATATCGGAATCACGCAGCACATTGCGCCCGGTATCCAGCATGGCAAGCTGCACCAGACCGGAACAGTCAATGCCGAAACCGGATGTGCCGCCCCAAAGATAGGGTGTATTCAGCAGGCTTTCAGCTGTCGTGACATAATCGGTGGGATTTTCATCAATCTTGCGCAAATGCCTGGCAAAAATTGCAGTGCCATCGGCCAATATTCCGTAGCGGCTGCCACGATTTTCAACAAATTCGGTAATCTCCACAGCCGAGCCCAGTGACAAGGCACAGGTGTGGCGCAGGCGCAGATCAGCGCCGGAATAGATGAAGGTGCGCGGCACACTGATACGATGAGTTGGCGCATTGCCGCTGTCTCCAAGTTCCTGATCCGGCACATAGCCAACATAGCCGTCCCGTAAGGATTGCACCCAGCTCCAGCCATTGACCTGTTCAAAAACCGTAACTTCATCACCATACAGGATCTGGCTTTGCGGGCCCTGTGGCAGTTCAGGCTTGCTGCGCAGATCACAAACCGGCACGATAACGCGCTTGCGTGTTCCCTCCGTAAAGGCAGCGGCATCAATTTTTCCGCGCAAGGCAATATCTGCCAGATCAGGACGATAGGCATGGAGGCGGCGGTCAGGCTTGGTCATAAAGGTAATTCCCTGGATTTGGAGATAATGCGGTCGCCCAGTCTTTCAACATAGAGCGCGCCGCTGACAGTTCGTTTGATCAGCACATTGCGCAGATCCTGCGGGTCACGGTGGCGGCTGACCAGCCCCATGGTTCCCATCGTATCCAGCGCACGGGTGATAACAGGTTTGGTCACGCCAAGCCTTGCGGCCAGCGCCCGCACGGTATGGGGCGGTGTTTCAAGATAGATGGTCAGTAAAATGGCCATTTGCCGCCATGTCAGATCATGGGGTTCATCGCGCACCTGTGACAGGGAGACAGTCTGCAACAGGGTCAATGCCTGCAAGGGTTTCAGTTCAACTGCCATGAAACACCATCGTGAACAGAAAAAATCCGGAACAGGCTACCATAGGTTCCGTTATTGTTATTCAAGCGTTTTTATGCCCTGCCCGCAAGGGGCAGGGCCGGTTTGTTATCAGTTTGCCGCACCAAAGCGTTGCTTGATGACATGATATAATGTGCGTATGCCCTGTGCTGCGCCGCCAATTGTGGCGGCTGGTTTTTCAACCGGTGTCCAGCCGTAAATATCGAAATGCCCCCAGATTTTTGCATTTTTAACAAAACGGGACAAAAACAGCGCCGCTGTCACCGAGCCGGCAAAACCATCTGTGGTGGAATTATTGATATCGGCAATGCGCGAGGAAAGGCGGGCCAGATAGGGTTCCCAGAGCGGCATATGCCATAACGGATCAGCCTGTGCCGCGGCTTGTTCTGCAACCTGTGCGGCAAAACCCTCATCATGGCTGTAGAAGGGTGGCAGATCCGGCCCCAGTGCCACGCGCGCCGCGCCGGTCAGGGTTGCCATATCAATGAGGAGATCCGGATTTTCTTCATCGGCACAGGCCAGCGCATCAGCCAGAACCAGACGCCCTTCCGCATCGGTATTGCCGATCTCAACCGTCAGCCCCTGCCGTGATGTGAGTACATCCCCCGGGCGGAAAGCATTGCCCGCGATGGAATTTTCAACAGCAGGGATCAGCACACGCAGACGCACCGGCAGTCCGGCATCCATAATCATACGGGCAAGGCCAAGCACATTGGCGCCGCCGCCCATATCCTTTTTCATCAAAAGCATGCCGCTGGCGGTCTTGATATCAAGCCCGCCGGTATCAAAACAAACGCCCTTGCCAACAAGCGTAACCTTTGGATCGCCTGCCTTGCCCCAGCTGAAATCAATCAGCCGCGGTGCAATGGTGCTGGCGCGGCCAACAGCGTGGATCATGGGGAAATTTTTCTCAAGAAGGGCATCACCGGTAATGGCGGAAAAATTTGCCCCATAGGTTTCAGCCAGCAAGCGGGCTTGTTGTTCCAGCTTGTCAGGCCCCATATCGCTGGTTGGTGTATTGATGAGGTCGCGGGTAAAGGCGCTGGCATCGGCAATACGGCGTATATCCTGCGCGTCTTTCAGCCCGGGGATGAATAATTTTACACTGTGGTATTCAGTGGACTGATCATCTTTTTTATAACGGTTGAACTGATAGCCGCCAAGCAAAAAGCCGGTGGCAAACAGCTCTGCCTTCTCAACAGGCGTTGCAATATGCCAGATGCCGGCCGGCAGCAGGCGGGCGAGTTTGCCGCTGATCAGGCGGCCTTCGCCGCTTTTGTCTTTTTCGGCCGGTTCAATGCCAAATAAAGCGCCGCAAATTTGCCCGTCCCCGTTACCAAGCACCAGAAGCGTGCCGGCCTTGGCCTTGAAATTCTGTGCTTTTGCCCAGTTTCGGGCAATTGATGGCAGGGTGTTATCGGTGAGCGTGTCTGCCGTTACCAGCCAGATCGGCAGGCTGTTTTCGGCCTGACTGTCAAGCAAGGCGGCACGGTTTTCAGAAAGGGGCAGGGAGGTCATGGGCATATCCGGATATTCTTTTGAGAAACGGGCAGCGATCGCTGATCGTTTTCTGATCACCGATCTTTTATCTGTCTTAGAGCATTTCCGGCAAAAGAGTAACAGGGCTTTGCATAAAATGAATGTTATAAAGCACATGTTTGAGGGCGGCTGCTATGCTTTCCCTGCTTGACCATGGCCAGACCATTTATGATAAGTCTTTATGCAATAGGATGGACAGAGAGCTTAAAAGGTATTGAGATGCGCCGTGTTATACTCATTATACTCGATTCTTTCGGTATTGGCGGCGCAGCCGATGCGGCGGATTTCGGGGATGAGGGTGCAAATACACTTGCAACAATTGCAAGAGACTGCCTTGCCCGCAACAGCATTCTGGCTGTGCCGCATATGATGGCGCTGGGGCTGGGGCAGGCGGCGCAGGCGGTGACAGGGCATATGCCTGCCGGCTTGCCGGCCAGAGAGCCGGTAACAGGGCTGTGGGGGGCAGCGCGTGAAATCTCCAGAGGCAAGGATACACCTTCCGGCCATTGGGAGATTGCCGGTTTGCCGGTGCCGTTTGACTGGGGCTATTTTCCCAAAACAAGACCGGCCTTTTCCCCCGCCCTGACAGATGCGATTATTGCCGCGGGAAATCTTGCGGGTATTCTTGGCAATTGCCACGCATCGGGAACTGAGATCATTGCGCAACTGGGCGAGGAGCATATTCGCAGTGGCAAGCCGGTGATTTACACATCTGCTGATTCCGTCATCCAGATTGCTGCCCATGAGACCTATTTCGGGCTGCAGCGGCTTTATGATCTGTGCACCAAAATCCGTATTCTGGTTGATCCCTTAAATATTGGCCGCGTGATTGCGCGCCCTTTTATCGGAGAGAATGCAGCAAATTTTGAACGCACCGGTAACCGGCGCGATTATGCCGTTCCCCCGCCGCGCCCCACATTGCTGAATGTGGTTGAGGCAGCCGGGCGCAAAACCTACGCGGTGGGCAAGATAAGTGATATTTTTGCCGGATCTGGTATTACCCATGCCTTGAAAGCACATGGCAATGAGGCGCTGGTGGATGCCACGCTTGCGGCAATGGATAAGGCGCAGGACGGTGATTTGATTTTTACGAATCTGGTTGATTTTGATAGTCTTTATGGCCATCGGCGTGACAGTGCCGGCTATGGCGCGGCACTGGAGGCGTTTGACCGGCGCCTGCCGGAATTAAGGGCAAAAATGCAGCAGGGTGATTTGCTGATTCTCACCGCTGATCATGGGTGTGATCCTGCATGGCCGGGTTCAGATCACACGCGTGAATGCGTGCCGGTGCTGATTGCCGGTGCGGGGGCGGGAACAATCGGCATACGCGATAGTTTTGCCGATATTGGCAAATCCGTTGCTGCCTATCTTGGCTATGAAAATGCCCTTGCGGGGCAAAGTTTTCTGGGTGGGGGGCATCATGCCTGAATTGCCGGAGGTGGAAACGGTTCGCCGCGGGTTGCAACCGGTTATGGAAGGCGCGAAGGTGGAGAAACTGGTGCTCAACCGGCCCGATCTGCGGTTTCCTTTTCCTGAAAATCTGGCAGAGCGCCTGCAGGGGCGCCGGATTATCTCTCTGGGGCGGCGTGCAAAATATCTGCTGATTGAATTTGACGACGGAGCAAGTTTGATCAGCCATCTTGGCATGTCCGGCTCCTATCGTATTGAGGCTGATATGCCGTTGCCTGCCGGAAGTCCGGAGGAAACACGGCATAATATGCCGGCCCGAAAGGCGGCTCATGACCATGTGGTCTTTCATCTTGCAACAAGACATGATGGCGCACGGCAGGTAATTTATAATGATCCGCGCCGTTTCGGGTTTTTATTGCTGGCAGAAAGTGGGCAACTGGCCGGACATCCCTCGTTAAAAGGGCTTGGCATTGAGCCAACGGGCAATGATCTTTCGGGGCCGGTGCTTGCGCAATTGTTTAAAAACAAAAAGGTCACTCTCAAGGCCGCATTGCTGGATCAGCGCCTTATAGCCGGTCTTGGTAATATCTATGTGTGTGAGGCCTTGTGGCGATGCGGCCTGTCGCCCTTGCAGCCAGCAGGGGCGATTGCCGATAATGCGCAACTGGCTGAATTGCTGGCGGTATCAATCCGGCAGGTGATTGCCGAGGCGATTGCTGCGGGTGGCTCAAGCCTGCGAGATCATAGGCAGGCAGATGGTTCACTGGGTTATTTTCAGCATAATTTTGCGGTCTATGACCGTGAGGGAGAGCCATGCCGGCGCTGCGGCGCGGTTATCGGGCGTATTGTGCAAAACGGGCGCTCAACCTTTTATTGCAGCGCCTGTTGCAGCCCGGACGCCAGTTTTTAGAAGCCGGCGCGGTTTAGAGGCATTTTCGTAAAATAAAACAGTAAAAGCGGTATTTGATGAAGAATGCCGCACAGAGGAGCAAACGGATGGCATATGAAACGATTCTTGCTGAAACGCGCGGGCAGGTCGGATTGGTGCGGCTGAACCGTCCGCAGGCGCTGAATGCGCTTAATACGCAGCTGATTACAGAACTGACACAGGCGCTGCAGGCTTTTGATCGGGATAATGCCATCGGAGCGATTGTCATAACCGGTTCGGAAAAAGCCTTTGCTGCAGGCGCTGATATTAAGGAAATGCAAAATCTTGGATTTGCAGATGCCTATGGCGGCGACTTTCTGAAAGATTGGGAGGGGATTAATGCCATTCGCAAGCCGGTCATTGCGGCTGTCAGCGGTTATACGCTGGGGGGAGGCTGCGAATTGGCAATGATGTGTGATTTTATCATTGCTTCAGAAACGGCCAGATTCGGGCAGCCTGAAATTACCCTTGGCATTATTCCGGGAATGGGCGGTACCCAGCGCCTTGCCCGCTATATCGGCAAGGCCAAGGCGATGGATATGGTGCTGACGGGACGAATGATGGATGCGCAGGAGGCTGAGCGTTGCGGGCTGGTCTCAAGGATTGTGGCTCCGGATGCCTTGCTGGAAGAGGCGTTGAAAGCAGCTGAGCGCATCGCCTCTTTCTCGCGGCTTTCTGTATTCATGGCCAAAGAATCAGTGAATTGCGCTTTTGAAACGGTGTTGCAGGAGGGGTTGAAATATGAGCGCCGCTCCTTCCACGCATTATTTGCAACAGAAGATCAGAAAGAAGGCATGGCCGCTTTTGTCGAGAAGAGGAGTCCGTCTTTTTCAAACCGCTAAAAATGCTTGTGAGTCGGATAGAAATAGGCAGCTTTTGCCTGTGGGGCAGGCTGTGGCTGCCAGAATGGCTTTTAAAACCGTCTTTTGCCGGATTCGGGGGCGGGGAGTATGAGAATCCACATTGACGAGACGGACAAGCTGATCTATAAGCGCGCAACAGTGAGACGGCTTTCGGGCCGTCCGTATAGATTTTTGCCCGGTGGCCTGCCCTTCGATGTAATATCGATGCTGAAAAGCCCGCTGGAAAGCTGACAGAAAAAGAGAGGCATTTATGGCCAATACACCTTCGGCCAAGAAGGCGGTTCGTAAAATCGAAGCCCGCACCGCGGTCAACAAGTCCCGTCGTTCACGCGTTCGCACCTTTGTTCGCAAGTTTGAAGATGCTGTGGCACTTGGTGATAAAGCTGCTGCGCAGGCTGCATTCAAGGTGGCTGAACCTGAATTGATGCGCGCCGCTTCCAAGGGCGTTGTTCACAAAAACACAGCTTCACGCAAAGTATCGCGTCTGGCTGCACGCCTTAAGGCTATGGGTGCCTGATAAGGCATCCGGAGCTTTTCACCGCTTTTATGAAAAGCTGCATTCTTCTGATAAAACAAAAACCCGGTTTATACCGGGTTTTTTTATACCTGATTGCTATATTCTAATTTTATGTAAGCCGATATTTTGAAACAGAAATATTTATGCATCGTGCAGGATAAGACCGCAAAGAATCGCCGGTTGATTTTAGGGAATCTCTGCGTGTTTATGGGAAATTTGTGCAGTTTGGATTCTTATATTTGCAACTGATTTTATAAGGTTTGCCCGCCTTTATGCACAGTTCTGTTCTGAGTCTGGGGATTGTGCCTGCATTATTTGAGTCAAGTGAAATATTATTATTTTTTTTAGCCCTGCAGATTCTGGAAGGGTTAATAATTGCTCCGATAAAAAGATATTGAATCCAAAGGTCTTATTAATTTCAAGCCCTGTGTAAGTGTAATTCTGCGTATCGAGAGGTAAACCAAATGATTAAAAATCCGTTAATGGTGGTCTTGCCCTAGAGGCGGAAGTTTCGCTAATGTTAGCTGGTCAGTGCCCTGGACTACCGGCATAGGTCCGTCAGCGTCCGGTTATAATTTCATGGTGTGTGAAGCGTTGTGACGCAGAATTTTTGTTCTGTGAACGTATATTTATGCGCCTTGACGAATTTGCACTGCGGGGGGGCTGAAAGGGGAATTGTTCTGCGCATGCGCAAATGATGAGGGCTGTTGTGCCACAGGCCGGCAGCCGCCTGAACGGAAATTTACCGGGCATTAACCTGAATAAAGTTTTGCGGCGATGCAGATTGAAACAGAGGTTGTTGAATGGATGAATACGGGCAATCAGCATAGGGGAATGGCAATATGAGTCGCTTGTAGCAGGATCAGAACTGCAGGCAGACCGGCAACAGCGAACAGGACATCATCTGATCCGGGAATTTTGATTTGAACAATCAGGCAATTCTGGCTTGAGAAATCAGAAAGTCTGGCTTGAGAAATCAGAAAATTCTGACTTGAGAAATAATGAGAGCAGGAATCCGCAAAACCGGACAGCCTGCTGGCAACAGGCATCAATCAAAAGATGCGGCGGCGCGGATGCGATAATCCGGCTGAAACAGAAACTGAACCGATATGTGAGGCGAAAATGATTGCAAGGAATAAGGCTAAACTGGACGTGATGAGCGAAACCGGTCAGTCGGTTGCGCCAATCAGCCGGAATGCACAGGTTCAGGATTTGTCAGCGCCGCAATTTATGAGTGAGAAAGAGAATATGACCCTAACAACCGCTTCTCCTGATGAGGCTTTTGAACGTTTGCTGAGCAAGTTAAAAGCACGTGTCGGCAGTGAGATATTCTCTTCATGGTTTGGACGTCTGAAGCTGGATGAAGTCTCCAAGAGCGTTGTACGTTTTTCTGTGCCCACAGCATTTTTGCGCTCATGGATCAATAATCATTATGCGGAAATGCTGACAATGCTCTGGCAGGAGGAAAATCCGCAGATCCTCAAGGTTGAGGTGGTTGTGCGCGGCATGAGCCGTGCGGCCCGTCCGGTAGCACCGGTTGCTGATGCTGCGCCGGAAGTTCCGCAAATTGCAGCACAGCCGCGTGAAAAGCCGGTTTTCCCCGTGGGGCAAAGCTTCTCTGCAGAAAAGCGCACCAGCCAGGTTGAGGCCGCAGCACAAGGCGCGGCCGCAGGCGCCGTGCTTGGTTCCCCGCTTGATCCGCGCTATACATTTGACAGTTTTGTTGATGGTGCATCAAACCGTGTGGCGCTTGCCGCGGCACGCACAATTGCTGAAGCAGGCTCAAGTGCAGTGCGCTTCAACCCGCTCTTCATTCATGCTGCTGTCGGCCTTGGCAAAACGCATCTTTTACAGGCGATTGCCGCCAGCGCCCTGCAACGCCCGGATAAGCCCCGTGTTGTTTATCTGACGGCGGAATATTTCATGTGGCGTTTTGCAACCGCAATCCGCGATAATAATGCTTTGTCTTTCAAGGAACAATTGCGCGATATCGACCTTCTTATCATTGATGATATGCAGTTCCTGCAGGGCAAGTCTATTCAGCATGAGTTCTGCCATCTGATCAATATGTTGCTCGACAGCGCCAAACAAGTTGTTGTGGCGGCAGACCGTGCGCCATCCGAGCTGGAATCACTGGATGTGCGGGTGCGTTCACGCCTGCAGGGTGGCGTGGCGCTGGAAATGGCGGCGCCGGATTATGAAATGCGTCTGGAAATGCTCCGGCGCCGGCTGGCGGCGGCGCAGGCAGAAGAACGCAGCATTGAAATTGCCGATGAGATTCTTGCCCATGTGGCGCGCACTGTCACCGGCTCCGGTCGTGAGCTGGAAGGGGCGTTTAACCAGCTTCTGTTCCGCCAGTCCTTTGAGCCTAATCTCTCCATCGACCGCGTTGATGAATTGCTGGGGCACTTGACCCGTGCCGGTGAGCCGAAGCGTATTCGTATTGAAGAAATTCAGCGCATTGTTGCCCGCCATTACAATGTCTCAAAGCAGGATCTGCTGTCTAACCGCCGCACCCGCACAATTGTAAAACCGCGTCAGGTTGCCATGTATCTGGCAAAAATGCTCACGCCCCGCTCCCTGCCGGAAATTGGCCGCCGTTTTGGCGGACGCGACCACACCACGGTTCTTCATGCTGTGCGCAAGATCGAGGATCTGGTCGGTGCGGATGCCAAACTGGCGCAGGAGCTGGAATTGCTCAAGCGCCTGATCAATGAGCAATCTGCATAATTTGCTGCTGATAAATTGATTCTGTGCCGCATTTTATACGCGGTACAGGCTTTTTGCCCTGCCGGATTTGTGCAAGAGCAGCGAAAAACAGCTGTTTGCGGCAGGAATATGCGGAAGAATATACCATGCGTTGTTCTGCGGACTTGCAAAACAACCGGAAATTCTGTCAATTTACTGGCCTAAACAGGCGCTTGTCGCGCCGTGATCTCCGGTACGGTTTTTGTTGCCGGACAGATATTAGCGAGTTCTGTTCATCATGCGCGTAACCATTGAACGATCCAATCTTCTTAAATCTCTCAACCATGTGCATCGGGTGGTTGAACGCCGCAACACGATTCCGATTCTCTCCAATGTGCTGTTGCAGGGCGAAGATGGTGTTCTGAAGCTCAAGGCGACCGATCTTGATCTTGAAGTGACCGAATCGACCGATGCTGCCATTGATGTGGCAGGCGCCACCACAGTTCCGGCGCATCTGCTTTATGATATTGTGCGCAAGCTTCCGGATGGTGCGGAAGTGATGCTGGCCAATAATGAAGACGGTACGGCTATGTCGGTGGTTTCCGGCCGCTCATCTTTCCGGCTGCAATGCCTGCCGCAATCAGATTTTCCTGAGCTGACAGCGGGCAGCTTCACTCATACATTCCGGATGGATGCGAGTGCGCTCAAGCGCCTGATCGACCGCACCAATTTTGCAATCTCTACGGAAGAAACCCGTTATTATCTCAATGGTATTCACCTTTATGCCGGTGAGGATGAAGGCCGCCTTGAACTGCGTGCCGTTGCCACAGACGGGCATCGTCTGGCGCGTGCGGCAATGGAGGCGCCAAGCGGTGCGGAGGGCATGCCGGCCATTATCATTCCGCGCAAAACCGTGGCTGAATTGCAAAAACTGGTTGATGTGCCGGATATGCAGGTAACGATTGAGGTATCGGATGTAAAAATCCGCTTCACAGTCGGCACGGTGGTTCTCACATCCAAGCTGATTGATGGCACTTTCCCGGAATATAAGCGGGTTATACCAACCGGTAATGATCGCAGGCTGGTTATTGATCGTCAGAATTTTGCGGCTTCTGTTGATCGTGTATCGACCATTTCCAGTGAAAAAGGGCGCGCTGTTAAGCTTAGCATTTCCGATGGTCTTTTGACACTGACTGTTAATAATCCTGATTCCGGCTCCGCAACCGATGAAGTGCCGGCTGAATATGACAGCGAGCCGATGGAAATCGGTTTTAACTCAAAATATCTGCTTGATATCACATCGCAGCTTTCCGGCAAGGAGGCGGTATTTATGCTGGCTGATGCCGGTTCGCCGATGCTGGTACGGGATGAAGGTGATGAACATCTTATCTATGTTCTCATGCCAATGCGTGTATAAGTGCACGGGTGAATAAAGATATAAACATTGATGCAGCATTACCAGGTCGCAGCGAGCGGGTTAGTTTCCGTCGTCTGCGGCTTGCGCATTTTCGCAATTATGCAAGCCTTTCGCTGACATTGAGCGGCGGGCATGTGGTGTTAACCGGCGAAAATGGCGCAGGAAAAACCAATCTTCTGGAAGCAGTGTCTTTTCTGTCGCCCGGGCGGGGTATGCGCCGCGCTTCTTATGCCGATGTCAGCCGCAGCGGCGCGCAGGATGGTTTTGCCATTCACGCATTGCTGGAATCGGATTCTTACGGCGAGGTTGAGATCGGCACCGGACTGGCAGGCACCAATGGCGAGACGGGGCGAAAAATCCGCATTAATGGTGCGCCTGCCAGTGCTGATCAATTGCTTGATTATTCCCGCATCATCTGGCTCATTCCGGCGATGGACGGGCTTTTTACCGGATCGGGCAGTGACCGCCGCCGTTTCCTTGATCGCATGGTACTGGCGATTGATGTCGGCCATGGCAAGCGGGTTCTGGATTATGAAAAGGCAATGCGCAGCCGCAACCGTTTGTTGTCTGATTATAATAGTGACACACAATGGCTTGATGCGATTGAGGCGCAAATGGCCGGGCTTGGCACAGCCATTGCCGCAGCCCGCGCCGAGCTGATGAGCCTGATTGCCGGCATGATTGAGCAAATGCCTGATGACAGCCCGTTTCCCAAAGCGGATTGTTTTCTGGAAGGTGAGCTGGAAGGCCGTATCCGGCTGGAGGCGGCATTGGATCTGGAAGAGAATTTCCGCCGTATTTTACGGGATATGCGCGGGCGGGACCGTGCGGCAGGGCGCACATTGGATGGCCCGCACCGCACGGATATGGTGGTGCATCACCGCCCCAAGGGCATGCAGGCGGCCTTATGTTCCACAGGCGAGCAAAAGGCGCTGTTGATCGGGCTGGTGCTTGCCCATGCACGGCTGACAGCAGGGTTATCCGGCATGGCGCCGGTGCTGCTTCTGGATGAAATTGCCGCTCATCTTGATGAGGGAAGACGTGCTGCTTTATTTGATATTATTGATGATCTGGGGGCGCAGGCCTTCATGACCGGAACAGACCGCGCCTTATTCCGCGATCTTAAAGGCGAGGCGCAGTTTTTCAATGTCAGCGCGGCATCGCTTACTCCTTATGATATTTGAAAAAGCACAGTTTCTGCGTTAAGCTTGATTTATGCGAACACCCGGCGAGCCTTTTTCGGAACTGGAAATTGAGCGTTATGCGCGCCATATTGTTCTGCCGGAAATTGGCGGGGCAGGGCAGCAGAAGCTTAAAAATGCGCGTGTTCTTGTGGTCGGGGCAGGGGGGCTTGGCAGCCCTGCATTGCTGTATCTTGCCGCCGCCGGTGTTGGTCATCTTGGTATTGCTGATGATGATATGGTTACGCTTTCCAATCTGCAGCGTCAGATTGTTCACAGCACCAACAGTATTGGCGAGAATAAAACCGAGAGTGCTGCGGCAACCTTAGCCCGTATCAATCCGCATATCAAAATATCTTGTCACACATTGCGATTGACCCCCGATAATGTGACTGATCTGTTTTCTGACTATGATATTATTGTCGATGGCACGGATAATTTTACCACCCGCTATTTGGTGGCTGACCATGCGGCATTGCTGAAAAAGGCGCTGGTTACCGCAGCCATGGGGCGCTTTGACGGCTCTCTGACAGTGCTCAAACCTTATGAAAGTGATTCTGAAGGTAATCCTTATCCCTGTTATCGCGATCTTTTCCCGCAAATGCCGCCTGAGGGAATGATTCCGTCCTGCGCTGAAGCCGGTGTGATCGGCGCATTGCCGGCGATTCTCGGCTCCTTGCAGGCTATGGAAGTGATCAAGCTGATCACCGGTATCGGGGAGCCGCTTTTGGGGCGCTTGCTGCTTTATGATGCGCTTGGAGCGCGGTTTGAAATCATGCACTATAAAAAGCGGGCAGGGCAGGGCATTCACAGGCCAAAACTGTGAAACGGTTTTGCCCGCCGGTTTTGCCCACCGGTTTTTCGTGGATTATAGTGGGCTATAATGCGTAAAACCGCTATTATGTGGAGATTGAAGGCATCGGCGTGAATGCATGATGCCTGTAAAAAGTAAGCAATGCGCCTTGCTGTTTTAAAGGAAAAGAGCCGGAATCTCCGGCTCCCTGAAGCAAGTTAATATTGTTTGTCACGGTCAACAAGATTGGTGAGTGTGCCGTTGCGTTCATAATCCGTGATCATTTTAATAATTTCCGGTACCAGCGCATTGGCCGATGAACTGGCTGCCGCATGCGGTGTTATCATAACTTTCGGATGGCTCCAGAGCGGGCTTGTTTCCGGCAAGGGTTCTGTCTCAAACACATCCAAAGAGGCTGCGGAAAGCTGGCCGCGCTCCAGTGCTACCAGAATATCAGCCTCATTTTGCAAGCCGCCGCGCCCTGCATTGATCAGAACCGGCGCACCAAGCGGCCCGTTTTCCTTCATTAAACCAAAAACAGACATGGAGAGAATGCCTTTGGTCTCCGGTGTCAGCGGTAACAGGCAGACCAGAATATCGGCATGTTTGAGGAATTCAGTCAGGCCGTCTTTGCCGTGATAGGTCTGGACACCGGCGACATCCTGCGGGCGGCGGCTCCAGCCGCTGACATTAAAGCCAAAAGATTTCAGTTTTTCCGCAGCATCGCGGCCCAAAACGCCCAAGCCCATAATCCCGACATTGACCTCATTGGCAGCAGGCTGGCGGCGATCCTCCCGCCAGATTTTTTTAAGCTGCTGGGCGCGGTATTGGCTGCCGAGGCGGTGGTGATCGAGCACCTGCCACACCACATATTCGGTCATTCGCATGGTCAGATCAGGCGAGATGGTGCGCACAATCGGCACATCCGGAACCAGATCATCCTGGAAAACGTGATCCACACCGGCGCCAAGCGAAAAAATAACCTTGAGATTGGGCAGATTGGCCAGTGAGCCGCGTTTTTGTTTCCAGACCAGCGCATAATCAACAAGGGGTTCATCGCCCGCTTTGACATGCGTAATAATTTCACGATCCGGCGCGTGTTTTGCAAAGGCCTTGAACCAGATATCCGGATCCCAGCCGGTGACGGCAAAATAGATTTTTCCTTTGCGTTTTGGTGCATTCATTGATTTACCACTCCCCTCTCGGCTGTTTCCAGACGGAAAGCAGCCGCCATCAATGCGCGCGTATAATCTGTTTGCGGTGCTTCAAAAATCTGTTGCGCCGAACCATATTCCACGGCCTTGCCGTTACGCATCACAAGAACATGATTGGCAAGTGCTTTGACAACGCGCAAGTCGTGGCTGATGAAAAGATAGCTTAATTGATGTTTTTTCTGTAAATTGCGCAGCAATTCCACCACCTGTGCCTGCACGCTCATATCCAGTGCGGAGGTCGGCTCATCCAGCATGACAAAGCGCGGATTAAGCACCATGGCGCGGGCAATGGCGATACGTTGGCGCTGACCGCCGGAAAATTCATGCGGATAGCGAAAACGGCTTTCCGGATCAAGGTTAACTTCCTGCAGAGCCGCAACAACCTTGGCATCACGCTCATCAGCTGAAAGCTTAGGCTCATGCACAAGGAGCCCTTCGGCAATAATTTCAGCCACCGACATGCGCGGGCTTAGCGAGCCGAACGGATCCTGAAACACAATCTGCATTTCACGGCGCAGCGGGCGCATATCGTGATAAGAAAACCCGTCAATATTACGGTCTTCAAAAAGGATGCTGCCTTGTGAGGAAATCATACGCGACAGAGCTAAGCCCAGCGTGGTCTTGCCCGAGCCGGATTCGCCGACCACGCCAAGGGTTTGGCCGGCACGCAGCTCCACATTGATGCCATCCACGGCTTTTACATAATCAACCGTCTTGCGCAGAAAGCCTTTTTTGATCGGAAACCAGACTTTGATATCCTCGCCGCGCATCACCAGCGGTGCATTTTCTGTTGCAGGCAGTGGTTCGCCTTTGGGCTCGGCATTGAGCAGATGGCGGGTATAATCATGCTGCGGATTGGTAAAAATATCTTCTGTATTGCCGCTTTCAACAATCTTGCCGTGATGCATCACGCAGACACGATCGGCAATTTTGCGCACCACGCCAAGATCATGGGTGATGAACAGCATTGACATTTTGCGGGATTTTTTCAGCTCTGCCAGCAGTTGCAAAATCTGTGCCTGCACGGTCACATCCAGCGCGGTTGTCGGCTCATCGGCAATCAGCAATTGCGGCTTATTGGCCAGTGCCATGGCAATCATCACACGCTGGCGCTGCCCGCCGGATAATTGATGCGGATAGGATTGCAGGCGTTTTTCCGGCTCACGAATGCCCACTTCATTGAGAAGCTCAATGGTGCGTATATGCGCCTGTGTATCCCGCATACCCTGATGCAGGCGCAGAATTTCGCCAATCTGACGCTCAACCGTGTGCAGCGGATTGAGCGAGGTCATCGGCTCCTGAAAAATCATGGTAATATCATTGCCGCGTATATTGCGCAGCCTGTCATCCGACACAGTCAGCATATCCTCCCCGTTAAAGAGGATCTGCCCGGATGGATGGCTGGCAGCCGGATAGGGCAGCAATTTGAGCACTGACAAGGCGGAAATGGATTTGCCGGAGCCGGATTCGCCCACCAGCGCAACAGTCTCGCCTTTATGAATATCAAAAGAGATATGATCAACGGCGATTTTTTCCTTGCCGTCCTGATGAAAGGCAATGGACAGATCACGGATGCTCAGCAGCATATCGGCTTTTTGTGGCATGGTCATTTAAAAGCCTTTCGCGGGTCAAAAGCATCGCGCACAGCCTCGCCGATAAAAATCAGCAGGGAAAGCATCAGCGAAATAACAATAAAACCGGTGATGCCAAGCCATGGCGCCTGCAGATTGTTTTTGCCCTGTGCCAGCATTTCACCAAGTGATGCCGAGCCAGGCGGCAGGCCAAAACCAAGAAAATCCAGCGAAGTCAATGTGGTGATGGAGCCGTTGAGAATAAAGGGCAGAAAGGTGAGCGTTGCCACCATGGCATTGGGCAGAAGATGCCGCCACATGATCGTGCGGTTGTTGACGCCCAGAGCGCGTGCAGCATTAACATATTCAAAATTACGCGCCCGCAGAAACTCCGCCCGCACCACGCCGACAAAGGAAACCCACGAAAACAACAGCATGATAAATAATAGCACCCAAAAACCCGGCGGCAGAATAGCGGCAATAATCAGCAACAAATAAAGCACCGGTATAGAAGACCAGATTTCGATAAAACGCTGGAACAGAAGATCAACCCAGCCGCCGAAATAACCCTGCACCGCACCGGCTGTTACCCCGATAACAGCAGAAAAAGCGGTAAGGATAAGCCCAAACAGCACAGAAATACGAAAGCCGTAGAGCGCACGGGCAAAAACATCACGTGCCTGATCATCTGTGCCGAGCCAGTTTATATTGCCGAGTACACAATTTTGGTCTTTTACGCCCAGCGGATAGCGTGCACAGCGCTCCTCTCTGGACATCATCCAGAATGGCTTTGACGGCGCTGCCTGCGGAATTTCATTATTCACCGTACGGTAGGAATAGCGCACCGGCGGCCAGATTGCCCAGCCATGCTGGTTAATCTCGTCCTGAATCACCGGATCGCGGTAATCCGTGACGGCATAGAAACCGCCAAATTTCTCTTCCGGATAATCAATCAGCACCGGCATCAGAATTTCGCCCTTGTAGGAAACCAGGATTGGTTTGTCATTGGCGATAAACTCGGCAAATAACGAGGTAATAAACAGAAACAGGAAAATCCACATCGACCACCAGCCGCGCCGGTTGGCCCTGAAATTGCGCCAGCGCCGCTGATTGAGCGGCGAGAGGAACGGGCGCCTGACGCGCACAGGAGAGGCGGCAGTGATATCGCTCATCACACATCCCTCCGCTCAAAATCAATGCGTGGATCAATCCAGGTATAAGTGAGGTCGGAGAGGAGGCTGACCAGCAGTCCGAGCAGCGAGAAAATGAACAGGTTGGCAAACACGACCGGATAATCACGGTTGAGAACAGACTGGTAGCCAAGAAGACCAAGCCCATCCAGTGAGAAGATGGTCTCAATCAATAATGAGCCGGTAAAAAAGGCCGAGATGAAGGCACCGGGAAAACCGGCAATCACAATCAGCATTGCATTGCGGAACACATGGCCATAAAGCACCTGCCGTTCGGTCAGCCCTTTGGCACGTGCGGTTGTTACATATTGTTTGCGGATTTCTTCCAGAAATGAGTTTTTGGTGAGCAATGTTGTTGTGGCAAAAGCTGACAGCACCAGCGCCAGCACCGGCAATGTCATATGCCAGATATAATCGGTTATTTTGCCCCACAGGCTCAGTTGCGCAAAATCGGGCGATGTCAGCCCGCGCAACGGAAACCAGTCAAAAAAAGAACCGCCGGCAAAAAGCACAATCAGCATGATCGCAAAGAGAAAACTCGGAATTGCATAGCCGATGATGATGACAGCACTGGTCCAGACATCAAAACGCGAACCATCGCGCACGGCTTTGGCAATACCAAGCGGAATGGAAATCATATAGGAAATCAGGGTGAGCCACAGGCCAAGTGAAATGGAAACCGGCAGTTTTTCCTTGATAAGATCCAGCACGTCAATATCGCGGAAATAGGAGCGGCCAAAGTCAAAACGGGCATAATTCCACAACATCAGGCCGAAACGCTCCAGCGGCGGTTTGTCAAAACCGAACTGTTTTTCAAGACTGGCGATAAATTCAGGATCAAGCCCCTGCGCACCGCGATATTTTGAGGAGCCGCCGCTATCCATTGATATATTGCCGGCATCAGCACCCCCGCCTGAAAGCCTGTCCATGGCATCGCCGCCCTGCCCCTGCAATTGCGCAATCACCCGCTCAACCGGCCCGCCCGGTGCAAACTGGATAACCGCAAAGGAAATGGCCATGATCCCGAAAATCGTCGGGATCATCAAGGCAAGGCGTCGGAGAATATAAGCGCCCATCAGATGGATATTCCTGTGTGTTTATTATTGGTTTTTAATAATTGACAATAAAAAATTAATTTACGATTTACCAAGGCGCTCGGCTTTCTCTTTATCAAACCACCAGAGATATTCAGGATATCCGCCATAAGGGGGCATCGCATTCATGCCAAACTTGTCCCAGTAAGCTGTTGATTTTTTATCACTTCCCCAGCAATAGATCCAATCGCGCCGGTAGCGCAGCAGCCGGTCTAGCACACGCATGACGGCTGTCAGATCCGCGCGATTATCCGCCGCATCAATATCATTGAGCAGCGCATCAATCAAAGGGCTGCTGGTGCCGGTATAATTTTGCGAGCTTGGCACATTAACGCTTTCTGATCCATACATCAGTGCCAGGCCTGGCTTGTCTGGTGTGGGAGACATGCTGGAGGCATAACTGATCATATCATAATCAAAATCCATCAGCCGTTTTTGATAATTTGCAGCTTCTGCCATGCGGACAGATGCATTGATACCGATGGCTTTAAGGTTTTTGATCATCGGGTTATAAATACGGTTAAACCCTTCTGAATTATTGAGAATTTCCAGGCTGAGTATCTGCCCGTTTTTATCACTCAGCCATTGTCCCTTGCGGGTAAATCCGGCCTGTTTCAGCAAATCTGCCGCACGGCGTAATTGCTCGCGATCGCGCCCGCTGCCATCGGTAACCGGCATGATAACCGGCTCTGCCAGCAAGGCTTTGCGTGTTTCTTCATCCATGATTGCGGCATGGCGGGCAATCACAGCCTGTTCCGCAGCATCGGCTATGCCTGTTGCCTCAAAGGGGGAATTGCTGAAACTGGATTGCAGCCGCTGATAAAGATTGCTGAACAGATTGCGGTTGCTCCATTCAAAATCAAAGCAGAGCGTAATGGCTTCCCGCACACGCGGATCCTGAAAATGCCTGCGCCGCTGATTAAGCGCCCAGCCCTGCATGGACGGGAATTTCCAGTCCGGCAAGCGTTTGGCAATGACTTTTCCCGATTGCACGGCCGCAAAATTATAATCATTCGCCCAGGCCTTGGAGACATTTTCAATGCGCCAGTCCAGATCGCCTTTTTTAAAGGCTTCAAAGGCAGGCTGGTCATCGCGGAAAAACTCAATACGGACAATATCGAAATTATTGCGCCCGATATTGACGTTCAGATCTTTAGCCCAATAATTTTTAACACGGTGATATTCAATAAACTGACCGGCAGAAAGTGCGCCGACTCTATAGGCGCCGGAGCCGAGCGGGATATTAAGATTATTATCGTCAAAACTGTTTTTTGTATAATAGGCTCTGGAGAGTACAGGCAGCAAAGCCAGATTGACGATTGTGCGCCGGTTCAGCGCAGCATCATCGCTTTTCAGGGTGAGCTGTAATTTCTGGTCATCAAGCGCGGTTGCCTTTTCCAGTCGTGCCAGCAGCAACCGCAGTGCGGGGTGGCCTTTTTGCCTGAGTAATTCATAGGTGAATGCAGCATCATGGGCACTGACCGGCGTGTCATCATGAAAACGTGCCTGTGGCCGCAATGTAAAAATATAGCTCTTGCCATGATCAGCAGCCATTACAGATTCTGCCAGCAGGCCATATACAGCATCCGGTTCATCAAAGGCTCTGACCATGAGCGTATCAAAACAATATTCCATTCGTGGCGGGGCATCGCCATTGGCTGAAAATGTATTGAGCGTGTTGAAAGTATCGTGCGCCTGATTGAGTGTCCATTGATTGACGCTGAAGCGGAATGCTCCGCCCTTTGGCGCCTGCGGATTGATATAGGAAAAATGGCTGAAACCAGCTGGATATTTCAGGTCGTCAAAAACAGCCAGCCCGTGTTGCGCAGGCAGCATTGTGGGCTGAGCCGCACCGGCGCGAAACGGTAAAAGGGCTGCCGTTGCCGCCGCACTGCCAAGACAGAGCAGGTGGCGGCGATTCATAATTATCTGGCCGGTATTGATATGATCTGACATGGCTTTTCCCTCCTTTCGGGGGCATTGTGCGATAATCAAAACCTGCAATTGAAACTGTAAACTTTGTCAGGCCGGCACAAGGCCAAATCATAGCGAACTATTTTCATGGCTTTGGTTTTATCCACCATGAAAATGGATCAATGCCGGAATAATCCGGTTGCTTTTCCGGTAAATCAAACTTGTTCCAATAGGCCACATTGATTGTATCGGAATACCATTGCGGGACAGTGTAGAAATTCCACAGCAAAACGCGGTCGAGCGCACGGGTTGCGGCAACCAGTTCGCTGCGGTCCTTTGCATAGACCACACGGTCAATAAGTTTATCAATCGCCGGATTTTTAATGCCGGCATAGTTTTTACTGCCTTTCATATCAGCGGCAATGCTGCTCCACATTTCCCGCTGTTCATTGCCCGGTGATTGGCTCTGCGCCACAATTGTGGTGATTGCGTCATAATCAAAATCATTCACCCGCGCCTGATATTGGGCGCTGTCCACCACACGCAAAGTGGCATGAATGCCAACGCGGCGCAGATTATTGATATAAGGGTTGATCACGCGTTCATCATTGGGATTGCTCGTCAAAAATTCCAGCGTAAATACCTCACCTTTATCATTGGTGAGCTTGCCGTTTTTGATAACCCAGCCTGCCTGAGCGAACAGGTCTATTGCTTGACGCAGATTGTTGCGCATGGCCTGCGCACTGTCAAAAACCGGCAATTTAAAGGGTTTGGTAAAAACCTCTTCAGGGATTTCCCCGCGCACGGTTTCAAGAATTTTCAGCTCTTCGGGTGAGGGCAGGCCTGATGAGGCCAGATCAATACCGGCAAAATAGCTTTCAATCCGTTTATACTGGTTAAAGAACAGCAGGCGGTTCATGCTTTCAAAATCAAAGACCCAGTTGAGTGCTTTACGCACGCGTATATCCTGAAATTTTGCTCTGCGCGTATTCAGGAATGTGCCCTGCATCCGGCCGGCAGCATGAAACGGAAAACTGGTTTTGATGACATCACCGCGCTCAACGGCCGGGAAATTATATTGTTCGTGCCAGCGTTGGGCAATATTTTCCAGGCGAAAATCATAAACGCCGCCTTTTTTGAAAGCCTCCCATGTGGCATCATTATTCAGAAAATATTCGTATTTAACCTGATCAAAATTATTACGCCCCACATGGGTTGGCTGATCTTTGGCCCAGTAATCATCCACGCGCTGCCATGTGATGGATTTGCCCGGTATTATGGAGGCAATCTTATAGGCGCTTGAACCGAGCGGAATTTCCAGTGTCGAGCGGCTGATATCGCGTTGCTTGCCGTTTTTATCCTTGCCCTCCCACCAATGTTTGGGCAGGACAACAAGATCTCCCATAATGCTTGGCAATTCGCGGTTGCCGGCCTTGTCAAAGGTAAAAGTAACCTCATTTTCGCCGGTTTTTTCCGCCTTTACCACATCGGCATAATAACGATTATAGAGCGGGGACTGTTTTTTCAGCGTGTTAAAGGACCAGATCACATCTTCAACCGTGATCGGGGTTTTATCATGCCAATAGGCCGTGGGATTGAGGCGGAATTTTACCCAGGAAAAATCTTCCGGATATTGCATCGCCTCGGCAATCATTCCGTAGGATGTTGAGCCCTGATCAAGCGATTGCTCCATCAAGGTATCATAAAGCATGCCGCCGCCAAAGGAGGCAAGGCCGGCAGCAGCAACACCCTGAACCGTATAGGGGTTGAGTGTGTCAAATGTGCCGACGGCTACCTGATCAAGTGTGCCGCCTTTGGGTGCATCCGGATTGACATAATCATAATGTTTGAAGCCTGCGGGATATTTCGGCTCACCGGTCAGGCTGACGGCATGGTGCCATGGCAGGCCGCTATTTGCCCCGCTCTCCGGTGCCTTATCCTGTGCCTGTGCCCAATTTGCGCACAGGCCAAGACTTGCAACAAACATAATCCGCAATGCTGCCTTCATGCTCTCACCTGATAATTCTGCCTTAAGATCAAGGACATCAGTTTAATGATCCTGAACCGAATTAAAAGGGAAAGCAGGCAAAAGCAGGTTAAAATCTGGCGCAGAAGAATTAAATCTTTGTAATGATCAGGCTTTTTTGACGAATTCTGTTTTCAGAACCAGCCCTTTGACCTGTTTTGTATTACATTCAATTTCACCGTCACGGCCGTTCAGGCGTATATTTTTAACCAATGTGCCGCGTTTGATGGTTTCGGATGTTCCCTTCACTTTCAGATCCTTGATCAGGGTGACGGAATCACCGTCCTGCAACTGGGTACCGTTGCTGTCACGTACAATTGTTTCATCGGACATGTGAAAATCTCTCCTGAAAAATAAAAGCCGGGTCTGATACCCGGCTTTAGGATGTAAGGCTGACTTTTGCAACCGTTGTGATCACCGGTTACAGCCTGATGATAATTACGGTTTGGCTTCTTCTGGCGTTGGTAATGGTGCCGGATTATCAGACAGTGAACGCAGATAGGCAATCAGATCGGCGCGTTCAGCGTCTTTCTTATCACCGGCAAAGCCCATGGCCGTGCCCTTGATATAGCCTTTGGGCGAGGTCAGGAATTTATTGAGATGATCATAATTCCAGACTTCTTTGCCCCCTTGTGAGAATTCTTTCATCGCTGCGGAATAGCTGAAGCCTTCAACCGTTGCGATCGGACGGTTCACCACATCCCATAGATGCGGGCCAACCTTGTTTGCGCCGCCCTTTTCACCGGTATGGCAGGCTGTGCAGCGTTTAAACACAGTTGCGCCGCGTGCAGGATCTGCCGAGGCCAGCAATGTGGCAATCGGCACGGCTGCCGCAACTTCCTTGCCGGCGGTGGCTGGTGCAGCGCCGTCACCGGCGGCAATTTCATAGCCGCTTTTCTCAGGAGCCGGCGTCGAAAACAGAGCATCGGATGAAATCTCGATGGTCATGACGACAAAAACCGTAGCCAGAAAGGCCATAATATATTTGTTGGATTGAGACGATTCCATGTGGCTTCTAGCGCTCCTCTTCCCCAACGCTGTAATAATAGTGATTGGTTGTAACTGCGGCGAGGACAAATATCCGCCATTACCGACTTTTGCCGGAAACTAGGTCTTTTATATAGGCATGGCAACACCTATAAGAACGACAACACCCGTGACTTTTTGACACTTTGGGATAAATAACCATGTCCAGGCCGCTAAAATCACTCATTCTTATACCTGCACGAATGGCTTCCACACGCCTGCCGGGCAAACCGCTTGCAGATATTGCCGGAAAGCCGATGATTGTCCATGTGGCTGAACGTGCGGCGGCTTCGGGCCTTGGCCGTGTGGTGGTTGCTACCGATCATGCACAGATCAGCGCTGTTGTTGAGGCGCATAATATTGAGGCGGTCATGACGCGCGCAGAGCATGAATCCGGATCTGACCGGATTTATGAAGCATTACAAGTTATTGATCCTGATAAAGAATTTGATGTTGTTATCAATGTGCAGGGTGATTTGCCAACCATTGATCCGGCAATTATCAAAACTGCCCTGCAGCCATTGATTGACGGGCCTGCCGACATTGCCACCCTTGCTGTCGAGATTACGGATGCGCAGGAAAAGACCAATCCCAATGTGGTTAAAATTGTCGGTTCGCCACTTGCAGGCACCAATAGATTACGTGCGCTTTATTTCACCCGTGCCACTGCACCTTATGGCGACGGGCCGCTTTATCATCATATCGGTCTTTATGCCTATCGCCGTACGGCACTGGAAAAATTTGTATCCCTTGGCCCGTCTGTGCTGGAGCTGCGTGAAAAGCTGGAGCAATTGCGGGCTCTGGAAGCGGGTATGCGAATCGATGTTGAAGTGGTTCAATCTGTTCCGCTTGGTGTGGATACACCGCAGGATCTGGAAAAAGCGCGTCATTATCTGACCGCTGATATTGGTAAAAACGTTCAATAAATAATAAAGGCATGAAAAATGGTAGCGAGGACCAAAAAAATAGCGTTTCAGGGTGAACCGGGAGCCAATTCCGATACGGCCTGCCGCAATATGTTTCCGGCAATGGAGCCGCTGCCATGTGCAACCTTTGAGGATGCATTCAATGCTGTTGAAAATGGTGAAGCCGATCTGGCAATGATTCCCATTGAGAATACGCTGGCCGGGCGTGTTGCTGATATTCATCATCTTTTGCCGGAATCACGGCTGCATATTATTGGCGAATATTTTCTGCCGATCCATTTTCAGTTGATGGTGCTGCCCGGCACAAGAATGGAAGATATCAAAACTGTGCACAGCCATATTCATGCGCTTGGCCAATGCCGCAAGGTGATCCGCAGCAATGGCTGGAAGCCGGTTATTGCAGGAGATACGGCCGGTGCGGCCCGTCAGGTGGCTGAACTTGGCGATAAAAGCAAGGCGGCTTTGGCGCCGATGCTGGCTGCGGAGCTTTACGGGCTGGAGATTCTGCAGAGCAATGTCGAGGATGCGGAAAATAATATTACGCGCTTTGTTGTGCTGTGTAAGCAGGAGCAATGGGCACCGCGTAAATCACCGGATGAGCTGATGGTGACAACTTTTGTTTTCCGCGTGCGCAACGTTCCGGCGGCTCTTTATAAAGCGATGGGCGGTTTTGCCACCAATGGCGTCAATATGACCAAGCTGGAGAGCTATCAGATTGGCGGCACTTTCATGGCCACACAATTTTATGCGGATATTGAGGGGCATCCGGATGATCGTCATGTACAGCTGGCTTTGGAGGAACTGGCCTTTTTCAGCAAGGAAGTGCGCATTGTCGGCGTTTATCCCGGCAGTGAGAACCGCAAGCAGTTGCTTGCAGCTGAGTAAACTTCAAGCAACGGCTTGCAGCTGAGTAGATTTCAAGCAACGGCTTACCACGAAATGAAAACTGGAGGGCTGATCAAAGAGGCGCCGGTTTATCCGGCGTTTTTAAGTGCTTTCCACCCAATAGCGGATTAATGCGCTGGCAATAGCGCCTTGCGGCGGGGTGCGCAGCCCCTGGGGATGGGTGTTTTCCAGCATGGTTCTGGCCTCTTCACGGCCAAACCAGCGCCCGTCCTCCAATTTCGTCAGGGTCAAGCCTCAGATCATCCGACAGGCTTTGCGCAAAACAGCCAAGCATCAGCGAATAGGGAAATGGCCATGGCTGGCTGGCATGATAAATGACACGGCCAACAGTCAGGCTTGCTTCTTCCCGCACTTCACGGCGCACGGCATTTTCAACTGTTTCTCCCGGTTCCACAAAACCGGCAAGGCAGGAATAGGTGTGCGGTGCAAAATGTGCACCGCGTGCCAGAAGACATTGCTCCCCCAATGCCGTATTGCGGATAACCAGCATGATCACCACCGGATCGGTACGTGGAAAATGCTCGGCATGACAGGCAGTGCAAAGCCGTTTGAAGCCGCCGATTCGCATTTCCGTTTTATGGCCGCACCGCCCGCAAAACCGGTGTGTCCGGTGCCATGCAAGAAGAGCCGCAGCCTGTGCAACCATGCCTGCAAGTGCGGGCTCAAGCAGATTATGCGTATAAAGTGCACGATATTCTGCCGCCTGTATATTTGCGGGCAGGGTCTGTATGTCATTTTCCGCTTCCAGTGCCAGATAGGCTGTGCCGTCAGCCTCGCCGAGCAGAACCAGGCTGTCCTGTGTGTTGATGTCGCTCACAGGGCAGAGTTTTTTGATCTCCGCAAGGCTTAATAAGGCCGTGTGCGTGTCATTTTCATCCTGCCGCAAAATAATTCTGTTGTGTGTAAAGAGCAGAAATTTTGCCGCCGGATGATGAAGGGCAGCCGGCAAAGTTGTTTCATCACGTTTTTCGGCATGCGGATCAAGGGTTTTACCGGTAAAGCCGATAGTGAGGTCGGTGAGGGAGGCAGTATCAGAAGACCGGAACATAGGGACACAACATCAAAATCTGCAAGCGGGATCAGGGGGAATCAGGCGGCAAGGCGGGCGCGTAAAATCCGGATGAGTTTATCTGCTTCATCCTTTTCATAGGGTTCACGCGTGCCGTGCCCCCAGACAGGCCCCGGCCAGCCTGCATCGCCGCAGTTGCGGGCAATGATATGAATATGCAACTGGCGCACAATATTTCCCAAAGCGCCACTATTGATTTTCTCGCAGCCGGTGGCGCTTTTCATGGCTTTGGCCACCATAGCGGTTTCAAAGCTGAGCATGGCCTGATCCAGCGGTGCCAGATCATGAATTTCTGAGATATCTGCCCGCTGCGGCACGAGAATCAGCCATGGCCAGCGTTTGTCATTCATCAACAGAAGCTGGCATAATCCGAGCGGGCCTACAGAAAAACTGTCATCTTGCAGGCGTTGATCAAGGGTAAAATCCGGCATATGCGGCCTCTTTATAAAGAGTGGTTTATTACATTGGATATATTCAAGCATAAAATACATAAAAATAATCTGTATTTTTTATTGTTTAGGCTTTTGGTCTTGCATTTTGTGCGCAAATTTCCGATATGAAACACGGGAGGTTGGTGGTGGACGGACCACTCGCCAACCGGGTCAGGTCCGGAAGGAAGCAGCCCTAACGAGCTCGGCACGGGTCATCGTGCCAGCCTCCCACTTTTTCCCCTTCATCATGCAGATATTTTTGTTCGCAAACCGCTGCGGTCTTGCGTAAAGGCTGTTTGTGTTTTCAAAACCAGCCTAATCTGTGTTACAGGGAGAATACAGGCCATACCGGTTGTGATATCCGGTGCGGGGCACAGATTGCCTGAATGGAGCTTGAATTGTGCCTGCATGGCGGATGTGAAGGAGCAAGCAGAACTCATGGATCATAAACCGGCAGACGGCGCTTATCGCGTTCTCGCCCGTAAATACCGCCCGCAAAATTTTGATGATCTTTATGGTCAGGAGCCGATGGTGCGCACCCTGACCAATGCTTTTTCAGCCGGCCGCATTGCACAGGCCTGGATGCTGACCGGTGTGCGCGGGGTGGGCAAGACCACCACGGCGCGCATTCTGGCGCGTGCCCTTAATTATAAAACCGCAACCATTGATCAGCCGAGTGTGCATCTTACCGAAATGGGGGAGCATTGTCAGGCAATTATGGAAGGCCGCCATGTTGATGTGATCGAGATGGATGCCGCCTCCCATACGGGGATTGATGATATTCGCGAAATTATTGAACAGGTGCGTTATCGTCCGGTTTCCGCCCGTTATAAAGTCTATATTATTGACGAGGTGCATATGCTCTCCAATCAGGCTTTCAACGGCCTGTTGAAGACTCTGGAAGAGCCGCCGCCACATGTAAAATTTATTTTTGCGACAACAGAAATTCGTAAAGTGCCGGTTACGGTATTGTCACGCTGCCAGCGTTTTGACCTGCGCCGCATTGAATCGGGCACGCTGACGGGCCTGCTGCGCAAGATTACCGGGCTTGAAAATGTGCAGGCTGATGAGGCGGCGCTGGCAATGATTGCCCGCGCCGGTGAGGGTTCTGCACGCGACAGCCTCTCCATACTTGATCAGGCGATTGCCCATGGTAATGGCAAGGTGGATAGCCAGACCGTGCGGGAAATGCTTGGTCTGGCCGACCGTGCGCGCATTATCGACCTGTTTGAAATGCTGATGCGCGGTGATGTGGCCGCGGCGCTCAATGAGTTTCGTGCACAATATGATGTGGGGGCAGATCCTTCTGTTGTTTTGAGTGATCTGGCAGATTTTAATCATCTGGTCACCCGTATGCGGTTTACGCCTGATGTGGCGCAGGATATGTCGCTCTCGGAAGATGAGCGTGTGCGCGGGGCAGAAATTGCCAAAACACTTTCTGTGCGGGCATTGTCGCGCTGCTGGCAAATGCTGCTCAAGGGTATTCACGAGGTGGAAACATCATCGCGTCCGGTGCAGGCGGCAGAAATGCTGCTGATTCGTCTGGCGCATTCTGCCGATCTGCCAACGCTGGATGAGGCGTTGAAAGCCATTGCCAGCGGCCATAATGGCCGCGGCAGCCCTGCGCCATCGGTACGGCAGGGCGGTCATGGTTCTGGCGGCACAACGCATCATACCTCAGCCGGCGCTGTTGCCGGTCAGATGATACCGCGCCAGAATAATGGCGGTGCGGTTCTTCGTCTGGCGGAACCGGCTGCACAGGCAGAGAGGCAGGCGCAGCCCGCAAATGACCACAGGGCGGAAGCTGCCTCTCAGACATCATCTGTGCGTATTCGTGATCTTAATGACATTGTTAATCTTGCCGGTGACAAGCGTGATCTGCAGTTCAAGATTCTGGTCAAGAATTACGTGCGCTTGGTTTCCATCGGGCAAAATCGCATGGAAATTGCACTCACTGAACATGCGCCGAAAACACTGGCCACTGATATGGCTCAGCGCCTGCTTGACTGGACGGGCGAGCGATGGATGATTTCTGTTGCGCGTGAAGGTGGCGGCCAGACCGTAAAGGAAGCGGAAACCGCAAGGCGTGCGGAACTGGTAACAGATGCCCGCGCCGATCCGGATGTGGCGGCGATTCTGAACCGGTTTCCCGGGGCAAAAATCATTGATGTGCGGATTACCGCTGCAGATATGGACGATGGGGCCGCAGATATGGATGGCGGTGTTTTTGAGGATGAAGAATAAGCCGCAACATATATAACCGTAGTTGAAACGGCCGTTAGCGTAAACCATTTATAATATAAAAATAATCTGAGGAGTTCTGCCACATGCGTGACATGATGGGGATGCTGAGCAAAGCAAAGGAAATGCAGGCTAAAATGAAGGCCATGCAGGAAGAGATTGCACAGATGGAGGTGAGCGCTGCTTCCGGTGGCGGTCTTGTGAGCCTGACATTGCTTGGCAAGGGCACATTGAGCAGTCTCAAGATTGATCCCTCCCTGCTGAAGGAGGGTGAGGGCGAGATTCTGGAAGATCTGATTATTGCGGCACATAATGATGCCAAGGCAAAGCTGGAAGCAATGGTGGCAGAAAAGACGCAGGCTCTGACCGCCGGACTTCCTATTCCTCCGGGCATGAAACTGCCATTCTGACAGCCGCTCTGGCTTATGTGATTATTCTGCCTGTATTGTCCGGATTTGAGGCATATTCCGCAATTTAACGGGCAGTTTTTAAAATAAATATATGCTCATGCAAAAGATCAGGATGATGATCTGACAGGATCAGGTCATCATCGCTTTTCTGTGTTCTAAGTCTTTATTATGTCAAAACGAATCGCCGGACCTGAGATTGAACGCCTGATTCAGCTGCTTGCCCGCGTGCCGGGGCTGGGGCCGCGTTCTGCACGCCGCGCCGCGCTGCATCTGATCAAGAAAAAAGATGCATTGCTGGTGCCGCTGGGGCAAGCCATGCAGGAGGCTGCGCAGAAGGTGCGTATCTGCTCTTGTTGCGGTAATGTGGATACCAGTGACCCCTGCACGGTTTGCGAGGATCCGCGCCGTGATCCGTCGGTGCTGATTGTGGTTGAGGATGTGTCTGATCTCTGGGCGCTGGAGCGGGCCGGCACCATGAATGTGCGCTATCATGTGCTGGGCGGGCGCTTGTCACCGCTTGATGGTGTGGGGCCGGATGATCTTAATATTAAAGGCTTGATTGAGCGTGTGGCCGGTGGCGAGATTAAAGAGATTATTCTTGCCGTGAATGCAACGGTCGAAGGGCAGACCACGGCGCATTATATTACTGATCAGCTGGACGGGATGGATGTGAAAATCACCCGTCTTGCCCATGGCGTACCGGTTGGCGGTGAGCTTGATTATCTGGATGAGGGGACATTGGCAGCGGCGCTGCGTGCCAGAACCATATTATAAAACCGGCGGCCGGTTTATTCCGGTGCCTGTAATTCTTATATAACGGGAGCAGCCATGCAGAAGAGTTTTTTCCGGCAGGTTCTGGTGGCGCTCAGCCTGTGCGTGGCGGTTCCCTCTGCTATATTGACAGCTCAGGCTCAGCCCTATTCTGCCGCAGTCAAATCCCGCGCAAATGCTGATTTTCAGCAATGGCTGGAGCAGGATTTATGGCCGCAGGCACGGGAGCGCGGCATCAGCCGCAGTATTTTTGATCAGTCTTTGTCGAATGTGCAGCTCAACTGGAAATTACCCGATCTTGTGCCCCCCGGTACCAAACCACAGGTGCCAAAACAGCAAACACAATCGGAATTTGGTGTGCCGGCCAATTACTTCCGCGCTTCAGCGGTTGATCCTGTTGTCAGCTCTGGCAGGGCGAAACTGAATACCCATAAAAAGCTGCTTACAAAGATTGAGCGGGATTTTGGTGTGCCTAACGGTATTGTTATTGCCATATGGGGGCGTGAATCTGCTTTTGGTGCGGTGAAAATTCCCTATAACGGATTTGAAGTGCTGGCGACCAAGGCCTTTATGGCAACGCGCAAAAACATGTTTCGTGCGGAATTGCTGGCCGCGCTTGAAATCGTGCAAAAAGGCTATATGGACAGTGCGCATCTCAAAAGCTCATGGGCGGGTGCCCTTGGCCAGCCGCAATTCATGCCAAGCTCTTATTTGGAACATGCCGTTGACTATGACGGGGACGGGCGGCGCGATATCTGGAATTCCGTACCGGATACGCTGGCTTCGATCGCGGCTTATTTGCAGCATTTTGGCTGGCAGAAGGGGCGTGACTGGGGTTTTGAGGTTATTGTGCCGCAAAATGTTTCCTGTGCGCTGGAAGGGCCGGATCAGGGCAGGACATTCAAAGATTGGGCAAGCTTGGGGATTGCCCGGGTCAATGGCAGGGCATTTCCCGCGCAGGAAATGGATCAGCAAGGCTTTTTGCTGATGCCTGCCGGCCGCCATGGCCCTGCATTTATTGTCAGCCAGAATTTCTATGTGCTGAAAAATTATAATATGAGTGATCTCTATGCGCTGTTTATCGGCCATGTTTCCGACCGGATGAGCGATGGTAGCGGTGGTTTTTCACAAAGTTGGGGCACTGTCGGCGGCCTTTACCGTTCCGATGTGGCGGCCATGCAGAGACGCTTGCAAAGACAAGGCTATGATGTGGGCAAGCCTGATGGCCTGGCCGGATTTAAAACCCGCCGTTCCATCGGCATCTGGCAGGAGAAAAACGGCCGGCCTGCCACTTGTTTTCCTGATAAAAGGCTGATCAGCGCAATTCGCTGAAGATTATTGCGCTTTGGCCTTACTGATTATTTCATGCAGGGCTTTCACGGCATGGCTGCAATAGCGTTCGCGATGGGTGAGCAGCCAGAAACGGCGCGGCGGCAGGGTGAATGGCGCCTGTTTCAATGTGCCGGCTGCAAGATGGGGGCGCGCAGCAAGTGCGGAAAGCATGGTGGCGTAATCGCCTGCAGTTAAGGCTGAACAAATAGCCTCATTGGAAGGGAGCTCCAGCGCCAGCGGCAGCATGGCCGGATCATAGCCATGATCCCGCAGATGATTTTCAAAAACCGCGCGGGTGCCTGAGCCTTGTTCACGTAGAATCCAGAAGCTCTCCGGCAATGTTTCAATGTCAAGCATGTCCAGATCTGCCCAAGGGTGCTGCGGGCGCACAACGGTAATCAACTGATCCGTTGCCACCGCCTCTTTGTGCAGGAGCGAATCTGTTGTTTCACTCTCGATAAAACCCGCATCCGCATATCCTTCCCGCAAGCCCTCAACAACCTGTTCGCTATTACCGATGGAGAGCCTGATAGCAATTTGCGGATAAGTGGTATGGAATTGCGCCAAAAGCGGCGGCAGCCAGTAACTGGCAACGGTCTGGCTGGCATAAATATGCAGGCTGCCGCGTTGCAGGCCGGTTATTTCCGTTAATGTTTGTTCCGCAGCACGTGCGCGTGCAAGCACGGCTTCTGCCTCATGCAGAAAAATGCGCCCTGTCTCATTCAGCTCAATCCGCCTGCCGATCCGGTTGAACAGGAGCGTATCATAATGATCTTCAAGGTTTTTGATGGCGGCACTGACCGCAGAGGGCGTCAGATGCAGGTTTTCGGCCGCTCGTGTGAGGTGCTGTTGCTTGGCGACAGCCGCAAAAATACGCAATTGCTCAAGGGTCATCATGGCAGATCATTCGTTTTAATTGAATAAAACATACCATATTTTCAAATGGAATGAATAATTAAAATAGACGATAGGATTAGAAAAATTATCGGAATTGCAATGATGCAGCATAGTAATATTTCTAATCTTACCCGTATTCTGCCAGGTTTTATGCTCTGCCTATTGGTTAGCGCCGCAGCTCTGGGGCTGGAGCTTGCCGAGGCGCGGATTTTGGGCCGGGCATGGCTGGAGGCGATTGTGCTGGCCATTTTGCTTGGCGCGGCGGTGCGTTCTCTGATTAAACTGCCTGCGCTCTATCATGCCGGCATTCAGTTTTCTGCCAAAATAGTGCTGGAGATTGCCATTGTGCTTTTGGGGGCTTCTATCAGTGCTGAAGCTGTGATGCAGGCAGGCCCTGCATTGATTGCCGGCATCGCCGCTGTTGTTCTGGTGTCGATTGGTTTGAGCTATATGATTGGCCGGATGATGCGCTTGCCGCACCGCATGGCGGTTTTGGTTGCTTGTGGCAATTCAATTTGCGGAAATTCCGCCATTGCCGCCACCGCGCCGGTGATTGGCGCCGATAGTGATGATGTGGCTTCTTCCATTGCTTTTACGGCGGTATTGGGTGTTGTCGTGGTGTTGTGCCTGCCCTTGCTGGTGCCGCTGCTGGATTTATCTGCAGCACAATATGGTATTCTGGCAGGACTTACCGTTTATGCAGTACCGCAGGTTCTGGCGGCCACAGCGCCGGTTGCAGCATTGAGTGTGCAGATCGGCACGCTGGTTAAGCTGGTGCGTGTGTTGATGCTGGGGCCTGTTATTGTGACAATTGGTATTATCGGGGCGCAGTCTGGCGGCCATCGTCCCAAATTATCGCAAATGGTGCCCTGGTTTATTATCGGCTTTCTGGCCATGATGGCGTTGCGCAGTCTGTCTCTCATTCCGCAGGCGGTGCTTGATCCCTTGCATGATACCAGCACTGTTTTGACAGTGATTGCCATGGCAGGGCTCGGGCTTGGTGTGGATGTGCGCTCGGTTCTCAAGGCCGGTGGACGTGTAACCCTGACGGCTGTTTTTTCGCTGCTGGCGCTGGGGGCAATCAGCCTGTCATTGATCGCTGTTCTGGGTGTTGCCTGAGTGAGGCCTTTAAAAAAAACCGGATTGACCTGATGATCTTATAAAAAATCCCCCGCCGGATTGTTCCGGCGGGGGATTTTTTATAACAGAATAAACAGGGCTCAATCACATGGATAAAGCCCTGTTCATAAATTAGTTATTTTCAGACTTCTTCATTGCAGCAGCAAGAATGTCACCGAGCGATGCGCCGCTATCTGCAGAGCCATACTGGGCAACAGCTTCTTTTTCTTCAGCAATTTCGAGTGCCTTGATGGAAACCTGCAATTTGCGGGTTTTCTTGTCAAAGGAGACAACGCGTGCGTCAACTTTCTGGCCAACGGAGAAACGCTCTGGGCGCTGTTCGTCACGGTCACGCGACAGATCGGAGCGCTTGATGAAGCTTTCAATGTCGTGATCAACAAGTTTAACTTCCACGCCGCCATCGGTGATGCCGGTTACTTCACAGGAAACAACTGCGTTTTTGCGCAATTCACCGGAAGAGGCTGCTTCACCAACGCTGTCGCCGGTCAGCTGCTTGATGCCAAGCGAGATGCGTTCTTTTTCGATGTCCACATCGAGAACCACTGCCTTGACAACATCGCCCTTATTATACTCTTCGATAACCTGTTCGCCCGGACGGTTCCAGTCGAGATCGGAGAGGTGAACCATGCCATCTACATCGCCGTCAAGACCAATGAACAGGCCGAATTCGGTCTTGTTTTTGACCTCACCTTCAACAACGCTATTGGCCGGATATTTCTGGGCGAAGGTTGTCCAAGGGTTGTCGAGAGTCTGCTTGAGGCCGAGCGAAATACGACGCTTGACCGGATCCACTTCGAGGACGACCACTTCAACTTCCTGAGAGGTTGAAAGAATCTTGCCCGGATGGACGTTCTTCTTTGTCCAGGACATTTCAGAAACGTGGATCAGACCTTCAATGCCCGGTTCGATTTCAACAAATGCACCATAATCGGTGATGTTGGTCACATTACCGGAGATCTTCTTGCCGATCGGATATTTTGCGCCGATGCCATCCCAAGGGTCATTTTCCAGCTGCTTCATGCCCAGAGAAATACGATGTGTATCCTGGTTGATGCGGATGATCTGAACCTTGACCTGCTGACCGATGGTCAGGATTTCAGACGGATGGTTCACACGGCGCCATGCCATATCGGTCACGTGCAGCAGACCGTCAATGCCGCCGAGGTCAACAAACGCACCATAATCGGTAATGTTTTTGACAACGCCGTCAACAACCTGGCCTTCTTCAAGGTTCTGAACGATTTCAGAACGCTGTTCTGCACGGGATTCTTCCAGAACAGTACGACGGGACACAACGATGTTACCGCGACGCTTGTCCATTTTCAGGATTTCAAACGGCTGCGGATTGTGCATCAGCGGGGTCACGTCGCGGATTGGGCGAATGTCAACCTGAGAGCGTGGCAGGAACGCAACGGCACCGTCAAGATCAACGGTGAAACCACCCTTAACCTGATTAAAGATAACGCCGTCAACGCGCTCACCCTTGCCGAATTTCTCTTCAAGGCGAACCCAGCTTTCTTCGCGGCGTGCTTTTTCGCGCGACAGAACAGCCTCGCCAAGCGCGTTTTCAATACGCTCAACGTAAACTTCTACCTCGTCGCCCGGCTTCATCGAGCCGTCTTTGCCCTTGGCGCCGAATTCCTTCAGCGGCACGCGGCCTTCAACTTTGAGACCTGCATCAATGATTGCCATATCTTTTTCAATGGCAACAATACGGCCCTTAACAACATAACCTTCAGCAAGGTCATTATTGGCGAAGGACTCGGCCAGCAGGGCTTCAAAATCTTCGCGTGTCGGGTTTAAATCTGACATGTAGACTCCTGATGTATCCGTGATATTCACGCGATACGGCGCCGGGGGTTAGTGTTTCGGTTATGTCTGAAAACAAGCCGTTCTTTAATTCAAGAACAATCCGGCGCATGGCCTGAACGCAGACAATTTAATATATAACGCAATCCGTATTTCTGAAATTCAGAGGATAGTCAGTTGCGCAATGCTGCATCTATCAGCTTTTTAGCTTCAAGAAATGCCGCTTCTATATCCATTTTACTGGTATCGATCAAGTGCGCATCATGTGCGGGCTTCAACGGAGAGGCAGAGCGTTTCATATCGCGCTCATCGCGGCGCCTGAGATCATCCAGAACCGCATTATAATCCGCATTGACATTATTTGCACGCATTTCATTAAAACGGCGCTCCGCACGCACTTCCGCCGAAGCCGTAATATAGAGCTTGACCGGTGCATCAGGGCAGACAACGGTGCCGATATCACGCCCGTCCAAGACAGTGCCTGGCAGGTTTTGGGCAAATTTGCGCTGGGCTTCAACCAAAGCGTGGCGCACTTGCGGCATTACAGCCACTTTGGAAGCAGCCTCGCCAATATTATGGGCAGAAAGCAGAGTGCGATCCAGCCCTTTTAAGTCGAGCTCCTGTGCAATGCCTGCTGCGATTGCCTCATCATCAAGCGGTAACCCTTTGTCAATCAGGGCTTTGGCAACAGCACGATAGGTGAGGCCGGTATCCAGATGGTTAAAACCATAATGTCTGGCGAGATTGCGGGCAAGTGTTCCTTTGCCGGAGGCGGCAGGCCCGTCAATGGCAATTATGAAGGCTTGATTTTGCATTGCGATTATTGGGCTCCGGTCAATGTGATATCCGCGCCAAGACCCTGCATCATATCCATAAATTCCGGAAATGAGGTTGCAATCATTGTGGCATCATCAATTGTTACCGGTTTTTCCGTGGCCAGACCCAGCACAAGAAAACTCATGGCAATGCGGTGATCAAGATGGGTGGCAACCATGCCGCCGCCAAAGCCTTTGCCGGATGGATTGCCGCGCACGGTTAATATGTTTTCACCCTCTGTGCAGGCAATGCCGTTGGCCTCGAGGCCGCGGGCAACAGCTGCAAGGCGGTCTGATTCCTTAACCCGCAGCTCATCAACTCCGTCCATAACGGTTTCACCCTCAGCAAAGCTTGCGGCAATGGCCAGAACCGGATATTCATCAATCATGGCAGGGGCGCGTTCAACCGGCACAGTAATGCCGGTGAGTTTTGATGAACGCACATGCAGGTCTGCCACATCTTCACCGCCGGCAAGGCGCGCATTGAGCACCTCAATGTCAGCCCCCATTTCCTGCAAGGTGGTGATAAGGCCTGTGCGGGTTGGGTTCATCAACACATTGCGGATGATAATGTCGGAGCCTTCGGTAATCAGTGCCGCCACCAGCGGGAAGGCGGTGGAAGACGGATCCCCCGGCACATCTATGATCTGGCCGGTCAGCTTGCCCTGACCGGTAATGTGAATATGGCGCACACCATCCTTGTCCGTCTCAACACTCAGATCCGCGCCAAAGCCCTGCAGCATTTTTTCCGTATGATCGCGGGTCATGACCGGCTCAATCACTGTGGTTACGCCCGGCGTATTGAGGCCGGCAAGCAGCACGGCTGATTTCACTTGCGCAGAAGCCATCGGCACACGGTAGCGGATCGGGTTGGCTGTGCGCGGCCCGCGCAATGTCAGCGGCAGGCGGTCGCCTTCAGCGGCTTCAACCTGTACCCCCATTTCACGTAACGGATTAAGCACACGGGCCATTGGCCGCGATGTCAGTGATGCATCGCCGAGAAACGCGGTTTTCATATCATAAGTGCCAACCAGCCCCATGGTCAGGCGCACGCCTGTGCCGGCATTGCCAAAATCCAGCGGCATTTCCGGTTCCAGCAGGCAGCCATTGCCGGTGCCGTTGATAATCCAGATATCACCGTCCTTGCGGATTTGCGCACCCATGGCCTGCATGGCTTTGCCGGTGGCCAGAATATCTTCTCCCTCCAGCAGGCCGGTAATGCGGGTTTCACCTGAGGCAAGGCCGCCGAACATGAAAGAACGGTGAGAAATCGACTTGTCTCCCGGAATGCGAATATCGCCTTTCAGATCGCGCGAGCGGCGGGAGATTGCAGGCTTTGCAGCCGGAGAAATATGTGAATGAGACATAATATTAATATTACAGTCAGTTTGTGCTGCCGTTTTTATGCTTATAGCGCGTTTCAGGACAGCGCGGTCAATCGTGGTGATCAAGGTCTAGCATAGGTTTTTGTGCAGGTCATCCTGCAATATGCGTGTAATTTTATGCTGCAGGGGCTGGCAATCGGCGATGTTTTGGTAAAACATGCGTCTTTAGCTTTGACAAAGACATCGAAATCCGTTTATGCACCCAAAAATACCGAAAAGGCGTTCCGGTTATATCTCTTGTTTCAGGAGATGGGCGGATGCCGCAGCCGGCACAACTCATGAGGCTTGACGTGGCAAAACCTGAACTTGGCACAAAACGTATCGATCCGGAAACGGGCAAAAAATTCTATGACCTGAATAAGGATCCCATTGTTTCCCCCTATACAGGTAAATCTTATCCGCTGTCTTATTTCGAATCCACCCTTGATGCTCGCGCTGAAGAGGAAGAGGTCGAAACCGAAGAACTGGATGTGGCGCTGGATTCACCTGAATTCGTATCTCTGGAAGATGCGGATGATGAGGCAAAGGGTGATGATATTCCTGATCTGGGTGATGATGATGTGGATCTGGGTGATGATGATGATCCGTTTCTCACGGCAGATGATGAAGATGAGGACGATGATATGTCCGGTCTTCTTGGCGGCAGCGGCGCCGTCGGCGATGATGATGAAAATTAATCGCTGATTTTTCCACAGAATCAAAAACACCCTGTATCAGCAATGATGCAGGGTGTTCTTGTTTATTTTGCAGGGCGTGCGGGGCAGTTTTCCCGCAATTTTGAAAATAATCTGTATATCTTTAAAAGAGTTTGATTTTTCCTCTTGATCTTGTCTGAAAGGCCATTTATGTAGCCGTCACGAACAGACAGCAATCTGCTTCGCATCACCGGAACCGACGCTCAGGTCGGCATGTTCTCAAAACATGATCGGGAATGGGGCCATAGCTCAGCTGGGAGAGCGCTTGCATGGCATGCAAGAGGTCAGCGGTTCGATCCCGCTTGGCTCCACCATTCACTATGTGAAGTTATTTATCTTTAAAAATCAACAGGTTAATAATTTTGAAGTTTCGCTGCGCACTGCGCTACCTACCCCATATACCTGCTCCGCTTTTAGTCGTGCTTGTTTAAGTCTTCTTTGATTCGCTGGTTTCAGATATAATTGTGCAATCTTCGAAAAGATCATCTTTGATTATCAGTAGCGTTTTATTGTTTTTATAATTAAAATGGCATGATTTCTGTGGTTGTATATTGTATTGAAAAAAATGACGGATATTTAGTGATTTTTTGTATTTTACTTAGTATAATGCACATTCTTATTTATATATTATAAGAAAATAAATAATTAAAGTTTTCTCACATATGTGTTACCGTAGCTGAACCGTGAGTCTTGAGGTATTATTCTTCTGCTTTTTAAATTATTTAATACCTTGATTGCATCAGAGTGGCTAAAAGTTTCACTTAAGGTTACAGCTAGCCAGCCATTTGTTGAAAGATAGATGTCTAGATTGAGGTTTGACTTGTTTATATATTCCAAGGCGTCAGCATAATTATCAAAACTGCTGATCTGTATGTATCGCTTTTCTGATTTCGGTAACTCGTATTGATCAACATGTACCCATGAGTGATGCATATAGCCCATGTAGTCACCATACACTACCTTGTACCATTGTTTGTCGTACGGCTGTAAATATACCGTAGCGCCGTTTCTCAATTCTATTAAGGTGCGTGATTTATTATCAGGATCGAATTTGATTGCGGCCTTTTTCTTGGGGTGGTGGATGATACCAGAGCGAGCAGCGGGAATACTCAAATTTGGACTATAAGCTGGTTTGTGGTTAGTTTGCGGTGGGGTTGAGTACATTGATGAGGTGTTAGCGGTGGTAGATGGCGTAGCTGCAATTTGTGGTAGAGATGAAGGTCGTTCTGTTTGTTGTGTGGTTATAACGTTAAAGCTCTCCATCTCTCGTAAAGATAAGTAGCGCATATCATTGCTATCATATTGCAGGGCAAGCTGAAGCAGGTTGGCATCTACCCCCATTTCAGTCATGTAGCCCATTATATCTGCAGTTATCTTCTGGATGTTTGAAATTGCAGTATTTGCATCCATGCCGCTGGCATTAATGAATGAAGATTTATGAACTCCGATTGATCCTGCCTCTGCAAACCGGATAACGCCCCCCAAAAATGCAAGTGAACAAGCGGAGGAGCACTCCATTCCGCGAAGCTGTATTGTATGTAGTTTTAATGTTCGGATAATTTTCCCGAGCTCAATAGCCTTATATACATTCCCGCCGCTGGAGTTGAATATGATGATCTCGGTATTTTGCTTTTGAACTGCCTTAAGAAAGAAAGATAAATCATCATTATGCTCAAAAGTTCCCTTTATCAAGAGAACGGTAGGAAGTCCATTTTCAGAAAGCGATTCATATTGCAGGTTGGCCTGAGCAGAAGATGAAGTAATTATAAATGATATAATTAAAAGGAAAATACGCAAGACCATTCCTCGATGAATTATAATAACAAATATTAATCGGTATTAAAAATTTTGTCGAGTCGTGAAAATATAATTACTTATATTTTTTATCATTAAACGATCATATTTTGATGGACGGATCAGTATTGTTAATGGTCATTCTTGTGCCTATCCTTTAGTATATTGAAAATGCGGTAGAATGGATAATTTCAGTTTTCTGCTTCAGGTTAAATGAGTGACCTTCTTAAGGTTTGTAACGAGAAGACTTGGTTTTCTTGGAATTATGAAAATGTTCAGAAGTCTTTGATTTTATTTGCGCAGGATTGGCTTGCTGCAAGCGCGGGGTTTTCTGAAAATGGCTGGAAATGCAGCCGCTAAATTGCCCTGTGGGCCATATCTTATGAAATACAGCCAACAGGTGTAAAAATGCAGTCTGCGGAAATCAGGATGGCTTTCCTTTATAATTCACCTGTTCGCCGTCTTCCTTGGTGAAGGCAGAGACAGGATGATTGAGAAGATCAAGCACCTTTTCTGAAGGGCGGCACAGCGCGGTGCCGCGCGGTGTTTCCACAATAGGGCGGTTTATCAGCACAGGATGTTGCTGCATAAAATCCAGCAATTCGTCATCTGTCCATTTCGGATTGGCCAGATCCAGTTCTGCAAAAGGCGTGCCCTTTTCACGCAATAATGCGCGCGGGGTGATATTCATCGCTGAGAGCAGTTGTTTCAGCCGTTCTTTTGTCGGTGGATTCTGTATATAGTCGATAATCACCGGTTCTTCACCGCTGGCGCGGATCATGGCAAGAGTGTTGCGTGATGTGCCGCATCGCGGATTATGATAAATGGTAACAGACATTACATTTCACCTGTTGTTATCTGGTCAGCCGTCTTTATCGGGGCGCTGCCTTGCTCATACCAGTTTTTTGAGCGGTTCACGAGCCGGACAACAGAAAGCATAACCGGAACCTCAACCAGCACGCCGACAACCGTTGCCAAGGCCGCACCGGAACTGAAACCGAACAGGCTGATTGCGGCTGCAACGGCCAGTTCGAAGAAGTTGGAAGCCCCGATCATTGCCGAAGGCCCTGCAATACAGTGTTTTTCACCGGAAATCCGGTTGAGATAATAGGCAAGGCCGGAATTAAAATAAACCTGTATCAGGATTGGCACAGCCAGCATGGCGATGATCAGCGGCTTGGCAATAATCTGCTCCCCCTGAAAACCAAACAACAAAACAAGCGTGGCAAACAGTGCGGCCAGTGATAATGGCTGCAGGGTAATTATCAGTTTTTGCAGGCGTTGATCATGATTGCCGGATAGCAGGCTGCGGCGGATGATTTGTGCAATAAGCACCGGAAAGATGATGTATAAAACAACGGAAAAAAGCAGCGTATTCCACGGTACGGTAATGGCCGAGAGCCCCAGCAGCAAGCCGACAATCGGCGCAAAGGCGATAATCATAATGGCATCATTGATTGCCACTTGTGTGAGCGTGAAATGCGGCTCGCCCTTGATCAGGCTCGACCAGACAAAAACCATGGCAGTACACGGAGCGGCAGCAAGAATGATCAGGCCAGCAATATAAGAATCAATCTGATCCTGCGGAAGATAGGGGCGAAACAGCCAGCCGATAAACAGCCAGCCCAATAAAGCCATGGAGAAAGGTTTGACAGCCCAGTTAACAAACAGGGTGATACTGATGCCGCGCCAATGCTGACCGACATGACGCATGGCTGAAAAATCAATTTTCAACAGCATCGGAATAATCATCAGCCAGATCAGCACGGCAACCGGAATATTAACCTTGGCAATCTCTGCAGACCCGATGATTTGAAAAAACTGCGGAAACATATGCCCGAAAGCAATGCCGGCGATGATACAGAGGGTAACCCAAAGGGATAAATATTTTTCAAAAACGGACATGATATTTCTCGCGGCCAGTTTGATAAATCTGCAATGGAACAGGTTTATATCAGGGGGTATCAGCTCAATGTGCCGGAAGTGCCGGGGGGGTGATGCGGAGTTTGTGTGCAGCAGGATGAAAGTTTTTTGATGAGCGGTTGGCACAGTTGCGCACTGCCGCCACAGCAATCTTGAATCATGAACAGGGTAAGTGACTGAAATTTCTCAAGATTCGCACGATAAATGACCAGGCGGCTTTGGCGCTCGCCTTTGATGAGGCCTGCACGTGACAATGTGGCAAGATGTGCTGACATTGTGTTTTGCGGCACATCGAGCAGACGTGCCAGTTCGCCTGCCGGCACACCCTCAGGCTCATATTTTACCAGCAACCGGAAGGCTTCGAGCCTTGTTGGCTGTGCCAATGCGGCAAGTGCGGTGATTGCAGTTTTATTTTCCATATATCCGGAATAATGGATATATGGAAAATGTCAAACAGGTTTTATAAAAGCCCGGAAAACATAAGCAGAAATGAAAAGAGCGGTTTCTTTAAAATAAGAAACCGCTCCGATCAAAAATCAGGCTGCAATTTTGCGGCGCGTGAAGGGGCCGTGCGGAATTTCCGGCGGGGCGAAAGTTTCAGCCGAAGCGCGATCCCAGCGGCTGTACCAATCGGAGAGCTCTTCAATTTCAGGGCCGGAAACCAGAAAACCATTTGGCAGATAAGGATAGACCTCATTACCATCAAGAAATTCATTGTCCTTTTGCCGGAACATGAAATGGTAGGGCATAAAATCACGCGGATCGTTGAGGCCGGCCGCACCGGCCAGTTCGCCCAGTGCATGCATTGTATTGCGGTGAAAGCGTGCAACACGGTCACTTTTATCGCCCACATCAATGGCACGCTGGCGCAGCGAATCCTGCGTGGCAATACCCACAGGGCAGGTATTGGTGTGGCAGGATTGCGCCTGAATGCAGCCCACCGCAAACATAAAGCCGCGTGCGGAATTGCACCAGTCAGCTCCAAGAGCAAAGGTGCGGGCAATATCAAAGGCAGAGACGATTTTACCCGCAGCGCCAATTTTTATTTCATCGCGGATACCGGCGCCGCGTAAGGTATTATGCACAAAGGTCAGGCCTTCCAGCATGGGCATGCCAACGCGATTGGCAAATTCCAGCGGCGCGGCGCCGGTGCCGCCTTCCTTGCCGTCAACAACGATAAAATCCGGATAAATGCCGGTTTTCAGCATGGCCTTGACCATGGACATGAATTCACGGCGATGACCGATACATAATTTGAAGCCAACAGGTTTGCCGCCGGAAAGTTCACGCAGCCGGCCGATAAATTCCATCATACCGATTGGTGTGGAAAATGTGCTGTGCGCCGGCGGTGAGATGCAGTCCTTACCCATAGGAATGCCGCGTGCTTCGGCAATTTCCGGAGAGATTTTGGAGGCGGGCAGCATACCGCCATGGCCGGGTTTTGCGCCCTGACTGAGCTTGACCTCAATCATCTTGACTTGCGGATCAGCCGCCTGAATCGCAAATTTTTCCGGAGAGAAACTGCCATCATCATTGCGGCAGCCGAAATAACCGGAAGCAATCTGATAAATCAGGTCGCCGCCGCCCTCCCGGTGGTAGCGGCTGATGCTGCCTTCGCCCGTATCATGAGCGAAACCGCCTTTTTTGGCACCCTTGTTCAGTGCCAGAATGGCATTGGCCGATAAGGCGCCAAAGCTCATGGCAGAAATATTATACAGGCTTGCATCATAAGGCTGTTTGCAGGACGAGCCGCCGATACGCACACGAAAATCGGTGTTCTTGATCACGGTCGGCTGGGCAGAATGGGTGAGCCAGGCATAACCGGAGCGGTACACATTCTCGATCGTGCCGAACGGGCGCTTGTCTTCCACGCCTTTGGCGCGCTGATAGACGAGGCCGCGGATTTCACGGCTGAACGGTTCCTCATCGCGGTCGCCTTCAATAATATATTGGCGCAGTTCCGGACGGATGCTCTCCAGCAGAAAACGCATATGACCAATGATGGGATAATTGCGAAGAATCGCATGTTTACGCTGCCACATGTCATGAATACCCAAGCCAAGCAATGCGCCTGAAATTGCGGTAATAAGGAGAAGCCAGTGACTATAGAAGACAGCGCCGATAAGTGAGACAATTGTCAAAAGCGCAACACAAGTTAAAACTGCATAACGCTGATAAGAAAACATAATTATCACCATCTCTGTGTGGAGTAAGCGGTTCACGTCTTTTTCGGGCAGTCGTTGGGCAACATGCCGTTTTGCGCCTCCTTACTCCACAAGCCGCATGATTGCGAGCATATTATTGGCGCAAATAGGCGCAGACGCGGTTAAATTATGCAAATATCTGTTACCGGTGCTCTTGTTTTACCAGCGACAGCTATTTTTCAGGGCATTACCGGACCAAAAGCCTGCAACAACTTTTTGTGCGGAGAATGCGATAAAATATCTATCAAGAGCGGTTGCGGTGATTCAGATTAAACCGGCGCCGCTCCTGATTGAAACTGTTCCCTTATAAAGCTGTTGAGGCTGAATAAAGGCGGCAAAGCCTCAAAGGCAAGGCCGCATGGCTATAAGCCCCGCAAAGGGGAGCCTTGCTGCCATATTAAATATTCTTCCTCATGTCTTCCCATGTTTTTACATGAATAAATATATGAAAAATATAAATTATTTTTGAATATATGTTGCTGGTCAAAGGCAATGTGCCGCCGCTGGAATGCATGCATAACCGGTTTTGGAAGGAACTTATTAACCTTCATTTTTTATTACTTTGTGGACAGAACTCAGTAGCGTATTTTTGGTTTTTCAGGTCCATGCGTATTCCCCGATCCAACTTCTCCATTGCAATGTCTGGCCGTTCCGCGGCTTCTGCCGGCATGCGTGAACCGGTATCTCCGCAGCAGGAAATGCAGAGACCGGAAGCAATGCCGTCCAATAGCTATTCATCTTTATCAGCACAGCAGAATGTTTCTGCAGCGGCGGAGCCGGCCGCTTCCGCTTCGCCGCTTAGTTATGCTCCCGCAGTTGTGCGTGAGGTTGCTGCGCCGGCAGTGGCTTCTTCATCTTCGCCGGCTATCCCGTCATCCCCGCTCAGGAGTAAGCAAATGAACAGCAATTTTGCGGTTAAACACTGGATGGATCAGGATCGGGAAGACAAGGCGGCACAGGCTGCGGCGGCAAGGCAGAGTGCAGAGGCGGATACTATTGTGCCGGATGTGCCTTCTGTGCCGGTTCATCCGAAACCTGCCGGTCTGGCAATGCCAAAGCCTGCCAATCCTTCCATGATTGTGCCAAGCCCGCATGTTGCCTATCAGGGGCCGTTATTGCATGAGCAGTTCGGCTCTGGCGAGCAGGTCTGGAAAAACGCTTTTGCGCTGGCTGAAAATGTTCGTTTTACCCGCACGCCTGAAAGCGAATTGATGCGTTTGCGCGCCAAGCTGATCGAAGAATTCGGCGCGGAAGAAGCGGAACAGCCACAGGCAGAAAAGCCGGAGGAACCTTCCGCACCGGCATCCATGCCGGCTGCTCAGGCTCAGCCTGTGCGTCAGACACCGGTTTTACGCGGCCCCTCCAGTGTGATTGTTGCGGCACGTCTGCGTTTGCCTTCAGTGCCGGTTGCCCCGCATGTGGAGGCGGCGCAAGTGCTGACGGGGCACCCTGTTGCGCCTGTGGTTTCCGTCGTGCCGGAAGCCGAGGTTGTCAATGCTGTTGTTTCACATCTGCCTGAATTGAAAATTGAGGATCATGCAGAAATTGCAGCGACACCAATCGTTGCCAGATCACAGGAAAGCGACCCCGTGTCCGGCCAGCAATTGACACTCAGCCAGCTGTCGGATTTTGCTTTCTGGGAATTTGCCGGCATTCCGGATGTGGTGCCCGCAGCCATTGAGGCTGCAACAGTGCCCGCAATTGCCCCTGTTGCTGCCATTGCTCCGGCTTTTGACGCACCGGCAGATAAGCCAAAAACTGCGGAAACGGCTGAAGACACATCTGCAATTTTGAACATGTTCCGCACCGTTGAGTGGCATCCGGCGGATGAGACGGCACCCCTGCAGGCTGAATTGCAGGAATCTGCCTCCACTCTTGCTGAAGCAACCGGTGAAGAAATTGCCGCTGAAACTTCCGCCCCTGCGGCAGAAGCGGAGCCGGAAAAGAATGAAACAGAAGCGCCGCAGCCATCGGCTGATCATGCAGAACCGCAGATTGCAGCACAAACACCGGCGGGTGCTGTTGCATCCAATCCGTTCCTGCCATCTTTCAGCTTTGGCCTGAGCGGTTATCAGTTGCCGGCCTATTCTCTCGGCATTTCAGGCCTGACCATGTTGACCGCACCGGCAGAGGCGGCAACTGTTGTGCAGAATGAAGCGGTTGCGGCAGAAACAAATACAGAAACCGACGCAGAACAAGTTACAGATGCAGCCGGACAGCAGCCGGAAACCGCTATTGCCGAAGAAGCGGAAACGGCTGTAGCAGCAGAACCTGTGGCCGGGCAGGCAAATACGCAACATTTGCAGGCCAATGCATCGCGCAATTCTTCGGCTGCAATTAACTTGTCGATTTTTTCGCCCACAGCGATTGAAGCCGGCACTGTGATGTCATCTGAAGCTTATGAATATCCGCCGCGTGATTTGCTGCAGCAGCCTGTTTATAAGGACGGTGCGATTATTTCTCAGGAAATGCTGGAGCGCAGCGCCGGTCTTCTGGAAAGTATTCTTGAGGATTTTGGTGTGCGCGGTGAGATTATCCATGTGCGCCCGGGGCCTGTGGTTACACTTTATGAGTTTGAGCCGGCGCCCGGGGTCAAATCATCCCGTGTGATCGGATTGGCAGATGACATTGCCCGCTCCATGTCTGCGCTGTCTGCCCGTGTTGCGGTGGTGCCGGGGCGCAATGTGATTGGTATTGAATTGCCAAATGCAATCCGTGAGACGGTTTATTTCCGTGAACTGATTGAATCGCCGGCTTTTGAGAAGACAAATTGTCGTCTGGCCTTGTGTCTTGGCAAGACAATCGGCGGTGAGCCGGTGATTGCCGAACTGGCAAAGATGCCGCATCTTCTGGTTGCGGGTACAACCGGTTCGGGTAAATCGGTGGCGATCAATACCATGATTCTCTCGCTGCTTTATCGCATGAAGCCGGAAGAATGCCGCCTGATCATGATTGATCCGAAAATGCTGGAGCTGTCAATTTATGATGGTATTCCGCATTTGCTCACCCCGGTTGTGACCGATCCGAAAAAGGCCGTTGTGGCACTGAAATGGACGGTACGCGAAATGGAGGAGCGTTATCGCAAGATGTCGCGTCTTGGGGTGCGCAATATTGATGGCTATAATGCCCGTGCGGCGGCCGCGCGTGAAAAAGGTGAAACTGTTACCTGCACGGTGCAGGCAGGTTTTGACAAGGCAACCGGTGAAATCCTGTATGAAGAACAGGAAATGGATTTGACGCCGATGCCATATATTGTCGTCATTGTTGACGAAATGGCCGATCTGATGATGGTGGCCGGCAAGGAAATTGAAGGTGCGATCCAGCGTCTGGCTCAGATGGCGCGTGCGGCGGGTATTCATCTGATTATGGCAACACAGCGCCCGTCAGTGGATGTGATTACCGGCACGATCAAGGCCAATTTCCCGACCCGTATCTCCTTTCAGGTCACTTCAAAGATCGATAGCCGCACCATTCTTGGTGAGCAGGGTGCAGAGCAGCTTCTCGGGCAGGGAGATATGCTGCATATGGCCGGCGGCGGTCGTATTGTACGTGTGCACGGGCCGTTTGTATCGGATGAGGAAGTTGAAAAGGTCGTCAATCATCTGAAGGAACAGGGACGTCCGGATTATCTGGCTACTGTAACTGCGGATGAGGAGGATATGGACACTCCGGAAGAAGACAGTGCAGTCTTTGACAAGGGCGATATGGCTAATGATGAAGGCGATGACCTTTATGAAAAGGCTGTTAAGGTGGTGATGCGTGATAAAAAATGCTCCACATCCTATATTCAGCGGCGCTTGTCGATTGGTTATAACCGGGCGGCCTCTCTGGTGGAGCGGATGGAGCAGGAAGGGCTGGTCGGGCCTGCCAATCATGTGGGCAAGCGCGAGATCATCGGCCATAGCGATGCCAGATAATGAGGTGCGCTACAGTATTTGCAAGCCAAAAGGGTTTGACGGTTTTGCACAGCCTTAATACATAAACCAAAAAAATGTGAGCATTTCCCCGCAGAAGTCATTTTTGCGGGGAAACTTTATTAAGATATAAAATATATATTAAATGATAACTTAATAATATAATTATATATTTTATCATTGCCGCAATATACTTGTCTCATCCCGCCTTTTTGAAAATATACAGTATATTGGCATTGCCAAATCATCTTTGTTCATATCATGTTAACCATATTGAGATAGGAATAGTATCTATATTCTGGGATGTGTGAGGTGGGCAATGCAGCGTTACAGATTTGATCAGAAGACGATTGTGGTGCAGGCGGTTGTTGAGATGATTAAACGCGGCGTGCCGGCATCTGAGATGGATATTTATTTAAGCCGTATGGGGCCGGTGGATCTGGATCTGTTACAGCAATGTATGGATGAGGTTTATGATTATATCGCCCGTCAGGATGCGGATTATAATTATGGGCGGCAAGTGCGCGCGGTTGCCTGATATGTGTCATAGTCTTGAAACAATCAGGGGCTATACCTATATCGGATTATAAGAATTCGCTTCTCCTTTGACCACGGATGTACTGGCACTGGTTGCAAGCGTTTGACGGAAGGTCGGGAAATCCCGGCCTTTTTCGTTTTTAAACTTTGCCTTTTTTAAATATTGCTCCGGATTATCCGTTTAAAAAAATCGAGGTTGCGACAATTCTGCAAAAAACCGCTGTCATGCCGGTGGCAAGCCCTGATGATTTATCTCCTGAGGGTATTATTGTGTTATTTTACCGATATTTGCGCAGGCTTACTAAAAAAGAGGCAGGCTTTTTTATATAAGAGAATCGTCAATTATTGCGCTGGTGACGCAAAAAAGTGAATAAGATTCACCTTGCTGTTTGGATATTTTCCTGTTTATAGAAACTGAAAAAAATCTGTGAGCGCGAAATGAATCGGCTGGGCAGTCATGGTTTTGCACAGCAATTGCGCCTGACAGAATAATAAGAAGATGCGGTAGGATGCGGATTGCATCATCTTCTGAAGTGCCGTGAACAGGCCGGCAATATTAAATTGCAGGCTTTGTTTGTCTGCAAGTTTCAGAATTTACCGAAACGACTGTATATACACTCCTGCCTGAAAATGGCAGGCAGCATAACAGGATGTTTCCGGTAGGCTCATATATTTCCGGAGTCTGGGTGAGGCCGGAAATATTCAGGTGAATGTTGATATGCGACCTGTCCCGGGTGCATTCAAGACGGAAAAATTAAATGAAACATGGATTATTCCGGCCGATCAGTATTGGTGCAGTGCTGATGCTCACGGCAATTCTGGCAGGTTGCCAGCAGGTCGTTCTGTTTCCTAAAGGCGCTGTCGGCGTTCAGGAGCGCGATCTGATTATTTTCTCGACAGTGATTATGTTGCTGATCGTGGTTCCGGTGATTATTGCAACCTTGTATTTTGCCAATAAATACCGTTCAACCAATAATAATGAATATGAGCCGGACTGGCACCATTCCAATAAGATTGAAGCCTTTGTCTGGACTATTCCTTGTATTGTTGTTGCCATTCTGGCTTATGTAACCTGGATCAAGACCCATGAGCTTGATCCCTATCGCCCGCTTGATGTGGCCGGCAAACCGGTTGAAGTGCAAGTGGTGGCGATGAACTGGAAGTGGCTGTTCATTTATCCGGAGCAGGGCATTGCCTCGGTGAATGAGCTGGTTATGCCGGTTGATCGTCCGGTCAATTTTCGCATCACTTCCGGCCATATGATGAATTCTTTCTTTATTCCTGCGTTGGGCGGTCAGGTCTATGCCATGCCTGGCATGCAGACCAAGCTGCATCTGATTGGCAATGCGACCGGTGATTATGACGGTATGTCTGCGAATTACAGCGGCGCAGGTTTTGCGCAAATGCGTTTCATTACCCGTGTCAAAACCGAAGACGACTTTGAAAAATGGGTCGCGCAAGTGCGGACATCGGATAAGATTCTCAATCGTGCGGGCTATCTGGAGCTGGACAAGCCTTCAGAACGCAATCCGGTTACGCATTATGCATCCACCGAGCAGGGCTTGTTCAGTGCCATTATCGGGCGCTGTGTTGACGGCAAAACCCCTTGTGTCAGCCATGGTGGCGGCAGCGTGCAGAAACTTTCGCCATTCATTACATCTTCTGTAAACAAAACATCGCCTGCGGAGCCACAGTCCAACTGACAGGCTGCCGTGATCAGAGCATTTCCAGCAAAAGTGCGAAGTGGTTTTGCATCCGGATAATGCGTAAAAATTAGAGCATTTCATCGCTTCTGTGAAAAACTGAAATGCTCTGGCCAGGCAAATTCACTGATTGCGTGTTGCGTATGATGTTTTGCCATTAAAAGTGTAAGAAAAATGTTCGGAAAACTTACCCTAGCGGATATTCCATTCCACGAACCGATTGTGATGGTCACTCTGGCCGCAATTGGTCTCGGCGGTCTGTCTCTGCTTGCAGCGATCACCTATTTTCGTAAATGGGGTGTGCTGTGGCGTGACTGGCTGACAACTGTTGACCACAAGCGCGTTGGTATCATGTATATTGTGCTGGCGCTTGTCATGTTGTTTCGCGGCTTCTCCGATGCCGTGATGATGCGTGCGCAGCAGGCTATTGCTTCGGGCGCTAATGAAGGCTTTTTGCCGCCCCATCATTATGATCAGATTTTTACCGCCCATGGCGTGATCATGATCTTTTTCGTGGCAATGCCCTTTATTGTCGGTTTGATGAACTTTGCTGTGCCTTTGCAAATCGGCGCACGCGATGTGGCCTTCCCCTATCTCAACTCACTCAGCTTCTGGCTTACCGTTGCCGGTGCGTTGCTGGTGAATATTTCTCTCGGGATCGGTGAATTTGCCAAAACCGGCTGGCTGGCCTATCCGCCGCTTTCAGGCATTGAATACAGCCCTGATGTCGGTGTGGATTATTATCTGTGGGCCTTGCAGATCTCAGGGATGGGCACATTGCTCTCAGGTGTAAACCTGATCGCAACCATCATTAAAATGCGCGCCCCCGGCATGACAATGATGAAAGTTCCGGTCTTCACCTGGACGGCGCTTTGCTCCAATATTCTGATCGTTGCCGCTTTTCCGGTTCTTACCGTAACCCTGGCGCTCCTGATGCTCGACCGTTATCTTGGCATGCATTTCTTTACCAATGATTTTGGCGGCAATCCGATGATGTATATCAACCTCATCTGGATCTGGGGGCACCCTGAAGTTTATATTCTGGTTCTGCCATGTTTTGGTGTGTTCTCTGAAGTGATTGCAACTTTCTCCGGTAAACGCCTGTTTGGTTATACATCTATGGTTTATGCAACCGTTTGTATTACCGTGCTGTCGTTTCTGGTCTGGGCGCACCATTTCTTCACCATGGGCGGCGGTGCCAGTGTCAACGCCTTCTTCGGTGTTGCCACAATGATCATCTCGATCCCTACCGGTGCGAAGGTCTTTAACTGGCTGTTCACAATGTATAAGGGGCGTGTTCGTATGGAAACGCCGGTTTTGTGGACCGTCGGCTTTATGTGTACCTTTGTTGTCGGCGGCATGACCGGTGTTATGCTGGCTATTCCGCCTGCGGATTTTGTACTGCATAATTCTGTATTCCTGATTGCGCATTTCCATAATGTGATTATCTCCGGTGTGCTGTTTGGCTGTTTTGCGGGCTTCATCTACTGGTTCCCGAAAGCATTTGGCTTCCGTCTTGATGAACGCTGGGGGAAACGTGCTTTCTGGTGCTGGCTGACAGGATTTATCCTTGCTTTCATGCCGCTCTATATTCTCGGCTTCATGGGCATGACACGCCGTCTCAATCACACGGAAAATCCTGCATGGCAGATTTATCTGATCGTGGCTGCAATTGGTGTGGCAATCATTCTTCTCGGTATTATCTGTCAGGTTCTTATGGTTATGGTCTCAATCTATAACCGCGACAAGCTGCGCGATAATAATGGTGATACATGGGAAAACGGCCGTACACTGGAATGGTCGCTGTCTTCACCGGCTCCGTTCTATAATTTTGCCCAAACGCCTGTTGTTCACGATGTGGATGCTTACTGGGATATGAAAAAGCGCGGCGTGAAGCGTAAAACCGATAATTTCAAGCCGATTCACATGCCGCGCAATACCGGCACCGGCTTTATCATCGGTATGCTTTGTGTGGTGATGGGATTTGCCGGCGTCTGGCATATCTGGTGGCTTACAATCGCTTCTGCCCTGTCGATTATCGCCATCAGCATCATTCATTCTTTCAATAATAATCGTGACTATTATGTCACCGCTGAAGAAGTGAAGCGCATCGAAGATGCCCGCACATTCCAGTTGCAGTCTTCAGGAGTTAAGTCATGAGTGCTGCTGTAACGCATATTGCTGATCACGAGGATGATCACGAACATCACGATTCCCGCGGCACGACACTGATCGGCTTCTGGATTTATCTGATGAGCGACTGCATCATTTTTGCAGGTCTGTTTGCCACCTTTGCTGTTCTCTCGCGTGCCTATGCGGGAGGGCCAACAGGCTGGGAGCTGTTTGACCTGCAATTTGTTGCTGTTGAAACTGCTCTTCTGCTGGTTTCCAGCCTGACCTATGGTCTGGCCATGATCGCTATGGCGCACAAAAAACAATCCGCTATGCTTGGCTGGATTTTTGTGACCTTCCTGCTTGGTGCAGCCTTCCTTGGGATGGAGCTTTATGAGTTTCATCACATGATTGAAGAGGGGGCAGGGCCCGGCCGTTCGGCATTCCTGTCGGCTTTCTTTGTTCTTGTTGGCACCCATGGCCTGCATATTCTCACCGGTCTGATCTGGATTCTGGTACTGGTGGCACAGGTTCTGCGCTCCGGCCTTACAGAAAAAAATGAGACACGCCTGATGTGCCTCAGCCTGTTCTGGCACTTCCTTGACGTTGTCTGGATTGGTGTCTTCTCGGTTGTCTATCTGATGGGAGTTCTGGCATGAGTTCCGCACATAAAACCGCAGCTTCCGCCAGTGAAACCAAAAATTATGTGATTGGTTTCATCCTTGCTGTCATTCTCACCGCCATTCCTTTCGGTGTGGTAATGGGGCAATATTTTGATACAACCGTAACCGTTGCCATTATCATGGCTTTTGGTGCGGTGCAGATGATTGTGCATCTGGTTTATTTTCTGCATATGGATTCCAAATCAGAAGGCGGCTGGACACTGCTGGCACTGCTCTTTACCGTGCTTATTCTGGCGATCGTGCTGATTGGCTCGCTCTGGATCATGCACCATCTGACCATCAATATGCTGGAAGTGAGCCCTGAGGCCGCGCGTGCATTGCCATAAAGGGTAAAATGTGACCGGTTCCGATAAAACCGGCTTGCTATGAGAGTTAAAAACGGCGCTGTCAGACAGCGCCGTTTTTGCATTTTTAAGTACCGATAAAAATCCTGTATAAATATGAGGGGTTTAAAGCTATTATCCATCTATTGTTTTTTAAGTTTATCTGTTTGAAACTAAAGGTGTTTTTATGTCATTTTTAAATTATATACCAAAGAGCTCAGCAAATTTGAAATCTACGATAAAAGCGGCGTTTTTTACCGCAGCTCTTTTTGTTGCGGCAGTGTCAGGCGCAGAGGCACAAACGCTTTCAGTGACACAGCCTGTCAATTTGCGGCAGGGGCCTGGTGTCAAATATGCGCGGATTGCAGCCTTGCCGCGCGGCGCGATGGTACATGTGGATTATTGCCGTAATGGCTGGTGCAGGTTGCGAAGCAGCTGGGGTATCGGCTGGGCGAGCAGGCGTTATCTTGGCAGTGCCAGAGTTCCTTATGCGCCACGATATGCTGCGCCACGCTCACAAATTTATCTGGGGCTGAATATAGGGCCTGGTTTTGCTTATGATGATCCGTTTTATGACCCTTATTATCGCCCCTATTATAGGCCTTATTACTGGCCTTATCACAGACCTTATTACCGCCCGTATTGGAACCCGCGTTGGGGTATAGGGCCGGTACGCCCGCCATTCTGGGGCTGGCGTCGCTAATAGCTTTGGCGGTTTTTTCCGGTTTGCTGGAAAATTTGTTGCAATACCGGAATTGCTTTTCAGCTCCTGCGCGTAAGATAATATTATGGCACAAGGTAGAGCATTTCAGGTTTAAAAAATGATTGAGATGCTTTGCCTCTTTGTCTTGCCCATGACTGACATACAAAAGCACGCCGTGTTTTGACCTGAAATGTTTTAAAGAAATTCTTTTGATTTTTATTGCGGATAAATTTGTTGTGTAAGGAGAAAATTATGTTGCGACAGGCTAACAGCAATAATGCTGCTCATATAAAACAAGAAAAATACACGGATTCACCGGTGCAGGCGCATGACTGGAAGATGATACAGCTCACACTTATGCGTGTTTATATTGGTTTGGATTTTATACATCATTTTTCCGAAAAATTCGGATTATTAGGCGATCAGGCCTATCAAAATGTTTTGCACTATTTTTCTACTGTGACTGCGCATCCGGTGCAAATGGTGCTTTTGGCAGGGCTTTGTGAATTTGGCGCTTTTGTTGGTTTCACATTTGGTTTGTTCACTCGTGTTGCTGCGGTTGGTACGGCACTTTATTTGCTGATAGCGCTGTTTATGGGCGGGCATCAGACTATGGGCTTCACATGGGCGAATCCCGGTGGTGGCTGGGAGTTTCCGGCACTTTGGTCCTTTATCTGTCTGACTTATATCTTAACCGGTGGCGGGCGCTATTCTCTGGATCATTATTTACGGCCATATATGCCCGAGGCACTTCGGTTTTTGTGCCGCTAAAGCCTGTATATAAACTCAGTTCTAAAATTTATTTTTAAAATCAATGATTTAAAAATATTTTTTGCACTGAAAAAAGCAGGCAAATTTCTCGGTTTTATTTTGATTATAAAGCCAAAATTAAGTAATGATTTACGTAAATAAAAGTAAAAATTAATGTTTTGTTAGGCATAAATTTTAAAAAAACGGTGTAAGCTTTAGGGTAATATTGCTCCATGAATCGCGTATAGAACACGGCCTTACGGGTGGAGAGGCCGTGTTTGGCTACAGTTGTGTATTGACCGGTCATATCGGGATGATATGCAGTATATTAGCATTTAGTGTTTAAGGAGAGCTCCAATCCGTAAAGCCAGCACCTTCCTGCTGTTCACTGCATTGCTGCCGGTTATGGCGGCTGCGCCGGCGCATGCTTTTGAGCTCTTTGGTATCAAATTATGGGGCAAGGATAAGGCTGAAACAGCTGCCGATGTCATTGCTGAGCCAAAATATTATAAAGTTGAGATTACATCACAAGCAAGCCGCTCCAATAAGGATGGCAGTGTTGCTGATGTTGAGGCTCTGGTAAAGGGTGCCTCGCGTCTTGTTGCTGATGAGGAAAAGGCAGTGTCCGGTTCCGGTGGCCTGCTTGCCAAGGCAAGGGGTGATTACCGGCGCATTTTGATGGCGCTTTATGGTGAAGGGCGCTATGGCGGCACGATCAGCATCAAGGTTAATGGCCGTGAGGCTGCCGATCTGCCGCCCGATGCGCAGTTGCCTGATCACTCTGATATTGTGATCAATGTTGATCCGGGGCCGCAATTTCTTTTTTCGCGCACCAGCATCAATGAAATGGCGCCGCCGCCTGCAAGTTTCCGTCGTGATCAGGTGCAGTCCCCTGAAAAAGCCGGCTTTAAAGACGGGGAAATTGCCCGTTCCGGCACAATTTTGAAGGCTGAGCGTCTGGCAGTGGAAGCATGGCGCCAGCAGGGCTATGCCAAGGCCAGGGTTACGAATGAAGAAATTGTGGCAGATCATGCCAATAATACGGTTCAGGCCGATATTCGTGTGGAACCGGGGCGGCTTGCCCATTACGGGCAGTTGCGTGTGCAGGGTACAGCCCGTATGGATCCTGAATTTGTGGCCTATATGGCGGATCTGAAACCGGGCAAGCAATATGATCCGGCAGATCTGGAGCGGGCGCGCCGCCGTTTGGCGCGGCTTGATGTGTTTCGCTCCACCTCTATTCAGGAAGCGCAGGAAATTGATCGCAGCGGTGTGTTGCCGATGGAACTGGTTGTGCAGGAGCGCAAGCCGCGCCGCTTTGGTCTTGGTGCTAATTATTCCACGCTGGACGGTGCCGGTGTGGAGGCTTTCTGGCTGCATCGCAACCTGTTTGGCAAGGCAGAGCGTTTGCGCTTTGATGCAAAAGTCAGCGGTATTGGCGGCTCGCAGGATAATTCTTATAATCCGAAAAATTTCAGCTATCTGCTGGGTACAAGTTTCAGTAAACCCGGTGTGTACACGCCGGATACGGATTTTGTGGCTTCGTTGAATGCCAAACGTGAAGTGCTGGATAATTATACGGAAACATCGCTGAATGGTCAGGCTGGTTTTACTCATATTTTCAATGAGGATCTGAGCGGGCGTTTGTTTGCCAATGTATCACGCGCACAGTTTGAGGATGATTATTACGGCAAGCGCCAGTTCTTTACTGTGGGGATGCTTGGCGGTATTTTGCTGGATAAGCGCAATAATAAGACCAATGCTACCAGCGGTTATTATGCCGAGGGTGTGATTGAGCCGTTTTATGAAATCAAGAACGGCAGTTTTTCAACCAAATTTACCGCTGAAGGCCGTGGTTATTATGGTTTTGGCGAGGATGATCGTGTTGTGCTGGCCGGCCGTGTCAAGCTTGGCTCCATTGTTGGCGGCAGCATTCATGATATTCCGCCGGACAAGGTGTTTTTTGCCGGTGGCGGCGGATCGGTACGCGGCTATGGCTATCGCAGTATCGGTGTGAACAAGCCCGGCGATATGGTGATTGGCGGCCGCTCTTTGGTGGAGGCTTCGGGTGAGGTGCGCACCAAGGTAACAGACAATATCGGTGTTGTTGGTTTTGTCGACGGAGGATATGTCGGGGAGGAAACCTATCCGGATTTTGCTGAGAATATGCGTTTGGGAGCAGGGGCGGGGTTGCGTTATGATACCAGTCTTGGTCCGCTTCGGTTTGATGTTGCCGTACCGCTTAACCGCAGGTCCGGTGACTCACGATTTGCATTTTATGTCGGTATAGGACAGGCGTTTTGAATCGTTTTCTAAGCTTTGTAGCTACATTCTTCATTATTTTGCCGCTCGGTATTTATATCGGCGCCTCGCTGCTGCCCAATGGGGCGGATGGTGTGACCACGCCTGCAACAAGCCAGAGCAATCCTGCCGGGCAAAATGGCGCACAGCCGGAAAATGCTCAGGAAAAGGTCTCGGCGCAGGATGCAGAGGAAGAAAAATCCTATTTCCTGTCTTTTGTAGAACAGGAATTATCGGGCCCAAACCGTAAAATCACCATTTCCGGCATTGAGGGCGTTTTGTCCTCAGAGGCAAAGGTTGGTTTGATTACCGTTGCTGACCGTGAGGGGGTGTGGCTGCGTATTCAGGATGCACAGCTTGTCTGGAGCCGGCTGGCACTGCTGCGCGGGCGTTTGAGTGTTGATAATCTGTCGGCAAAACAGGTGGAGTTAATCCGCACGCCTTTGCCGGATGAAAGCCTGCCTTCGCCGGAGGCGGGTGGTTTTTCGCTGCCGGAATTGCCGCTGGCAATTCTTCTTGGCGAATTGAATATTGAACGGCTCAAATTTGGCAAGCAAGTGTTTGGTCTTGCTTCCGAAGTGGCACTGAAAGGCAGCCTGACGCTGCAGGATGGTTCGCTGCAGTCATTGTTTGATATGACCCGTCTGGATGGTCCTGGCGGCGCGATGAAGCTGAAAGCCAACTATGCCAATGCCGATCAGAAACTTGATCTGGATATGCGCCTGTCTGAGCCGGCCAATGGTATTGCTGCCAATCTTCTTAATATTGATGGCAAACCACCGGTTGAACTGGTGCTTAATGGTGCCGGCAAGCTGGATGATCTGAAAATTGATCTCGAGCTTGATGCCGATAAAAAGCGTATTCTCACCGGTCTTTTGACCCTGAATCGCAATAATGACGGCACAATGGCCGGACGTTTTTTCAAAGCCGATGTGAGCGGGCCCATAGCGGCGTTGGTGCCGCAAAAATTCCGCAGTTTTTTTGGTGCAAATTCCGGCCTTGCTGCCAATGGCCTGATCAAGGATAGCGGTGGTTTCCGGCTTGATAGTTTCACGCTTTCCAATGCCGCGTTGAAAGTAAAGGCCAGTGCAGAAACGGCTACAGATGGTTTTTTAACGCGCCTTAATGTGGATGCTTTGATCGGCGCACAGGAAAACGGCCGCGTATTGCTGCCGGTCAGCGGCGGGCAGACATCGCTCAGCACAGCGCATTTGACGCTTGATTACGGCAATCATTCATCAGGCGACTGGACAGGGCAATTACTGATAAAAGATCTGCAGGCCGGAGATTTCTCGGTGCAGCAGACCGTGCTGAATATGGGGGGGATTGCGGAAAATCTGCAGAATGTGCAAAACCGCCATATCAGTTTCAATATTAACGGCGATATGACAGGTATCGGAGCGCGCCAGCCGGATATGGCCGCAGCCCTTGGTGAGCGCATTGAGCTTGCAGTTCTTGGGGATTGGCATACAGGCATGCCGGTGCAGCTTGAAAAATTGCAGATCGCCGGCAATGGTCTGAGCGCTGCATTAAAAGGAACAATCGACCAGTTTATCTATAATGGTGATATTCAGCTTAAGGCAGATAGTCTGGTGCCGTTTTCGGCGCTTGCTGATCGCTCCCTGGCCGGCAGCATTGATTTGCAGGCCAAGGGTACATTGGCCTTGATGAGCGGCGCTTTTGATCTGGCACTGGATGGTACTGCGGAAAATATCAAAACCGGCGCGGCTATTGCCGACCGGATTATCACTGGCCGCTCCGCCTTGAGTGGTGGTGTGGCACGTGATCAGTCCGGTTTTACGGCGCGGCAGTTCCGGATTGGCAATGAGGCCAATTCCATCACCGCCAATGGTACATTTTCCAGCAAGGATGCTGATTTTGATTTTGGTATTGATCTGGCTGATATTGCTGCTCTGTCAGAAAAAGCTTCCGGGGCCTTGTCGGTCAGGGGCAGTGCGCGCGGCAGTGACAGCCGCATTGCGCTGGCAACACGTATTGCCTTGCCGTCCGGCTCGCTTGAGGGGCGCAAGCTCAAGAATGGCCTTGTGGATTTCAATGCCATTCTTGATAGTTCTGACCCCCAAAATGCAGCTTCACTGAATGGTCGTTTCAGCGGTAGTGGTTTGCTGGGCGGAGAGAGAGTTGACCTCTCCGGTATTGTTGCGCTGGATGAGCAGGGCAAACGCCTGAATGCGCTTGATTTTTCAGCAGGCGGCACAAAGCTGAGCGGTGATCTGGATATTGCGGAGAATAATCTGCTTAACGGCCATCTCAGGCTGGATGCGCCGGATGTTTCCACAGCCGCAGCATTATTTTTTGCCAAAGCAACAGGTGCTGTTCATGCCGATATTGCTCTGAGCCATGAAAATGATCGCCAGAATGCCGTGGTCAAGGCCGATATTCGTAATCTGGCGCTTGATGGCCATCAGGTCGGGCAGGCAGAAATTGACGCAAAACTGGCGGATTTGTTTCGCGTGCCTGTGGTTGACGGCGTTGTAAAAGCGCAGGCAATCCGTGCCGGCGCGCTGGAAATCAACAGTTTTGCAGCCAATGCGCAGGCCAATGGCAGCAAAACGGTGTTTCAGGCTGCAAGTGATCTTAAAATCGGCACAAACATTAATATTGACGGCGCTCTGGAGCCGCAGGACGGCGGCATGTTGTTGTCGCTCGAAAAGGCGCAGCTGCATCAGGGCGCGATGGTGACAAGGCTTGCTCAGCCGGCATCATTGGCGCTGAAAGGCAGCGACATCACCTTCAACAATATTATTATGCAGGTGGGTAATGGTCATTTGAGCCTTAACGGCGCTTTGGCGGATCACTTCAACCTAGATATGCAGTTGAATAATCTGCCGCTGAATGTGGCAAACAGCATCCAGCCGGAGCTGGGGCTTGGCGGTGTGCTTAATGGCCAGGCAAAAGTGACCGGCACACGGGCGCAACCCAATATCAGTTTTGATATTGCGGCAAGGGATGTGATTGCCCGCAAGACCCGTGAAATGGGGATTGGCGCACTCAATGCCACAGCCAAGGGCATATCCAGCCAGAACCGTTTGAAGGTGGACAGCCGGATTACAGGCGCTAACGGCCTTGATACACGGATGAGCGGTTTTGTGCCGATTGGCTCGGATAAGGCTGCCGGCGCACTGGATGTGAATGTGGAACTGGCCAATTTGCCGCTGGCGCTGCTCAATGGCGTGGTAAAGGATCAGAAACTGGCCGGAAATGTAACCGGCACCGCAAAAATCACCGGCGAGCTCTCCAGTCCTGCGGCTGCATTCAACCTTAATGGCCGCAGCCTGAGTGCAAAACCGCTGGCAGAAAACGGCCTTGCACCATTGAATCTTAAGGCGGCCGGTCATTTCAGCGGCAAGGTGGTCAATATCAGCTCTCTGGCTGTGGAAGGCCCTAAAAATCTGAATATAACAGCGCACGGCCGTGTGCCGCTGGCCGGTAACGGGCTGGGTATAGATGTAACCGGTCAGATACCGCTGGCGCTTGCCAATCGTTTTCTGGCAGATCGCGGGGCGCAGGCAAGCGGCACATTGGCGCTGACCGCCAATGTCAGCGGCGGTTTTGACAAGCCGCAAATTCGCGGCATGTTCTCAACAAGCGGTGCGCAGATTGTTGATCCGGAAACCAATATCCGCCTCAATAATATTATTATTAACGGCAGCATGGACGGGCAGACTATTCGCCTGCGCAATGCCAATGCGGCATTATCTTCTGGTGGTTCGATCAGTGCGGATGGCACGATTTCCATTAATGCGGCGCAAAATTTTCCGGCAGATCTGCGCATCAATTTCAACAAGGCGCGTTATGCAGACGGCTCTATGGTTGTGGCAACCATTAATGGCGGGCTCACCATCAATGGTGCGTTGATGCGGGATCCGCTGATTGCCGGCAGGATTAAAATTGAACGGGCGGAAATTACCGTGCCGGAAAGCCTTGGCGGGGGCGGCGCGAATATTGAGGTGCGCCATGTGCATACGCCGGCTTCTGTACTGATGACCCTGCAGCGCGCCAAAGCGGAAAACCGGGCTAAAGGTGCGGCGCCGGTTCCGGCATCACGGCCAACCGTGCCGCAGCTTGATATCCGTGTGGTTGCTCCGAACCAGATTTTTGTCCGCGGCCGCGGGCTGGATACGGAACTGGGCGGCGCGGTGCGCCTGACAGGGCCTGTTACCAATGTGAAACCTGTCGGCGCTTTTGAATTGCTGCGCGGTCGTCTGGATATTCTAACCCAGCGCGTGACCTTTGATGAAGGCCGTGTCACGCTGATCGGCGATATGAATCCGCAATTATATTTCCTGGCGCGCACAGATGGCGGGGATATTACTGTGCTGGTGACAGTACAGGGCACTGTGGATAATCCGGATATTAAATTCTCATCAGAACCGCCGCTGCCTCAGGATGAGGTGCTGGCACGGTTGATTTTCAAACGTTCGATTTCTGAATTGTCAGCCTTTCAGATTGCCCAGCTTGCGGCGGCTGCGGCTGAACTTGCCGGCGGTAAAAATGCCAATCTGCTTGGCGCATTGCGTCAGGGAGTCGGGCTTGATGATCTTGATGTGGTGACCGACAGCAAGGGCAATGCTGCCGTGCGTGCGGGCAGTTATATTCGCGATAATATCTATCTTGGCGTGGAGGCCAGCGGTGTTGATGGCACCAAGGGCACTATCAATCTCGATATTACCCGCAATCTCAAGGCTAAAGGCTCGGTGGGCAGCAATGGTGATTCCGGCCTCGGCGTGTTCTATGAAAAGGATTATTGATTGCCGCTGTAAGGGTTGTTTTGCCGTTTTATAGCGGCTTGTGAAAAAGCAAAATCTTCATAAAACCGGCGTCGTTTGGCGCCGGTTTTATGATTGATTGCTGCTCCGGCAGCTTATGGTAAATGAAGAAATATCCGGTTTAATTATTTTTCAACCATGCTGGCGCACAATCCGTCACCTGAACAGGTTATGAAAATACGGATTAATCATGACAAAGCAGGACGTTAAACTGAACCGTCGCCGCTTTTTAACCGGCGCAGGTGTTTTGGGTCTGGCTGGTGTGAGCGGTTGTACGCAATCTCTGGATATGTCGGCCTTCCAGCCCAATATTGATATGACCACAACGGGCAGCGTTATGCGTCCGCAGATCAGTGTTGATAAGGGTGTGACCAGCAATGAGGTTATGTATGCCGCCATTCATGAGAATGGCTATACATTGCCGGCTATTCCTTATGATAAAGTGCCCAAACAATATCGGCGGCAAATTGTGCCGGATCCGACCGGTGAGGCGCCGGGCACAATTGTTGTGCGTCTGAATGAGCGTTTTCTTTATCTTGTATTGCCGGGCGGAGAAGCCATGCGTTATGGCATCGGCGTGGGGCGCGCGGGCTTTGAATGGTCGGGGCGTGCCAATGTGCAGTATAAAAAGAAATGGCCGCGCTGGACCCCGCCGCCGGAAATGATCAAACGTCAGCCGGAACTGGAAAAATACCGCAATGGCCAGGAGCCGGGGCCTACAAACCCTCTTGGCGCACGCGCTTTGTATATTTATCGCGATGGTGTGGATACCGGTTACCGAATTCATGGCAATCCGGAATGGTGGTCTATCGGTCAGGCAATGTCATCTGGCTGTGTGCGTCTGATGAATCAGGATATTATTGATCTTTATGACAGGGTGCAGGGCAAAGCGCCGATCATTGTGCAGGCCTGATGCACTTGATCTGTAATGTGAAAAAGCCACGTTAAAGCAGATGCTTTAACGTGGCTTTTTTACAGTCGGGGAGGACGTGTTTAAATTGTAATGATGAGTTCTTTAAATAATTAGCATGAGTGAAAAATAATTATTTGTTGCAGTTTTTGTGGCATCTGTGCGGCTTTGCAATTTTTGTTCAGCGCACAACCTTGCCGCTGACAATATTCTGCGCAATGACAAGCGGAAGAGGCACAGCCTGTTCAGCCGCACTGAGAAAATGGAGCTTTTGCTGCTGCTGGATTGGATTGGGCGCGATGAACACAGCCGCAGTCAGCAGAAAAGCTGCCATAAGGCTCAAGCGTTTTTCAGTTTTTGCATTCATTGGTAAAATGTCCTTTTTGTCTCGGATCAGGAGCATTGTGCCCGCATATCTGAGATGAAATTTTGTTAAAGTTATGAAAGCCTTGCGCTTTCACTTCGAAACAGTTTCAGCGGTTTTTGTTTAAAAGGTTCTAGTGAAATATTTTGTGCCCCGCAGGAGAGAGAGCACAAGCAATGGCATAATGCGGAATAGGCAATAAAACCTGATCCAGTTCAGCCATGATTTGTGCATAATCCTGCGCAGCCTGCCTGATCTGCCCGACACGGCTGCCTGTCGCCAGTAGATCCAGACAGGCATCGCGGGTTGTGTCATCACCATTCTGCAAGGCTGAAACCAGCCCCATCAGCAGGCATTCCTCGCGGCAGATATGTATGGAACCATAGGGAAATGCCTTGAGCCTGCAAGCTGCGCAAAAATGCAGGGTGCGGATAAAATGCGATAATTCCGTTACCGCCCGCTTGGCTTTGGCAAGCCCGAGTTCCTGCGTGTATATTGTCCAGGCCATCTCCCACGGTATGACCGATCCGGTTTCAAAGCCGGCTGTCCAATGGCGGTAACCCTCCAGCACCAGCTTTTCAGCCTGACGTTCAAAATAATGGGTAGAGGTGTCAAAAATGTTGCGAACCTGCATATTCATGGCCGCACCCCCGCAGATACCGGACGCATGGGAGAAATAAAAATGCGGCATGGGTGCATATGCAACAAAAACTCCGCTCTCGGGCGGGGCAATAGCTGACCAGACATAGGTCCTCCAATCGAAAGGGTTCAAGGCCCAGACATCAAAGGTTGGGTTTTTGAAAAAGTGCCAAAAATTTTAAAATCCCCGGCGCTCTGACAGCAGAAATATGCAGGTGAAAGGGGAGCATTGTCAAACATAAATTTTAAGGAAAATGAAAAAATCATTCTTATATCAATAGGTTAGAATTATTCTAGAGTGTTATAGTCATAATTTATTGCCGGCAAATTATGACTATCTTTATGAAACTGCATGGATTTTTTCACCAGCCTTCATGGCGAAATTGCATAGGCATGAGGCCTGAGCAATAATCCTGTGCGACCTCACGCCTCATATGAGATGTTGAGCCAAAACCGCTTTGCGGTTTCGGCTCGCAATATTTAGTGGTGGCTGTGGCCCTTATCGCCGGCCGGATTGGCCGGATTCACGTGAAACGGTAAATTAACCTTGCCGGCTTTTTCAAACTCCAGCTCAACATTCACGGTTTCACCTTCCTTGAAAGGTTTTTTCAGATCCATGAACATGATGTGAAAGCCCGTTGGCGCAAGTGTCACGGTCTGTCCGGCAGGAATATTCAGTGGCTCACTTAATTTACGCATTTTCATGATATTGTCCTTCATCGACATTTCATGAATTTCCACCTTACCGGCAACATCCGTATGCCCGCCGATCAGACGGTCATCTTCTTTGCCCTTGTTGGTGATCACCACATAGCCGCCAGCCACGCGGGCATTGGGAACAGTGGCAACACTATAGGCTTTGGAGAGTTCCAGATTGCCGATTGTTACTGTATCTGCAGCATGATGATGGGCTGCATGGTCATCATGACTATTGTGAGCGGAATGATCAGTCGCAGCTGTTACCAGAAGCTGCGGTGCAGGGCTTTTCAGATCATGCGGGTTCTGGCCTTCTGCAGCAATATCTGTCCAGCTTTCGGTTTTTCCGTTCTCACAGGTCTGGATTGTGGGGAAAGACAGGGTTGTATCCTTGTCAAAATTGGCAAGCCTGCCGACAATTGCAAATTCGTCATAAAATTCATCAGGCAGTTTGCCGCCTTTCCAGATAATTTCAGTGACGCCGCTTTTTACATCCCTGCCATGAATTTTATAGCTGTGGTGGTAGTCGGATTTGATGGTTTCAATTTCCCACCCGGCTTTCATCTGCGGCTGTGCGGCCACAAATCCTTCCGGTAATTTTACATTCACCTGTGTGGTGGCAGCGCCTTCGCAGCCATGCGGAATTTTAAGAACAGCCTTATAGGCGCTGCCAGCAGGTGCCTGCGGCGCGGCGAGTGAAACATGCGCCTGTGCCAATCCGGCACCGGAGATGAGAAGAGTGGTCGCGCAAAGCGCGGTAAAGATCGTTTTCATGGAAACATCCTTGCCTGTAAAAGGCTTAATCAGATTTGATATCACACTTTGGGCGGCATTATCTCAAAGCCGTTTGTGCCAAAGCATGGCTGATCTTTCCTGCATGATTGTGCTCAATGCAGGTTTTCAGGCAAGGACGGGCGGTGCTTGGGGCGGAGCGGAAGGCGGATAAAGATTGGAACGCGGTAAAGCCAGAACAATCTGCCTGCCGGCATTATTATGATCTCTGGCCACAATTGGCCCGCCAACCGCAGGCGGTGTGACAAGCATAAAACTGGCTGATATCCGGCAGGCTTCACAATCTGCCATAAAATGATGCTGATTGTGCTGATTATCACCATCCGCACGGTTTCCTGAAATGCAGATGGAAATAATATTGCCGTCAGGCAGGGTTTTATAACGGATAAAAACCGGTTCTGCCGTGGTGCTGTCTGCTGCGCTTATTTGTAAAAGCGGTGTGCTGACATCAACAGGCCTGTGGGCAAAAGATAATAAAACAAGCGCCAATACGCAGAGAAAGCGTATCACAATATGCCTGTTTTTGTGTGCTGTGCCCATTATCCCCAACTGTTGTTTTGGCAAGTCAGGCTTTTCTAGCGCGGCTTTGCATAGAAGAAAAGAGGCAGAGGGGGAGAATTGCTGCGCAGGCTTGCATCAGTCTCTGTTTCATGATGTCACAGAGGTTTGCACAACAGGGGATGGAAGATAACTTTCTCTTTCCTGAAAAATCATTTAGACCTTGAACTATGCCTTTACCAAACCGGTTGCAGGGCAGATATGTAAAAAGGAATAAAAACACAGCGCATTCAATTACTTTGATAAGGATGAATGTGTCTGCAATGAAGAAAATATGCAGCTTTTTTGCATATGACAGCAGGGATTTGACGGGGTTTGACATGTCGCAGATCACAAAAGAAGCGGTTCTGGCTCAACTGAAACAGGTTACAGGGCCGGATTTTGAAGGCGATATTGTCAGTCTGGGTCTGGTTTCTGATATTTTTATTGCTGACAATAAAGTGTTTTTTTCCATTACTGTTCCCGCCGATCGTGCACAGGCGATGGAGCCTTTGCGGCTGCGGGCGGAAAAACTGGTAAAAAATATTCCGGGCGTTGCCGGTGCGCTGGTCACCCTGACCGCCGAGCGCAAAGGCGGGCGTACCAGTGATGATGCCCCGCCAAGCCGGCCTGAAACCGTAGCACAGCCGCAGCAGGCAAAGCCCGGCATTCCCGGCATTGATAAGATTATTGCTGTTGCCTCCGGCAAGGGCGGAGTGGGAAAATCAACCACATCGGTTAATATTGCGCTTGGCCTTCAGGCGCTGGGGCTGAAGGTTGGTATTCTTGATGCGGATATTTACGGCCCGTCCATGCCGCGCTTGCTTGGCATTTCCGGCAGGCCGGAGACTGTAAATGGCCGGATTATGCGGCCAATGAGCAATTACGGCATCAAGGTGATGTCGATGGGGTTTCTGGTGGAAGAGGAAACGCCGATGATCTGGCGCGGGCCGATGGTTATGTCGGCGCTCAACCAGATGATGCGGGAAGTGGAGTGGGGCAATCTGGATGTGCTCGTGGTGGATATGCCGCCGGGCACAGGTGATGCACAGCTGACCATGGCACAACAGGTGCCGCTTGCTGGCGCGGTGATTGTTTCCACCCCGCAGGATCTGGCGCTGATTGATGCCCGCAAGGGGTTAAATATGTTTGCCAGAGTGAATGTGCCGCTGCTCGGCATTGTGGAAAATATGAGCTATTTCATCGCTCCGGATACGGGGAAGCGATATGATATTTTCGGCCATGGCGGAGCAAAAGCTGAGGCTGAACGGCTGAATGTGCCTTTCCTCGGCGCAGTGCCGCTGCATATGCAAATCCGCGAATTATCGGATGCGGGAATGCCGGTTACCGTTAAGGAGCCGGAGGGTGAGCATGCGCAAATCTATCGTGATATTGCACAAAAGGTTTGGTCTCAGGTGAGCGGCCACTCAGTGCGCTCTGCACCAAAGATTGTGTTTGAATAACAGATTGTGCAATTGAAAAGGCCTGCATTGCAGGCCTAATCTGTATAATATCTAACAATGTACAACAAAGAATGGGCGCTTTTCTTTGGTGAGAAGACTGTAAATTCTCAGGATCAATGCGCTTATGAATATAATGATTTGAGTTTATATCCCTGTAAAGTTTCAACCTTGCAAAACAAAGTCGGTCTGCAAGGTAAACTCGGCCGGAAATGATTGTTCCACCACAGTTTGCGCGTTGGGAATATCATTGGCAAGCGCGCGGGCACGGGCGGCCTCATAATTTGCCCCGTGATCCAGCCAACGCTGAATAAGCCTTTGCTCCAGAATAGGAAAAGGTACCTGCAAGGTAATGCTGATATCAAAATAACAATGCAGATCACGCCATACCGGTTGATTAAGCAGCAGATAATTTCCCTCAACCAGCACAATCCTGTGCTGCTCTGTAACCAGTGCAGCGCCGGCTCGCGCCAGATCCATCACGCGGTCAAAAAGCGGAACAGCAACCTCACCATCGCCGGTTTTCAAGCGTGAGAGCATGGTTTTGAAACCGGCGGCATCAAAACTGTGCGGGGCACCTTTGCGCGCCCTGTGACCGCGCGCATCAAGAACAGCATTATCATAATGAAACCCGTCCATCGGCACCACAATGGCCGGATGATCAGCGGAAGATGCATTGATCTCATCACAAAGTGCAGCTGCAAGGGTTGATTTTCCTGCCGCGGGTGCGCCTGTAATGGCCACCATCAGGCGGCTGCGGCCTGCAGCCCGCGCTATAATCTCTGCCACCAGCGCTTTATATTCAATCTGCTGCGGTTTTGTCATCATGCTGCCAGCATATCATCGGTTGGTGTGAGCGCACCGGTCATCAGCGCCACTGCATCAGACATCGAACATTGGCGCGGATCAATCACCGCCAGCCTTTTGCCAAGACGATGCACATGCACACGATCTGCTACCTCAAACACATGCGGCATATTATGCGAAATCAGCACAATCGGCAGGCCGCGTGCTTTCACTTCCCGGATAAGATCCAGCACGCGGCGCGATTCTTTCACCCCAAGTGCTGCTGTAGGCTCATCCATAATCACCACCTTGGAGCCAAAAGCCGCTGCACGTGCCACTGCCACGCCCTGACGCTGCCCGCCGGAAAGGGTTTCCACCGCCTGTGAAATATTCTGGATGGTCATCAGCCCGAGTTCCGAGAGCTTGTCACGGGCAATTTGCTCCATTTTCTTATGGTCAAGTTGCCGGAACAGCCTGCCCATAAGGCCGGGTTTGCGCAATTCACGCCCCAAAAACATATTATTGGCAATCGACAGAGCCGGCGACAGCGCCAAATTTTGGTAGACTGTTTCAATTCCGGCTTCACGTGCGGCAATCGGCGAGCGGAAACTTACCGGCTTGCCATCGAGAAATATTTGCCCCTCATCTGGCTGCACCGCGCCGGACAGCGCCTTGATCAGGGATGATTTTCCGGCACCATTATCACCGATGACCGCCAGCACCTCTCCCGGATAGAGATCAAAATCTGCATGATCGAGCGCCGTAACGCGGCCATAGCGTTTGACAAGAGCTTTTGCCGACAGCACCGGTTGAACGGATTGTTTCATGCCGCAGCCTTTCTGATCCACTGGTCAATTGCGACCGCAACAATAATCAGGACACCGATGAGGAGATAAGTCCATTGCGGATCAGTTCCCCACAGGCGCAATCCCAGCGAAAATACGCCCACAATCAATGCGCCAAACATGGTGCCGAGAATGGAGCCGCGCCCGCCAAACAATGAAATTCCGCCAATAACCACAGCGGTGATAGATTCAATATTGGCAAATTGTCCCGCAGTCGGTGAAACCGAGCCAAGGCGGCCGATCATTGCCCAGCCTCCCAATGCGCAGATAAGACCGGCAATAATATAGACTGACATCAGCACCGGCTTGACGCGCACACCGGAGAGCTGAGCCGCATCGGGATCATCGCCAATGGCATAAACATGCCGCCCCCAAGCCGTATGATTGAGCACATACCACAGCAGCAGCACCAGCAATACCATTGCAATTACGCCATAAGTAAAGACCGCACCGCCCAACCGGATATTATTGCCGAAAAACTGCAGGATCGGCGCTTTTTCAGTAATTTCCTGTGCACGGATGGTTTCATTGGCGGAATAGAGGAAATTGGTTGCCAGAACGATCTGCCACATGCCGAGCGTGACAATAAAGGGCGGCAATTTCCAATAAGCCACAAACCAGCCATTGAAAAAACCGCATAAGGCGCCAACGGCAAAACCACACAGCACAGAGAGCTCTGCGGGCAAGCCGTAACGAAAGGTAAACTGCCCCATAATCACCGAGGACAGAACCATGATTGCGCCAACGGAGAGATCAATTCCTGCGGTTAGAATAACCAGTGTCTGCGCACAGGCAATAATACCGGTAATGGCCACTTGTTGCAAAATCAGGGTCAGCGCAAAAGCCGAGAAAAATTTTGTGCCAACCAACAGGGCAAAAACTGCAACCGACAAAACCAGCACGATCAATGGCACAGCCGCCGGATTATGATGCAGGATCGTGCGCAATCTGTATATCAGGCCACGATCTTCCGTTTCAAAACTGGCAACACCGGCAGCACTGTTTACCAGAACCTTTTCAAAGTCCTGCACCATGCGGCCTGTTTGCGTGGGAGAATTGTGCGGTGTTTCAGTCATCGTATTTCCGGTTGCGGCGGTCAGGAAAGGTTACCGGCATAAATTTATGCCGGTATTGTTCTTGCATTTCAAAGCATAATCAGCCCCAGCACTTGGCCAGGCCTTCCTTGGTGCTGATAGAAGGCACGCCCTCAACCGGCTGATCTGTCACCAGCATCACGCCGGTATCAACAAAGGTCTTGCCATCGGTCGGCTTTGGCTTTTCGCCGGTATCGGCAAATTTCTTGATCGCTTCAATACCCAATATTGCCATCTGCATCGGATATTGCTGTGCCGTTGCACCAATCACGCCATCTGCCACATTTTTCACGCCCGGGCAGCCGCCATCAATTGATACAATCATCACATCCTTTTCACGTCCCACGGCTTTCAGCGCCTCATAGGCACCGGCGGCAGCTGGCTCGTTAATCGTATGCACGACATTGATATTCGGCTCTTTTTGCAACAGATTTTCCATCGCGCGGCGGCCGCCTTCTTCATTGCCATCGGTCAGGTCGCGGCCGGCAATGCGCGGATCATCCTCATCACCCAGCACATTCTTGTTTTTGGGATCAATGCCAAAGCCGGTGGCAAAACCCTGATCGCGCAGCACATCAACACTCGGCTGCATGGCCGTGAGGTTCAAAAAAGCAACCTTGGCATCTTTTGCCTTATCACCAAGCCGGCCTGCCGCCCATTTGCCGACCAGTTCACCGGCAAGAAAATTATCTGTCGCAAAAGTTGCATCAGCCGCATCGGCAGGTTCAAGAGGTGTATCCAGTGCAATCACCAGCATGCCGGCATCACGCGCCTGTTTAAGCACCGGCACAATGCCTTTGGTGTCGGAAGCGGTGATCAAAATTCCCTTTGCCCCATCGGCAATACAGGTTTCCACCGCTGCAATCTGGCTTTCCGTATCCCCGTCAATCTTACCCGCATAGGATTTAAGACTGATGCCGAGCTCCTTGGATTTGGCAACCGCCCCTTCCTTGATTTTCACAAAAAAAGGATTGGTATCGGTTTTGGTAATTACGCAGGCCGTTACATCGGCAGCCTGTGCACTGATACCCGCTGCGCCCAGCGCCAGCGCGGCAAATGCAGAAGTAAGAAGTGTCTTTTTCATGAACTCCTCCCAGAGTCATATAAGCGGTAAAATCCGTTCCACATCCGGCACAGCGCCGGAAAACACATGCAGTTTTCAACCCCAACAGGCGCCAGCTCCTCCCTGCGGCACCTCTGTGAAGACAAAAATTATTGTTTTTCATTAAAAACAGCTATGCGCATGGAAACACGTGAATACAAACCTGTCAATTAATAAATCCACTTGATTTATTAATCTGCTATGTCAGTCTTAAGGCTTGTCAGCTTGCTCTTTCATAACTCTCGCCTGCACCAGCACATTTTATACGCGTAAGGATGTTTCATGCACTATCCGCAGGGTGCCCCTTATGACACTGAAACCACCAGTCGCGGTTCCGACCAGACAGGGGTGCGCGCTTATAATGAGAGGCTTATCCTCTCAGTGGTGCGTCGTCATGGCGCCATGCCGCGTGCGGATATTGCCAGAATCACCGGCCTGTCGGCACAAACGGTTTCAGTGATCATCCGCAATCTTGAACAGGACGGATTATTGCTGGGAGGGGAGAAACAGCGCGGCCGTGTTGGCCAGCCCAGCCAGCCGATGATGCTCAATCCCGACGGCGTGTTTTCCTTTGGGCTGAAAATCGGCCGCCGCAGTGCTGAACTGATCCTGATTGATTTTACCGGCACTATCCGCGCCAGCCTGCACCAGACCTATCGCTGGCCGGTACCGGCGGATATTCTGAACTTTACCCGCAGCGGCATCAGGCAATTTACCGCCGGGCTTTCGCCTGCACAGCAAAGCCGCATTGCGGGTCTGGGCATTGCCATGCCATTTGAGCTTTGGAACTGGGTGGAGGAAGTCGGCGCTCCGCCTGCTGATCTGCAGGCATGGAAAAACACCGATATTTGTGAAGAGCTAAGCCGTGATCTGCCTTTTTCTGTTCTCATCCAGAATGATGCCACTGCGGCCTGCGGCGCGGAACTCACTTTCGGATCCGGTCCGGATTATGCCGATTATGTTTATTTTTTTATTGGCTCTTTTATCGGCGGCGGTGTTGTGCTCAACAACACGCTTTATGCAGGGCGCAGCGGCAATGCCGGTGCGCTTGGCTCTATGCCCATGGGTAATGGCCTTGTTACCACAGCCGGACATATCAGCCGCCCGGCACAGTTAATTGATACCGCCTCCCTGTTTATTCTGGAGCGCAGCCTTAACCAGCAGCAAATAGACACCACAGCCTTATGGGCAGCGCCAGAGGGCTGGGATATTTTCAGCCCCGTGATTGATGATTGGATCAGGCTGACCGCGCGCAGCCTTGCCCATGCCATTTTATCTGCTGCCTGCGTGATTGATTTTCCTGCTGCTATTATTGATGGCTGGATGCCGGAAACTTTGCGTGCCGGAATTGTTGCCGCAACACGCCGTGAGATGGCGCAGCTTAATCTGCAGGGCATTGTTCCGCCAATGATTGAAGAGGGTACGATTGGCGTTCACGCCAAGGCGCTTGGTGCAGCAAGATTGCCGATTTTCAGCCGCTATCTATTTGATCAGAATGTGCTTTTTAAACACATACAATAAAGCCTGCTTAATAAAATTGAACAGCAATCAGCCCTTATACACGGCTTTCGGCTATCGCTTCATAAGGTTGCCTTTAATATATACGTAATAATAGCCTGTTTATCATTCCGGTATTATCCCTTGCGTCAGCCTTCAGCGTCAGGACACAGCCAGATTATGACTTTTATAACTGTTAGCACCACGCCTTTTAATGACCAGAAGCCCGGTACATCGGGTTTGCGTAAAAAGGTGGCCGTATTTGCCCGGGAGCATTATGCGGAAAATTTTATCCAGTCGGTTTTTGACAGTCTGGAGGGGTTTCAGGGCAAAACGCTGGTGCTTGGCGGTGATGGCCGCTATCTCAATCGCAAAGTTATCCAGAGTGTGATCAAAATCGCCGCTGCCAATGGTTTTGGCCGCATTCTGGTGGGGCAGGGTGGCATTACCTCAACACCTGCGGCTTCTAACCTTATTCGTCAACACAAAGCCTTTGGCGGCATTATTCTCTCTGCCAGCCACAATGCAGGCGGGCCGCAGGGCGATTTCGGCATCAAGTTTAATATCAGCAATGGCGGCCCTGCACCGGAAAAATTGACGGAAGCGATTTTTGAACATTCAAAAACCATTACCCGCTATAAAATTGCCGATTGCGCTGACATTGATATTGATACACTTGGCACGCACCGCATCGGCGATACGGTGGTGGAAATTATTGATCCGGTTAAAGATTATGCCGCATTGATGGAAAACCTGTTTGATTTTTCCGCTATTCGCAACCTGCTGCAATCAGGCTTTACCATGCGTTTTGATGCCATGCATGCAGTGACCGGCCCTTACGCAAAAGAGATTTTTGAAAAACGCCTTGGCGCAAAAACAGGCAGTGTTATCAATGCCGTGCCGCTGGAGGATTTTGGCGGCCGGCATCCTGATCCGAATATTGTTTATGCCGATAAACTTTATGAGGAAATGATGTCGGACAAGGCGCCGGATTTTGGTGCTGCCTCCGATGGAGACGGCGACCGCAATCTTATTCTTGGCAAGGGTATTTATATTGCGCCCTCCGATTCTCTGGCGGTTCTTGCCGCCAATGCGCATCTGGCACCGGCTTATCATAAAGGCATTGCCGGTATTGCCCGCTCTATGCCCACCAGCTGTGCCGCTGATCGTGTGGCAGAGAAACTGAAAATCGGCATATATGAAACGCCAACCGGCTGGAAATTTTTCGGCAATTTGCTGGATAAGGGTCTTGTTACCATTTGCGGTGAGGAAAGTGCCGGCACCGGTTCAGACCATGTGCGTGAGAAGGACGGGTTATGGGCCGTGTTATTATGGCTTAATATTCTGGCGGTGCGCAAACAATCTGTCGCCGCGATTATGCGTGAGCACTGGCAGATCTATGGCCGCAACTATTATTCCCGCCACGATTATGAGGAAGTGGCTTCTGACAATGCCAATGCCATGATGGACAGATTACGCAGCACATTGCCTGCATTGGCAGGCAAAACAGTGCAGGGCATGGTTGTGACCGCTGCCGATGATTTTGCCTATCATGATCCGGTTGATCATTCGGTCAGTAAAAATCAGGGTATCCGCATTTTATTTGCAGGCGGCTCCCGTGTGGTGGTGCGCCTGTCCGGCACCGGCACAGCAGGCGCCACAATCCGTATTTATCTGGAGCGTTATGAGGCTGACAGCAACAAGCATGATCTGGAAACGCAAAATGCCTTATCGTCCGTGATTGCCGCTGCCGCTGAACTTACTGAAATCACCCGTTTTACTAGGCGAGAACATCCAAGCGTTATCACCTAATATGAAAAAGGGCGGCTTTGGAGCCGCCCTTTTAATTTATAAATTCAGTATGATGAATTAGTCGCGGTTGCCGAGAAACTGCAACAGGAACATGAACATATTGATAAAGTCGAGATAGAGACGCAGTGCGCCCATAACGACCTTGCGACCCATTGCATCAGACGAATCGCCTTCATAATACATTTCCTTGATGGACTGGGTGTCATAAGCGGTAAGACCTGCAAAGATCAAAACACCAATGACCGAAACCGCAAATTGCAGCGCCGAGGAACCAAGGAAAATATTGACGATGGAAGCAAGGATCAGGCCAAACAGCCCCATCATCAGGAAAGAGCCCATTGCCGACAGATCACGCTTGGTGGTGTAGCCATAGAGCGACAAGGCACCAAAGGAGGCTGCGGTAATGAAGAATGTGCGCACAATGCTCTCACCGGTAAAGACCAGGAAAACCGAAGACAGTGACAGGCCAACCAGTGCGGCATAAACCCAGAAAGTAAGCTGGGCGGTTGCAGTTGTCATACGCTCAATACGGAAGCTGAGGAAAAAAACTGCCGCCAGAGGCGCAAACATGATCACCCATTTCAACGGGCTTCCATAAATAAGCTGGGCAAAGCCCGGATTATTCATAGCGAGATATGATGTGCCGAGTGCGGCCACGCCGGTCACGGCCAGACCGATCGCCATCATATTGTAAATACCAAGCATATAGGAGCGCAGCCCCTGATCTATGCCCGCATCCGCGCGCGCCCCGACCGGGTTTTGCGCCTGTATATTGCGAAAATCTACCATAATATTCCTCTTGCCTTGTTCCGTCCGGTGTCAGGGACGCTTCAGGGCGCTCCCAGGCGCCGCTGGCGGAACCCCAGCATGCCTGCCTGATATAATGGTTATTTTACATGGTCAAAACAAGGCTGAACATGCCTGAAAAAGCAAAAAAGCTTATATTTTTGAATCTTTTGTATTAATTTTTCGCCTTCATGAAACGGGAAAAGCAACTCCTGCCTCATAATTCCCGCAAGACAGTGCCAGCCTTCTGCCCCAATACCCGCCATGTGCCGGCAAGTCCGAAACCAATTGTTACAACCAGCGCCGTCAGCACGGTAAAAAATGCCACATCCGGCAATATTCGCATCGGAAAATTCATCAGCAGCGCCACCACAAACCATGCCGCAAGCCCGCCTGCACCAAGGGCAAAAACAGCTGTGGCAAAACCAAGCAATGCATATTCGTAAATAAAGGCACGGATCAGTGTCAGACGTGTGGCACCCAGTGTTTTTAATACCACCGCATCATATTGCCTTGCGCGGTTGCCGGCTGCCAATGCACCTGCAAGCACCAATATGGCAGCAAGCAGGCCAATTGAGGCTGCAAAACGGATTGCCGTTGCCAACTGGCTGATAAGATCATTTGCCACTTCAATGGCATCTTTAACCCGCACAGAGGTAACTGCCGGAAAATTTTGCGTTATCTCACGCAAGACAGCCGCTTCCTCTTTTGATGTGGCCTTTGCATCTGTGAGCGTGGAGAGCCATGAATGCGGCGCGCCGGCAAATGTATTGGGGGAAAACACCATGACAAAATTGATCGCCAATGTTTCCCATTCCACCTGGCGGAAATTGGCAATCTTTGCAGTAATATCGCGGCCAAGCACATTCACTGTGATTGTATCGCCAAGTTTAAGCCCGAGCTCTTCCGCTTCTTTTGCTGAAAAAGACACCAGCGGCTCACCGTGATAATCTGCAGGCCACCATTTACCCTGTGACAGGGTGGTATTTTCCGGCAGATTTTTGGCATAGGTAATACCGCGATCGCCACGCAACACCCATGCACCTTGCGGCGGCACATTAACTTTATCCGCTTTGGTGCCATTCAGCGCCACAATACGCCCGCGTAACATGGCAGCACTCACTATTTTGCCTTCGGGCGCAATTTTTGCCAGCAAATCACGAAAATCATCAATTTCCGTATTTTGAATATCGATGAAAAAGAAATTTGGTGCATGGGCAGGCAGGTTCTGAGTGATCTGGCGGCGCAGATTGCCATCCACCATTGCCAGCGCCACAATCAATGTCAGCCCAAGGCCAAGTGACAGCACAACGGAAGATGTTAATGCGCCGGGGCGATGAATATTGCCAAGCGCCAGCCGCAAAGCCGGCGATCTGAACCGCGGTGCCTTGCGTGCCAGCATCCGCAAACCGGCTGACACGCCGCGCAAGATAACAAAAGCTGCAATAGCGCCAATAATAAACACACCGGCAATGCGCTGATCTTCAACAAAAAATAACACAAGTGCAATCAGTGCCAGTAACAAAAAGCCGGCAGCAATCATATAAAATACCGGCCGCCGGCCGCCTTGATCAAAACCTTTTTGACGAAACAGGCTCGTTGCCGGAATTATCCGCGCCCGCCCCAGAGGCAGCAATGCAAATATCAGCGTTGTGATAATGCCAAAAACTGCCGCCAGTATCAAAGCCTGCGGATAGAATTGCATATTATGGCCGACCGGCAGATAGGACGACAGGCCATAAATTGCGCCGGCACTCAAAACCAGTGAGAAGACAAGCCCTGCTGCAATACCAATCAGGGCAATCAGACATATCTGGCAGAGATAGATCAGCACTACAAAATCAGCCGGTGCTCCCAGCGATTTGAAGGTTGCAATAACAGATCTTTTGCCGTCAAGAAAACTGCGTACGGCATTAGCCACGCCAACACCGCCGATAATCAGAGATGTAAGGCCAACAAGGGTGAGAAATTGCGAAAACCGCTCAATATTGGCCGCCAGTGCCGGCGCAGCATTGGCGCGGGTGCGGATATTCCAGCCTGCTTGAGGGAAATCTTTTTCAGCGGCACGTATAACAGCCTTTAAATGGCTGTTCTGCACATTATCCGGCAAGGCGATTTTATAAAGATAATTGACAAGACTGCCGGGCTGCACCAGGCCGGATGCACGCAATGCCTTATCCGAAATTAAAAAACGCGGGGCAAGCGCCATGCCGGCACTTAGCATATCCGGCTCGTTTTCAATTATTGCCCGTAAGGTGAATTTTGCCGCGCCAAGCATGACCTGATCACCAATTTTCAGGTTCAGACGATCCAGCAAAAGCGGTGACACCGCAGCGCCATAGGCACCATTTTGCAATATAAAACTTTGACCGGCAGGCAAATCCGGCCGCAGTTTCAGCCTGCCATAGAGCGGATAGGCGCTATCGACAGCCTTCACTTCAACCAGCGCCTGATCAGATCCGTCCTGCAGGCGCACCATTGAGCGCATGGTGATATTTTCTGATACTCTGCCCTGATTTTCCAGAAACTGCCGTTCTCCGGCATTCACTTCACGCTGGTTGAGCATGAAACTGATATCACCGCCCAGAATGGCCTGTCCTTCTGTTGCCAAACCATCTGCAATGGAACGGGCGATGGAGTTAACTGCGCCAATTGCCGCCACACCAAGGGCAATACAGCCAAGAAATATGTAAAAACCGGCCAGACCGCCGCGCATTTCACGCAAGGCAAAGCGAAAAGCCAGTGCAAAAGATGGTTTTATCTTGTTCATTGTGCCGCTGCCATCTGCATCGGCTTTTCATGAATTTGACCGGAGCACACCCTGATCTCACGCCCGCAGCGGGCAGCCAGTGCCGGATCATGGGTAACCAGCACCATTGTCAGCCCGTGTTCTTGTTGTTTGGCAAAGAGCAAATCGGCAATCTGACGGCCGGTTTCCGTATCAAGATTTCCGGTTGGCTCATCCGCAATCAGTATAGCCGGCTTTGGTGCCAGCGCCCTGGCAATTGCCACACGCTGCTGCTCGCCGCCGGACAGGCTGGCCGGATAATGCGACAGGCGTTGCCCGAGCCCCACCGCCTGCAAGGTTTGCCGCGCAAGATCAAAGGCATCCGCACGGCCTGCCAGTTCCAGCGGTACGGCCACATTTTCCAGTGCAGTCATATTGGGAATAAGGTGAAAAGACTGAAAAACAATGCCGATATTGCGCCCGCGAAACGCCGCTGCCTGATCCTCGCTCATCTGGTCAATGCGCCTTCCGCTAATTTGCACCTTGCCGCTATCCACTTTCTCAAGGCCTGCAAGCACCATCAGCAAGGTTGATTTTCCGGAGCCAGAAGGCCCGACAATACCAACCGATTCACCATTGCCTATCTTCAGGGAAATATTTTTGAGCACATGTACACGGGCACTGTCATGCCCCAGGGTCAGATCAATCTTTTCAAGCTGAATAACGGGTTGCAAAGGCTGCTTTGTCACATCATTTCCCTGATCAATGGCGAAAGTTTATCTTTATCTGGGGGCATAACGATAAAATGTACAGGGAGATTGGCTAAATTGTGCCCTTCAATTTCAGCCCTGTTATTCCGCAACCTTGTCCGTTTTCCCCTCAGGCATAAGATCGGATCCAAGCCCTTGCAAGCTTGGTAAAATGTGCCATATGGATAGTATCCGAAGCTGACGGGATAAAACAATGATGCAGCGGTGCATTTCTATGGCCGGTTTAGGTTTTTTTCTGGCATTTTCCCTGATGCTGTCTTTTGCAGCATCGGCGCAGGAAGCTGATAGCGAAACCGTTAAGATTGTCGGCTTTGGTGACAGCCTGATGGCCGGATATCAACTGGCACAGGATGATGGCTTTACCGCCCGGCTGCAGGCTGCATTAATGAAGGATGGCTACAGGGTAACAGTGAGCAATGCCGGCGTCTCCGGTGATACCAGCAGCGGCGGGCTTACAAGGCTTGATTGGTCCATTCCTGATGAAACGCAACTGGTTATTCTGGAACTTGGCGCCAATGATGCCTTGCGCGGCATTTCTCCTGAATTGACCGGCAAAAATCTTGATCAGATGCTGTCGCGCCTTAAGGAGCGCGGTATTCCTGTCTTGCTGGCCGGTATGATCGCCCCGCCCAATATGGGCAGTGACTATGCTGCAAAATTTAATCCGCTTTATAAGACACTTGCCGATAAATATCAGGTCAGGCTCTATCCGTTTTTTCTTGAAGGCGTGGCAGGCAATAAAAAACTGCTTCTGGAAGATGGTATGCACCCCAATCCGCAAGGGGTGAAAGTGATGGTGCATAATATTTTGCCGGATGTGAAAGCCATGCTGGACAGGGAAGCGATGGATCTGAATTAGAATCAGGGCAGCACGCTTTAACAGGGATTCATCTTCCTGACACAATCCCTATGTTATTTCTCAATTGCGCAATACATGACCTGGTATAACCGGCAGGATTTTGAAATAACCAGAAAACCCTGTCAGTTACAGCAACAAAACCCTTGTTTAACGGGCAGATCAGTGTTTCGCTCTTTGTCAGGCCGTGCTACCCTTTTTAAAGGGAGCAATCCGGCCGTTGCAGATCAGACCGCCGGTTAATGGTGCTGATCTTGCAGGATCGCTTTTTGAGACCCATCCTGTTTGAGGAGGATGCCATGCCGCGCCTTTTCACTGCCCTTGAAATCTCCCGCGATGCCGCACTTTCCCTGTCTTTATTACGCGGCGGGCTTATTGGCCCCAAAGGCTCAGTACGCTGGATTGATCCGGAAAATTATCACATCACACTGCGTTTTATCGGTGATGTTGAAGGCCATGTGGCCGATGAGATTGTTCATGCGCTGGATCGCATTGACCGTGAGAGTTTTACCCTGCAGCTTGCCGGTGTGGATGTTTTTGGTAACAAAAAACCGCATAGTATTTATGCAGCTGTTGCGCCTTCGCCGGAACTTCTGGCACTGCAGGCAGAAATGGAGCGTATCTGCCAGCGGCTGCGCCTGCCGCCTGATCCGCGCAAATTCACGCCTCATGTTACATTGGCGCGGCTTAAAGGTTTGCCGGATACACAACTTGCGCGCTATCTTTCCGCGCGGGGCAATTTCAGCACAAATCCGTTTAATGTCTCGCGCTTTGTGTTGATGTCTTCAAAGGAATCCACTGGCGGCGGCCCTTATGTGGTGGAAGAAGTCTGGCCGTTGCGTCAATCACATCACCTCCCATCGCAGGAAAACAGGGGAAGCCCTGTTTTATTACGGCATGGGTTTTCAGCCGGTGCATCGGCTGATCTTTTGCGGGGATTTAAATAATTTAACCGCGCAAGGCTAAAAAAAGAGCCTTGTGCGGTTTTTTTCGGATAAATAATGAGCAGGCTGCAGAAGCGGTTAGACCTTTTCCGCCTTTTCAAAAATATGTTCCAGCCGTTCGGCCAGAGCTTTGGCTGCATCATAAATCATATGATAAACCTGTTCAAACTCTCTGTCCGTGCCGTAATAAGGATCAGGAATTTCCACACCATAATCTGCATTCTGGCTGTTCAGCCCGTCCCGGGCGATCGCCGTGAACAAGCCGGTTTTGGCCGGCGAGCCTGAAGGCGCAAGACGGTTGACCGTCATCAGATTTTTCTGATCCATGGCCAATATCAGATCAAAACGGTAAAAATCGCTGGTTTCTATTTGCCGGCAACGATGGCCGGCTATATCCACATTATGTTGCGCGGCAACGGTTACGGAGCGGGCATCCGGAGCTTCACCGATGTGATAATTGTTGGTTCCTGCAGAATCGATGATAAATTCTTTGTTTGGATAGCGCTGTTTGAGAACAGAACGCATAACGCCTTCAGCCAATGGTGAACGGCAAATATTACCAAAACAAATAAATAAGATTGAGAACGGCTGCTGCATAAGACCCCCTCAGCACTTGAATATAAAAATTGGCATTTTCCCGCATTTCTGCCAAAATTTTTCAGACAAATTTCTCAATTTATATCAGCCTGTTTCTGAACCGAAGCTGTACAGATCTTGGAATATGATAATATTATTTCAAAAAATAGTATTATTTTCCGGTCAGTATCACTCGTTTAAATCACTGCAAATGAGGTTTCCCATGCCCTATACTTTGCTGACACCCGATGCGGTAAATATGGCTCTTGCCTCTCTGCCGGGCTGGATCCTGTCATCAGACGGCAGTGCAATAAGCCGCAATTTCAGGTTTCATGATTTTAATGCCGCCTTTGCCTTTATGACGCGCATTGCCATGGCCGCTGAAAAGCTTAATCATCATCCGGAATGGTCAAATGTTTATAATAAAGTGGATATTACGCTGACCACTCATTCCGCCAAAGGGCTGACAGAGCTTGATATGCGCATGGCGCAATGGATCAGTAATTATGCAGGCCAGGGCTGATCTTGCAATTTACTGTATCCGGCACCATTTCTTCGTTTGAAAGGGTTTTGGAAGGTTTGCTATGGATAATGCAAAGATCCGTCATATTTTGCAGCCGGGCTCAGAGCGCACACAGCAAAGCCGTGCGCAATATGTGCGCAAAAAATTCTGGAAAACCCTGAAAAAGGCCGCAGGTAATATACCTTTTACTGAAGAGCTTGTTGCCTCTTATTATTGCGCGCTTGATCCGCAAACGCCGCGCCGTGCGCGGGCAATCCTGCTTGCGGCATTAGCCTATTTTGTATTGCCGTTTGATTTTGTGCCGGATTTGCTGGTGGGGATAGGCTTTACCGATGATGTTGCAGTGTTGATGGCAGCACTTGCTGCCATCCGCAATCATATCACACCGGCGCATTTTGCAGCCGCACGCAATGCCTTGCGCCAGGATCCGGAATCGGAATCCGATATCAAACCTGATATTGCATAGGCTGCCAAACCATATTCTCCGGCTGTTTTATAAGGCTTAGAGAAGCAGAAACAAAAATTGGCGGCCAAATTATCGCCTTTTTCATGATGCTCAAGTCACCATAAGGGGCGGATGAGCAATGATTTTTGCATATTGTGTAAGAAAACAGCTCATTTGCATCAAAACTTCACGGTTTGGTAACCCAGATTAAGTCAAATTAAGACAAACAAACGGGACATGCTGTGCAAAAGCATGTTTCCCGGATTTTGAGTTTGAAGCAAACGAAAGAGAACCGGTAGGACCTATGCTTGGAAAATCGATCGTCGCGGCTTCTGTGTTCATGATTGGAATGGCAGGCAGCGCACTTGCCCAAACCCCGAGCCAGATCAGCCAATTCAACGCCTGGGGCGCATATAGCTATCAGTCGGGCAACGGTAAAGTATGCTATGTCCTGTCTGTTCCGACCCAGAAACAGCCCTCCAATGTTGACCACGGAGATAATTTCTTTCTCGTCAGTCAAAAGCCGGGTCAAAATGTATCTTTTGAACCGCAATTTATGGCCGGTTATGAGCTGCAGGCCAATTCAAAAGTCAATGTTACTATTGGCAATGCACGCTTTACCATGTTTACCAATGGCAAATCCGGCTGGATGGAAAATGCAGCGGAAGAGCCAAAGCTGATTGCCGCCATGCGCGGCGGTGCCGATATGGTTGTGAATGCCGTTTCAAAGCGCGGCACAAAAACCACCTATACCTATTCTCTCAAAGGAATTACCGCGGCACTCTCCGCCATTCAAAAATGCCGATAAGGCAGGTAAATCCCTGTAAATTTTTTAAGCCGGGGCTATCCCCGGCTTTTTAGGCTGTTTTTGTCAGAGCAGAATCGCTCACTGTTTCAAACGTTCTTTTGCCGCTTACAGGCACAAAAAGCCTTGCTTGACGCAATTTTGGCATGAAGGGCTGTTATTTCTATATTCAGCATGACACAACGCATAATCCCCGATGCCCGATAAAAGCGTGACGCGGCACATTTTCCGTGATATGAGGCCTCAATTCAGGGCGTTTTTTGTGTTATTTAATACCGAGCCCGTTTTTTGATCATGCAACAATGTCGCTTTATCAGGCAATCCCGTCAGGGTTTTGATTCTTTTGATGCGGCTGTGCAATTGTGAGCCTTAAGTAAAGCCAATGTCTGTTTCTTACGACCTTACCGCGCCGCAAACCCGTGATGCTCTGGCAGTCAATGCACGTATGATGCTGGCGCAGAAGCCAAGCCTGATCGGGTTGTCACGCGAGGAGCTGGGCGCTGCCTTGCTGGAAATAGGTGTTCCCGCCAAACAGATTAAAATGCGTATTGCCCAGCTCTGGCACTGGCTCTATGTGCGCGGCGTATCTGACTTTGATGACATGCTAAATATTTCTAAGGATCTGCGCCACAGTTTGAAGGAAAATTTCAGCATCGCTCGTCCGGAAATGGTTGAAGAACAAATTTCCAATGACGGCACACGCAAATGGCTGTTCCGTTTTCCGCCTCGCGGTGCTGGCCGTCCGGTGGAAATTGAAACCGTCTATATTCCCGAAGAAGGCCGCGGCACATTGTGCATTTCCTCGCAGGTTGGCTGCACGCTTACCTGTTCTTTCTGCCATACCGGCACGCAAAAAATGGTGCGTAATCTCACCGCAGAAGAAATTCTAGCGCAACTTTTGGTGGCGCGCGATCGTCTGGGGGACTTTCCGGAAAAAGGCACGCCCGACGGTGCAATTGTTCCCGCCGAAGGACGTAAAGTCACCAATATTGTGATGATGGGGATGGGCGAGCCGCTTTATAATTTTGAAGAGGTCAAAAAAGCACTGCTCATTGCCTCGGATGGCGATGGCTTAGCGCTTTCCAAACGGCGCATTACTTTGTCCACCTCCGGGGTTGTGCCGGAAATTTACCGTACCGGTGAAGAAATCGGCGTGATGCTGGCTATTTCACTGCATGCGGTGCGTGACGAATTGCGCGATATGCTAGTGCCGATCAATAAAAAATATCCACTCACCGAACTGATACAAGCCTGCCGCGATTATCCAGGGCTTTCCAATGCCAAACGCATCACTTTTGAATATGTGATGCTCAAAGATGTTAATGACAGTATGGAAGATGCCAAAGCACTGGTGAAACTGCTCAAAGGCATTCCGGCCAAGATCAATCTCATCCCCTTCAATCCGTGGCCTGGCACCAATTATCAATGTTCTGATTGGGAACAGATTGAGCGGTTTGCTGATTATGTGAATGCGGCAGGCTATGCCTCGCCGATCCGCACGCCGCGCGGACGCGATATTTTTGCCGCTTGTGGTCAATTAAAATCAGAATCTGAAATTATGCGGAAAAGCGAACGTCTTAAACTTGAAGCCATGATGGCAGAAGGAAATGCTATTTGAAGCAATCTTCAATTTTTTTGCTTTTAAAGATTTTAGCCGGCTATTTTTTAACCACGGCGATTGCGCTTCTTTGCCTGTTATTTTTCTCTTATCCGCAGAGTTTTTTATTTCCGGCAGGGATTGAAGATCCGGTTGAGTTTATCAAAGGCATGGGCGGCGCCTTATTACTCGGCTGGATTTTAGCATCTTATTTTCTGGCGCTTCCCTGCGCCGTTTTTATTCTGGTTACAGAGATTTTCGCTTTAAGAAAACGCCTTTTTTATATGGCTTTTGGCGCCATTCTGGGCATTGCCATGCTTTATTATAACTGGCTTCATGACAGCCTGTTCAGGATTGGCGGCATTTTGATCAGCGGCGCATTTTGCGGGCTGATTTACTGGAAAATTGCCGGCCGCAATGCCGGCACTATCAAACAGAATATCTGCAATAAAAACAAAGTTTGAAACCCGTTAGTTTTTATCTTGGCTATTGAGATTGTGCCGTTAAAATTTTCAGCGCAAAAACTGAAAACGCGCCGGCAAATATATAATCAACCCAGCGCGTAACAATCGGATTTTTCTTTAAAAGCCCTGCAAATTTATCCGCTGCCACAATCATCGGCACCACAACAGGCAAAGCCAGCGGAATGAAGGAAAGACCAAGAAACAACAATTTGCCCGGCGCATGAGGATCATGCGCGGAAACAAATTGCGGCAGAAAGGTCATGTTAAACAGGATAATTTTCGGGTTCAATAAATTAATTCCCAGCCCCGTTGCCCAGTTTTGAAACAGGCTATGCTTTTTTCCGCTGCCTTTTTCAGGTGAAAAGGCCGAGCCCTGACGAATAGCCTGTATAGCCAGCCACACCAGATAGCCGGCACCTGCCGCTTTCAGCACGAAAAACGCATTTGGCGAAGCAATTATGAGTGCAGACAAACCGACTGCCACCATTGTTGTATGCACCACAATACCGCTTAGCGCGCCGGCAAGGCAGGCAAAACCGGCTTTTTGCCCTTCCGATAAGGCGCGCCCGACAAACAGGGTCATATCCGGCCCCGGCGTGATGGAGAGAATAAAAGTTGCAATGGCAAACTGAACCAGCACCGGCCAATCCGGTATAAAAGTCAAAGAACTGAAGAAAGACATAAACAGGCCCCGAAACAACAAAGCCTGGTCAAATTAACGCAGAAACATCTGGCAAGGAACCGGATTTGCATGCCGGCCTTTAAATTTTAATAATCGTACTGTTCAGCCTCAAGATCGCTTGCTTCGCATTATTGAAATGATAAAAGAAAACACAGACAAAAAGTCTTCTGCTTGGCAGAAACCACCTCATAAGCCACAGCGGCGCTGTACTGGACACAAAAAATGAATAACTGGAAAGACGTTAAAAAAGTCGTGCTCGCCTATTCAGGCGGCCTTGATACATCCATCATTCTGAAATGGTTGCAGACCGAAATCGGTGCGGAAGTTGTTACCTTCACCGCCGATCTTGGACAGGGTGAAGAACTGGAGCCGGCACGCAAAAAAGCCGAAATGCTCGGCATTAAAGAAATCTATATCGAAGATGTGCGCGAAGAATTTGTTCGCGATTTCGTCTTTCCGATGTTTCGCGCCAATGCCGTTTATGAAGGGGTGTATCTGCTCGGCACATCCATTGCCCGTCCGCTCATTTCCAAGCGTCTGATTGAAATTGCTGAAGAAACCGGCGCTGATGCCATTGCCCATGGCGCAACCGGCAAGGGCAATGATCAGGTACGTTTTGAGCTGTCCGCCTATGCGCTCAATCCGGATATCAAAATCATCGCGCCATGGCGTGACTGGTCGTTCAAAAGCCGTACGGATCTGCTCAATTTTGCAGAAAAGCACCAAATCCCTGTAGCCAAGGACAAGATGGGCGAAGCACCATTCTCGGTTGATGCCAATCTGCTGCATTCTTCCTCGGAAGGCAAAGTGCTGGAAGACCCGGCAATTGAAGCACCGGAATATGTGCATATGCGCACGATCTCGCCGGAAGCAGCGCCGGACAAGCCAACCATTATCAAAATCGGCTTTGAAAAAGGTGATGCGGTTTCCATCAATGGCGTGCGCATGTCGCCTGCAACCCTGCTGGCAAAACTCAATGATTATGGCCGCGATAATGGTATTGGCCGTCTCGATCTCGTGGAAAACCGTTTTGTCGGCATGAAATCACGCGGTGTTTATGAAACACCGGGCGGCACTATTTTGCTCACCGCACATCGCGCTATGGAAAGCATTACGCTGGATCGCGGCGCTGCCCATCTTAAAGATGAGCTGATGCCACGCTATGCAGAACTGATCTATTACGGTTTCTGGTTCTCGCCGGAGCGGGAAATGCTGCAAGCTGCCATTGATCACAGCCAGCGCCATGTGGAAGGTGAAGTGACCCTGAAACTCTATAAGGGTAATGTGATTGTGACAGGTCGTGAAAGCGATAAATCGCTTTATTCCGATAAGCTTGTTACCTTTGAAGATGATCACGGCGCCTATGACCAGAAAGATGCGGCAGGCTTTATCAAGCTCAACGCATTGCGTCTGCGCACATTGGCTGCACGCAATCGCCGCTAATAGCGATTGCTCACCAAATAAAAAAGCCCTTTGCGATGCAAAGGGCTTTTTTGTATCTGGGCTTGCTTTTATTTCAGCAAATCCAACATTTTTGTCTCATCAGGGCGCAGTGTTAAAACCTTGACACCATCGGCTGTCACTTGCACCGTATGTTCGAATTGCGCTGATAATTTTCCGTCCTTGGTCACCACTGTCCAGCCGTCTTTTTTGGTTTTGACCCGCGCGCTGCCCTGATTGAGCATCGGCTCAATGGTAAAAGTCATGCCTTCGCGCAGCACCACGCCGGTGCCGGCCTTGCCAATATGGATAATATTCGGCTCTTCATGCATTTCACGTCCGATACCATGGCCACAATATTCACTCACCACACCATAGCCATGTTCTTTAGCAAAGCGCTCAATCGCATGGCCAATATCGCCAACCGTTGCGCCGTCGCGTACGACAGCAATCCCCCTCCACAAGGCTTCGTAGGTGCTGCGCACCAGCTTTTCCGCATAAGGCGGCACGTCGCCAATCATATAGGTCTTGCTTGAATCAGCAATAAAGCCGTCTTTTTCAAGCGTAATATCGAAATTGATGATCTGGCCGTCAGCAATCACATCTTTTTCAGACGGCATGCCGTGGCAGACAACTTCATTGCGCGAGCAATTTAATACATAAGGGTAATTATATTGCCCTTTACTGGCAGGACGTGATTTCAGCGTGTTGATGATATAATCTTCCACCTGATCATTCACCTGCATAGTCGTCATGCCTATCAGCGGCAATTGATCAATGAAGACAAATACATCAGCCAGCAAACGGCCAGCAACGGCCATTTTTTCCAATTCTTCAGCAGTTTTTATCATGATAACCTTTGTGCAATCTGCCCAAGGTCAACCTTGGCATTGCGTAACTGCATCTGCACAATATCATTAAATGTCATGTCGGGATGAGCTTGCGCTAACATGCCGATTTTTATCCAATATTCTGCCTGTGCATTAATTGAGCGGCACATTACATCACTGGTTTTACGCAGCTCCTCATGCAATGCGTCATTAATTTTTACAATACCCATGGTGCAACCAATATATGATTCATATACGAAACGTATATTGGTGATAAAACTAAAAATCAATAGAATATGAAAAAGACAACGCTTGCCTTAGCAACCCGTTGCCGTTCATCATTCTAGCCAGATTGAAAAACTTAAATGCTACTTGCGTGCGGGACGCAAACCAGTTTCTTCCAGCAAGCCGCTTGGCTGCCCACGATACCCCATACCGCGCGCAGTCGGATGACTGATCTGCATCAACCCCCAATAAGGCCCGTTGCGGGCGGCTGCAATCGCGGTTAATCAGACCGGACTCTTATGATCATAAACAGCCGGAGTGATCCCGTTGTTTTTATGCGGATTTTTATATTGTCTTTATGCAACCCAATCCGGCATCCGCTTTAATGCTGCAATATCAATAAACAGCGAGAAACACGGCACTATAATGAAGAGCCGCACCTGTTACCACAAAGCCGTGCCAAATGGCATTTTGGAAGCGAAGACGCTCCCAGACATGGAATATAACACCCAGTGAATAAATAATGCCGCCTGCGGCGATCAGTACTACCACCGGCATTGAAAGAAACTGCAATAACTGATCATAAATCAGCACGCCACTCCACCCAAGCGCCAGATAGAGCAGGATTGCCAGACGGTCAAAACGTCCCGGCAGCAGCAATTTCAGCGCAATACCACAGGCGGCAATCAGCCAGACAAAACCCAGATGCCCCAAAGCACCTTCTCCCATTTTCATAATAAACGGCGTGTAGGTACCGGCAATCAGCACATAAATCATTGAATGGTCAAAGCGGCGCAAAAACTGCTTTATCGGTGACACCGGCCAGATATTATAAATTGCAGAGACTGTCAGCGCGGCCACAAGGCTCAACACATAAATCAGGGCGGAAATATAAATTACCGGTGAAATTTGTCCGGCAAAATACCAGAGCATAACAACCGCGCCACTAATGGCCAGCAGCACACCAATAATATGAATAATGCCGTCTGCCCATAATTCGGCCTTATCATATAATCGTGCAACAGAGGCTTCAGCTTTTTGCAAAATCTGGTTCATAGCAAACAATCTGCCTTGTTTTTTGCCCGTTTTGCCTCTTGCCGTAATATAATAATAACCGCCTGAAAGATTATCATGGCAAGATTATATTGGCGGGACGAAACAGCTTCAAAATCCGGGCGAAAGGAATATGCAACCGGCTCAAGATAAATATGCGTGGTAAAATGACTATGCGGCAAAATGATTATAGTTTCATGACCAGATAATGACTGCCGGATAAAATCATCGTTTTAATCACAGCAGCTCTGCGGCCTGCAATAAAACCCGCCTGATGCGCAGCCGCACAAGCGGGTTATGAAAAAATGCAAAATCAGCGTTGGATCATTTCACGTTTTTTAAAATAAACGCGGGATGCCTTGCCGGCCGGGTCTGCTTTTTTCACAGATTGCGTGATAACGGGGTCAGTCTGTGCCAGATTTGTTGCTTCACTATCCGCAGATGGTGCTTCAGCAAGATTTGTTGTGGTTTTTCCGGGCTCTATAAAAACCGTACGGATGGATTTGGGGCCGGTACGCAATCCTGTTTCTTCCAGCAGGCCCTTGCGCTTGGCATCATAATAATAACCGCGGGCATAGAATTTAACCGCCTGCGTTTCATTGCCGCCAGCCACTTTATAGGCGCCGGCAAGATATTTGACCGCGTAACGCAGATTGGTATTGGCATTGAGCAAACCTTGCGGGCTGCCCTGATAGCCCATACCGCGTGCCGTGGCATGGCTGATCTGCATTAAACCGAAATAAGGTCCGTTGCGGGCTGCCGGATTATAGCGGCTTTCACGTTGTACCACACGATGCACCAGCCGTTCCGGCACCTGATAAGCGGCTGCATATTGACCGATGAGACTATGCAATGCCGGTTTGGATTCAGCTGCAATGGCAGCACGTGCTTCAACCAGATGGTTCGCCGTGCCGGATTTGGTAACACCATTATATTTAACTTCGCCAGGCACATTATGTGCGCCGGTAACCGGCGAGGGCGCTGCAGAGGCAAGCAGGGCTTCCGTCGCCGTTTGGCGAAACATTGGTAACGGCACTGCGGCCGGCAAAGCCGGATCAGCTGTAGTGGTTGCAGCCATTGCCAATATTTGCGCGCCCTCATCATCAGGCTTGCTGTCAGCCGCATAGGAAGATGCAACTAAAGCGGCACTTTTGGCGCTGTCCTGCCCGGTTTGAGCGGCTATGGCTGTGTCTGTTAAAGCATCGTTATTGGCAAGTTTGGGATCAGCAGTGGTGTTGCAGCCTGCAAGCATTACAGCGCCGGAAAACAGAAGAACAAAACGCAGTGCCAGAGAAACCATTCGCATCAGGCACCCAATTCGTCATTAAGTCGATTTTCCAGTTCTACCAGATCTTCCGGTACAGGCAGACCGCCGGCGCGCATCGCATTAAGCTTTTCACGAATGATCTCAGCCAGTTCATGCTTATCTTCCGGCTGATTGACCATTTGCTCAAACAGCAAAGCGATTTCCGCCTTGATCTCTTCAAATGCCATCGGGCGATCCTTTATGTTATCTGCGTTTGCGCAACACAAAGCATTTCTTGTCAAATCCAGACAGTGTTATCAGGCTTGCCCATTGCTGTCATACAAGCCGGAAACAAAAACGCTTTCGCAGTAAAAATCGTCACAGAACCCTGAAGATGAAGGATTCCGTATTATGGATGATTAAATATTTACAGGGATTTTGCCAGTGAAGCCAGCCGTAAAATTCGCCAAGGCCTCACAGCTCAGACAACTTTTGTTGTCAGTTGTCCGATAGCGTCAACACCCCCTTGTAAAATATCGCCTCTTGCAACGGCACCAACACCGGCAGGCGTACCGGTAAAAATCAGGTCGCCGGCCTGCAATTCATAAAGGGTGGAGAGAATGGCAATCGTCTCCGGCACAGACCAGATTATCTGATTAATATCACCTTGCTGTACAATTTTACCATTTACTTTCAGCCAGATAGCGCCGTTTTTCAGGTGGCCGATACGGCTGGCAGGCACTAAGGCTGAACATGGTGCAGAATGTTCAAAAGCCTTGGCGGTTTCCCACGGGCGTCCCAGTTTTTTGGCCTGTGCCTGCATATCGCGCCGCGTCATATCCAGCCCCACCCCATAACCATAAATATGATTATGGGCTTCTGCCGCCGGAATATTCTTGCCACCTCTATCAAGCGCCACAACCAGTTCAATCTCATGATGCACATCACCGGACAGCGGCGGATAGGGGAAATCGCCGCCGTCTGTAACCAGATTGTCAGGGTTTTTCTGGAAGAAAAACGGCGGATCGCGCTCGGGATCATGCCCCATTTCCCGTGCATGGTCTGCATAATTGCGCCCGACACAATATATACGGCGAACAGGAAAACGCTGCTCGCTGCCTTCAACCGGCAAAGTAACCGGCGGCTGTGCGGCAAAAATCAGCTTATCAGGCATGGGGTTCTCTCAAAAAATCAATATCTGCATATAGTTGAAACTTATAAGCATTTTTAACCGAAATGCGAAGAGATTTTACATAGAGATAAAATGACGAAAAAATTGGCTGAATAAATAAATGATGCCGATAATCCCGTTCGCAGGCACTTTTTCTATGAGGCGGCTGCCGCCTCTGGTCAAAGCAATAAACTAAAAAAGAGTCCCGGAGCTCTCTGCTAAATTATACAAATGCGGTTTTGAATGGTTGGCGGCACATGAATTTGCTTAAGCAATAATGCTGTGAAGCTGCTATAAAAAAACGCCGCTGAAGAAATTCAGCGGCGTTTTATCAGTCTGTATATGCCTGTCAGGCTTTGGCCAGATCACGCAGAACCGTCTGCAAAATACCGCCGTTCTTCATATAATCCAGCTCATCCAGCGTATCGATACGGCAAATCAGCGGTACCTGCTTTACCGTGCCGTCAGCAAAGGTAACGGTTGCATTGGTCTTTTGGCGCGGACGAATATCTGCCAGACCTTCAATAGTTACCACTTCATCGCCTTTAAGCCCCAGAGACTGCCAGCTTGTGCCCTCTTCAAACACAAATGGCATAATGCCCATACCAACCAGATTGGAGCGGTGGATACGCTCAAAAGACTGGGCAATCACTGCTTTTACGCCAAGCAGATTGGTGCCTTTGGCAGCCCAGTCACGCGATGAACCATTGCCATATTCAACGCCTGCAAAGACAACGAGCGGTACGCCTTCACTCTTATATTCCATCGCAGCGTCGTAGATCGACATCTCTTCCTTTGATGGATAATGGATGGTGTAACCGCCTTCACGGCCATTTTCACCCAGCATATGGTTGCGGATACGGATATTGGCAAATGTACCGCGCATCATCACTTCGTGGTTACCGCGGCGGGTACCATACTGGTTGAAATCTGCCACAGCCACACCGTGATCGAGCAGATATTTACCGGCAGGCGACTGCGCCTTGATCGAACCGGCAGGGGAGATGTGGTCGGTGGTGATCTTGTCACCGAACAGGCCAAGCACACGTGCGCCGTTAATATCCGAAATTTCACCGGCTGATTTGCTCATTCCTGTGAAATATGGCGGATTGCGCACATAGGTTGACTTGTCGTCCCATGCATAGGTCTGGCCGGCCGGCACCTGAACAGCCTGCCAGTTTTCATCACCCTTGAATACGTCGGCATATTTTTCCGAGAAGATTTTGCGGGTAACATTCTTGGCAATGAAATCCTGAATCTCAGCGGAAGACGGCCAGATATCACGCAAGTAAACCGGATTGCCATCCTTGTCCTCGCCAAGCGGTTCCTTGGTGAGATCCTTGGTAACGGTACCGGCAAGAGCATGGGCAACAACCAGCGGCGGAGAAGCCAGATAATTGGCCTGAACATCAGGCGACACACGGCCTTCAAAGTTACGGTTACCCGAAAGCACTGCAGCGCCGATCAGCCCTTTTTCATTAATGGTCTTGGAGATCGGTGCAGGCAGCGGGCCGGAATTGCCGATACAGGTGGTGCAGCCAAAACCGACAAGGTTGAAGCCCAGAGCATCCAGATCTTTCTGCAGGCCTGCATTTTCCAGATAGGCAGCAACAACCTGAGAGCCCGGAGCCAGCGAGGTTTTAACCCAAGGTTTGGTTTTCAAACCTTTGGCAACAGCATTGCGGGCAAGAAGACCGGCAGCAATCAGCACGCTTGGGTTGGATGTGTTGGTGCAGGAGGTGATCGCGGCAATCACCACATCGCCATGGCCGAGGTCAAAATCTTCGCCCTCAACCGGATAGCGGGTGGTCTGACCGGTGGTCTTTTTATATTCGCTTTCCAGCGCACTCGCAAAACCGGAAGCAATGCCTTCCAAAGGAATGCGGCCTTCAGGGCGCTTGGGGCCGGCCATGGACGGAACAACATCGCCCATATCCAGTTCAAGCACATCGGTAAAGACAGGATCTTCACTGCCTGCCTCACGCCACATGCCCTGTGCGCGGGAATAGGCTTCAACCAGTTTGAGACGATGCTCGTCACGACCGGTTGTGTTCATATAATTGATGGTTTCCTTATCAAGCGGGAAGAAACCGCAGGTCGCACCATATTCAGGCCCCATATTGGCGATTGTGGCGCGGTCTGCCAATGTCATATTATCAAGGCCGGCACCGAAAAATTCAACAAATTTGCCCACCACGCCTTTTTTTCGCAGCATCTGGGTAACGGTCAGCACGAGGTCTGTTGCGGTTACCCCTTCCTTGAGCTTGCCGGTCAGCTTGAAGCCGACAACTTCCGGCAGCAACATGGAAACAGGCTGGCCAAGCATGGCAGCTTCAGCCTCGATACCGCCAACACCCCAGCCTAAGACGCCCAGACCATTGACCATGGTGGTGTGGCTGTCTGTACCAACGCACGTGTCAGGATAGGCAATGGTTTCACCGTCTTCTTGCTTAGTCCACACGGCCTGTGCCAGATATTCCAGATTAACCTGATGGCAAATACCGGTGCCGGGCGGCACAACACGGAAATTCTGGAAAGCCTGCTGGCCCCATTTCAGGAAGCGGTAACGCTCGCCATTGCGCTGATATTCAAGTTCAACATTGTTTTTGAAAGCCTGGCTGTTGCCGAATTCGTCAACAATAACCGAGTGGTCAATAACGAGGTCAACCGGTACCAGCGGGTTGATTTTTGATACATCGCCGCCAAGCGCCACCATGGCATCGCGCATGGCTGCAAGATCAACCACGGCAGGAACGCCGGTGAAATCCTGCATCAATACACGTGCAGGACGATAGGCGATTTCCGCGCCGGCCTGACCGCGGTCTGCAAGCCATTTGGCGACATTTTCAATATCGGTTTTCTTGACGCTGCGACCATCTTCAAAACGCAGAAGATTTTCAAGCAGAACCTTCATCGAAAAAGGGAGTTTGGATACGCCTGTCAGACCGTTTTTTTCAGCATCGGTCAGGCTGTAATAAACGTAGTCTTTGCCGTCGACGGTAAGCGTCTTGCGGCATTTGAAACTATCGATGTGCGACACAATGTTCGTCCTTCATGCTTGCGGCCGAAACCTGAGACGAACGCCTTAGCTTGCGTTTCAAGGACGCGCTTCAAGGTGCGGGTGCAGTCATTTCCGCTGTCCGTCCCGGGGCCTGCGCTTGAAATAAACATCAGGCTTTTGAGATCGGCCAAAAATGGTTTCCACGCCGACCGCTGGCATGGTCGCTCCCCATATAGTCAGTTTTTTAAAACTGTTCCAGACTCTTCTGCGGCAAAATTATGCTATTGCGGCGAAATGTTGCGGATTGTTTTCTTGTCGTTCCTGATAGGGAATATCCCGTCAATTTGTAAAAAAATCATGTTACGGGAGGGCTTATGCGCCTTGTTGCGGAAAATCTGGGCGGTGAACGGGCAGGAAACCTTCTGTTCAACTCTCTGTGCGCAACAGTAAAAAACGGGCAGGCTCTGATTATAACCGGCTCCAATGGCGCGGGGAAATCAACTTTGCTGCGAATCATTGCCGGCCTGTTGCCTGCCGCAGAAGGAGCTGTGTGGCTGGAAACAGAAAGCGGTGCGGAGCCTGTTGCCGTGCACAGTCATTATTTAAGCACTCTTAATGGGATGAAACCTGCACTGACCGTTTATGAAAATCTTCAATTCTGGCAGGATTTTCATGGAAATCCGCTGCTCGAAATTGATGAAGCCCTGGAAATGGTCGGGCTTGGCAATATTGATCATCTTCCCTATGGCTGTCTTTCCACGGGGCAGAAACGCCGCGTCACCATTGCCACGCTGCTGTGCTCGCACCGCCCGTTATGGTTGCTGGATGAGCCGACTTCAGGGCTGGATAATCATGCACAAATGATGTTTGCCGGTATAATGCGTAATCATCTGGCTTCAGGCGGTATGATTGTGGCGGTTACACATATTGCACTGGGGCTGGAGCAGGCCGGTACTGATATTGTGCGGCAATTGCGGCTTGAAGACTATCGTCCGCAAGATCATGATATGGATATGCAGGACTGGATAGGATGAAAGCATTATTCTGGCGTGATCTGCGCATTGCAATCCGTGCCGGCGGCGGCGCCCTGACCGGCATCCTGTTTTATCTGGCTGTGGCTGCTGTGGTGCCTTTTGCCGTGGGGCCGGATTTAAAGCTTCTGGCGCGCATCGGCCCGGCCATGTTGTGGCTTGGTGCGCTTTTGGCGGTGCTGCTTGGCCTTGACCGGTTGTTTCAGGCAGACCGCGAGGACGGTTCGCTTGATGTGATGATCATGGCGCGGGAGCGGCACTTCCTCACGCTGACGGTGATGGTAAAATGCCTGTCGCATTGGGTGGCAACGGTTTTGCCGCTGGTGATTGCCGCGCCGTTTCTGGGGCTGATCATGAATATGGAGCCGCTGGCAATCGCAGCAACAACGCTGACATTGTTGATCGGCACACCTGCGGTTATATTTATCGGCGCGTTGGGGGCTGCATTGGCGGTGTCCATGCCGCGCGGCGGGTTGCTGGTATCTGTGATGATTCTGCCGCTGACCATTCCGGTGCTGATTTTCGGTGTTTCGGCATCCTATGGCGCGGTGACAGAAAATGCCGCATTTCTCTCGCCCTTGTTGATGCTTTCGGCCAATACGTTGATTGCAGCAATTATCGGGCCATTGGCCGCAGGTTTTGCATTAAAAATCTCGACCGATTAAACCCATGTTATGAAAAGGGAATTGTCTCTTGCAAAACCACTCTAAGGGTAGCTTAAGCTTACAAATATATCCGGGTAACCATGACTGAACGATCAACTGAAAAAGCCTTGTCCAAAGCTGCGCCGCGTCGTTTTCAGGCGTTGCTGGATCTGGCCAATCCGACACGTTTTCTGGATTTGAGCAGTATAATCCTGCCATGGCTTGCAGGGCTGACTGTGCTTGTGCTGCTTGCAGGGCTGTATATGGTGTGGTTTGCGCCGGAAGATTATCAGCAGGGGCTGACCGTTAAAATCATGTTCATTCATGTGCCTTTCGCCTGGCTGTCGATGATGTGTTATACGGTCATGACCCTTGCGGCCCTGGGTACGCTGGTCTGGCGGCATCCGCTGGCAGATGTTTCGGCCAGGGCAGCTGCACCTTTAGGCGCTATGTTTACCGCTTTGGCGTTGATCACCGGCTCTTTATGGGGCAAGCCGATGTGGGGCACATGGTGGGTGTGGGATGCGCGTCTTACTTCTGTTTTTATATTGTTCCTGATGTATCTTGGCATTATCGCCTTAACCCGCGCCCTGGAAGATCAGGCGAAGGCAGCGCGCGCGGCAGCGGTGCTGACACTGGTGGGCTTTATTAATATTCCGATCATTAAATTTTCCGTGGACTGGTGGAACACATTGCATCAGCCGGCATCTGTGCTGCGCATGCAGGGGCCGGCCATGCCGCCAAGTATGCTTTATCCTTTGCTGGTGATGGCGCTTGCCATGACTATGCTGTTTTTTACCCTTCATATAATGGCAATGCGCAATGAGATTTTCAGCCGCCGTATTGCCGCAATGCGTAAGGTTGCGGCACGCAATGCCGATTATGAAAACCGCAAGGCAGGGGCAGTTTTATGACACATATGGCCTATGTTCTTATTTCTTATGGTATTTCTGCTGTTGCCATTGCCGGAATTGTGGCATGGATTTTGCTTGCACAGATCAGGCTGCGGGCAGAACTTGCACGGTTGGAAAAACAGGGCATACGCCGCCGCTCACAAAAGGCAGGGAAATGATGACCGATCCGGTTCAGACAACAGGCCGCAATGATCTGCCACCGCGCAAGAAGACAGTTCTGACAGCATTATTACCCCTGATTATTTTTGCAGCACTTGCCGGTGTGTTTACATGGCAGTTGATGAGTGGCCATAATGCGCAGGAAATTCCCTCTGCGCTGATCGGGCAACAGGCACCACAAACAGACTTGCCTGAACTTGCAGGCCTGTATCTGCCAGACGGCACACAGGTGCCGGGGCTGAAGGCGGCAGATTTGACCGGCGGGGTAACGCTGGTGAATGTCTGGGCATCATGGTGTGTGCCATGCCGCGAGGAGCATCCGCAACTGATGAAACTGGCGCAGGATAAGCGCATCCGTCTTGTCGGGCTTAATTATAAAGATAAGCCGGAACAGGCGCGTATATTTTTGCAAAATCTCGGCAATCCATATAGTGCAATCGGCACCGATAATTCCGGCCGCGCGGGGATTGAATGGGGTGTCTATGGTGTGCCGGAGACATTCATTGTCAATGCTGAGGGTAAGATTGTTTATAAATTTGTCGGGCCTTTGAGTGATGAAAGTCTGGCAAAGCAATTTATGCCCGAGGTTGAGAAGGCGCTTTAAAGCATTTCCAGCAAAAGTGTGGTGCGGTTTTGCTTGCCGGTCATGCAAAAAATGGTGGAAAAATAAGGGAGGGCGCATTTCAGCTTTTTAAAAGGCTGAAATGCGCCCTTCAGTTTCATCTTATTCCGGCACGTGGCGAACCGCGCCCTTGGCCGCACTGGTGGCCATGGCTGCATAGGCGCGAAGCGCGGTTGAGATCTTGCGTTTGCGCTCCTCTGCCGGCTTCCAGCCTTTGGCTTCCATAGCTTTGCGCCGTTCTGCCAAAATAGCATCATCAACATCAAGATGGATTTTGCGGTTTGGAATATCGATATGAATAATATCGCCTTCTTCCACCAAACCGATTGTGCCGCCTTCTGCGGCTTCCGGTGAAACATGACCGATGGAAAGACCGGAAGACCCGCCCGAGAAACGCCCGTCGGTGATAAGCGCACAGGCTTTGCCTAAGCCCTTTGATTTCAGATAGCTGGTCGGATAGAGCATTTCCTGCATGCCCGGGCCGCCGCGCGGGCCCTCATAGCGAATAAGGACAATATCCCCTTCCTTGATCTTGCCATTCAAAATGCCGAGAACCGCACTGTCCTGACTTTCAAAAATACGTGCCGGCCCCGAGAAGGTCAGGATACTGTCATCCACACCTGCGGTTTTAACAATGCAGCCATCTTCCGCCAGATTGCCATAGAGAACAGCCAGACCGCCATCCTGGCTGAAAGCGTGCGCCTTGTCACGGATAACGCCTTTCTTACGGTCTGCATCCACATTGTCAAAATAACGATTCTGGCTGAATGCCACCTGTGTCGGGATGCCGCCGGGCGCTGCGCGGAAAAACTGCTGCACATTTTCATCCTTTGTGCGCTTGATATCCCATTTTTCCAGGGCGTTTTTTAATGTGCCGGAATGAATATTGCCAACCTGTGTGTTGAGAAGGCCTGCCCTGTCCAGCTCGCCGAGAATACCCATAATGCCGCCGGCACGGTGAACATCTTCCATATGCACATCTGCTACGGCGGGTGCTACCTTGCACAGAACCGGCACCTTGCGCGACAGGCGGTCAATATCGGACATGGTAAAATCCATTTCCGCTTCATGGGCTGCCGCCAGAAGATGCAGCACGGTATTGGTAGAGCCGCCCATGGCAATATCCAGTGTCATGGCATTTTCAAAAGCTGCAAAACTGGCAATGGAGCGCGGCAGGACACTGTCATCATTGCCTTCATAATAACGCTTGCACAGATCAACAATCAGGCGGCCCGCTTCAAGAAACAGCTCCTTACGCGCCGCATGGGTGGCAAGGGTTGAGCCGTTGCCGGGCAGGGAAAGGCCGAGTGCCTCTGTCAGGCAGTTCATGGAATTGGCAGTAAACATGCCCGAGCAGGAGCCGCAGGTCGGGCAGGCCGAGCGTTCAATAGCATCAACCTGTTCATCCGTATAATGGTCATCGGCGGCCGCTACCATGGCATCCACCAGATCGAGTTTTTTCTCTTTATCCTGCCAGATAACCTTGCCCGCTTCCATAGGCCCGCCGGAAACAAACACCACCGGTATATTGATGCGCAAAGCGGCCATTAACATGCCCGGCGTGATCTTATCGCAATTGGAAATGCACACCATTGCATCGGCACAATGGGCATTGACCATATATTCCACAGAGTCGGCAATAATCTCACGCGAGGGCAGCGAATAGAGCATGCCGTCATGCCCCATGGCGATACCGTCATCCACCGCAATTGTGTTGAATTCCTTGGCAACGCCGCCGGCTTTTTCAATTTCGCGGGCGACCATCTGGCCAAGATCTTTCAGATGCACATGTCCGGGAACAAATTGGGTAAAAGAATTGACCACGGCGATAATCGGTTTGCCGAAATCACCATCCTTCATGCCTGTGGCGCGCCAAAGGCCGCGCGCACCCGCCATATTGCGGCCATGAGTGGAAGTTCTTGAGCGATAGGCTGGCATGATCATATTCCTTAATCTGGCAGCGCGCTGCACCGGCCTTCTTTCCGGAAATTGCAGAAACGGCGCTTTATCTTGCTGAATATGTCTTACAGTACCCGCGCGTACGGTGCAAAGTACAAATTGCCTCACATGAAAAAAATTCTGCCGGTCTGGCACTCCATAATCATTTGATGAGTGCTGCCGCTTAAAATGGGAAAACAGGGCAGGCGGGTGTGTTTTACCATATCTGCCCTTTAGCAGCTGATCTTGCGCAACAAATAGCAGGCAGATCAGAAAGCCTTGAAGGTCAGGGTGGTCAGCGAGCGGACAATATGGGGAATATCCAGCACATTCTCATTGATGAATTTGCCGATATCATCACCTTCCTGAATATAGATTTTGGCCAGAAGATCATATTCACCGCTGGTGGAATAAAGCTCCGAGGCGATTTCACGTTCATAAAGCACTTTGGCCACTTCATAGGTTTTGCCCGGGCTGCACTGTATTTGCAGAAAGACTGGCTTCATCACACATTTTCCCTGTCAGTTTCCTGTAAGGCAAGAATCACAGGGCTTTTTATCTCAGGCACAAATTTAAGGCTCCTGATTTAAAATATCCCTGTATTGTTTATTGCGCACATAGCACAGATAGCAGCGCACAGATACCGGCCTGTTCAGATAATAAACAAGCTGGTACCAGTTTTTTAATCCTGATTTTCTGCCTTGCTTTTATCAACACATTTGCTCAGCAGAACCTGTTCTTCTGCGCTGTCATCAGCCTCAAGAAATGACAGGATACCCTCATCACCCTTGCTGTGCCAGCGATAGCTGTCCTGCTCATCCAATGCGATATAACGCGCTCCGGAGCCGGACGGGGCGATGCGCATGGGCACCAATTTGCCTTCAACCGAGATCACAGCCATTGATTCATCATTTTTCAGGCCGTTGACATAAACCACCGGCACTTCCACATTGCGCTCGCAAATATAGGTTACTTTGGTGAGCGGTGCCATTTCTTCTGCTTCCGGAGCCGGAGATTGCGCCAGCGCAGCGCCTGCCATACCGGAGAGCAAAAGACCCGAGAAGACCAGGGTGCCAAGTGTTGATGTTCGCATATTCAGCATCAGTTTATCCTTTTGGTTTATTCCGGTAAAACAGAAATCAATCGGGAAGGAAATTGACAGGACAACCTCAGGAGCATTTAGGGTAAAAATCGTTCCGGATGATTCCTGAAAATATCTTTCCTGATTTGTCTGATATAAATAGTATCAGGCATAAATAAGATAATTCATGAAAGTATTGTTAAATATGGATAAAATTATCTGCCAGACAGAAAAGCAAAGCCGCACAAATCCCGGATATTTTTTAAAATCGCAAGTGCGTAATTTTCTGGGGGCTGCAGGTTTTTTGGCGGTTCTGGCGCTTGGTGGCTGCGCGGGTGTCAATTATGTGCAGGCCAAATATCAGGGGCTGCCTTCTGTTGAGTTTGTTGGCAGCAGCGGGGTTAATTATCGCATTGTCGATAATCCGCAGCAAAATCGCTTGTTGATTGGACCCGGCACTGCCGGCACTGTCACGCAGAATTTTGTCAAAGGGTTTTCCACAGGTTCAGGGCTCAATGCCACACCGCCTGTGGTGTTGCGTGATGTGGCAGAGGAATATCTTAAATCGACCGGCAAACGCTGTGAAACCCGGGATATTACTCTGGTTGTCGATCCTTATTACGAGGTGCGCTATAAGTGCAGCCTGCGTGGTTCGCGTATGGCACCATTGCTGTGATGTGATTTGAATTTTTCTGCAAGCCTGCCTTTGGCAGTGCCGGATTTTTATTTTATAATGTGCTGATAGGGAAAAATATTTCTGTGCGGACGGCGTAATGAGGTTTCTGTAGCATTCCTCTCCGTTCCGGCTCTGTTAACTTGTGCTGAAAACATAAAACGGAGGCCGTAATGCAGTTGCGAAAGACTATATCTACCGTTGTTATTTTAACATGCGCATCAGTTTTTTCGCTGTCTTATCAGGCTGTGGCAGCGCAAACATTGTTGAATGTTTCCTATGATCCGACGCGCGAGCTCTACAAGGATTATAATCAGGCTTTTGCCAAATACTGGAAGGCCGAGACCGGAGAAACGCCTATTCTGCGTGCCTCGCATGGCGGCTCCGGTGCACAGGCGCGTTCGGTTATTGATGGTATTCCCGCAGATGTTGTGACACTGGCGCTGCAAAGCGACATTGATGCCATTGTTAAAAAAAGTGGCAGGATTAATGCTGAATGGCGCCAGAAATTTCCTAATAATTCAGCGCCCTATACATCCACAATTGTGTTTTTGACCCGCAAGGGCAATCCTAAGAATATCCACGATTGGGGGGATCTGGTGAAAGATGGCGTGGAGGTTATCACTCCAAACCCTAAAACCTCCGGCGGCGCAAGGTGGAATTATCTGGCGGCCTGGGGCTGGGCATATCAGCAATATGGCGGCGATCAGGCTAAAATCAAAACCTATATAAGCGATCTTTTTGCACATGTGCCGGTGCTTGATACCGGTGCCCGCGGTGCCACAACCAGCTTTGTGCAGCGAGGTTTGGGCGATGTATTATTGGCATGGGAGAATGAGGCCTATCTGGCCGTTGCCGAATTTGGCGCTGATGCTTTTGATATTGTGGTGCCGCCGCAATCCATTCTTGCAGAACCGCCGGTTGCCGTGGTGGATAAAAATGTTGATGCGCATGGTACGCGCAAGGTGGCGGAAGCTTATCTTGGTTATCTCTACTCTGAAGAGGGGCAGAAAATTGCAGCCAGACATTTTTACCGCCCTGCAAAGCCGGAACTGGTACCGGAGGCTGATCGCAGTTGGGCAAAAGAGGTGAAACTCATCACCATTGATGATCCCATTTTCGGTGGCTGGGCAAAAGCGCAGCCGGAGCATTTCGGCGATGGAGGAATCTTTGATCAAATCTATCAGCCGACTAAATAAATGGGGGCTGAACATTATTCATATTCCTGTTTTCTGCCAGTTTTGACCACGCAGCCATGGATGATTGATGAAAAACACATCTGCAAAGAATGACGGTCCGGCGGCTAAACCGCCACAGGAGAGGCAGAGCCGGCTGTCTTTCTTTGCCGGTTGGCGTAAGCCGGGGATCCTACCCGGTTTTGGTTTAACCTTTGGTTTTACCGTTACGTATTTGTCCTTGCTGGTCTTGATCCCGTTGATGGTTTTGATGCTTTATGCCGCTTCTGTCGGGCCTGAGCGGTTCTGGCAGCTGGCAAGTGATGCGCGAATGATCAGTGCATTGCGTGTAAGCTTTGTCAGCGCGCTGATTGCAGCCATGATCAATGTGGTTTTTGGTGTGCTGCTGGCATGGGTTCTGGTGCGTTATCATTTTCCGGGGCGGCGCCTGCTGGATGCCATGGTTGATTTGCCATTTGCATTGCCAACCGCTGTGGCCGGTATTGCGCTGACGGCACTTTACACGCCGCAAGGCTGGATCGGGGCATGGCTTGCACCACTGGATATTCGCATTGCTTTTACAAAGGCCGGCATTGTGACGGCTCTGGTTTTTATCGGGCTTCCCTTTGTGGTGCGCACGGTGCAGCCGGTTATTGCGGAGATCAACCGTGAGCAGGAAGAGGCCGCGGCAACCTTGGGCGCCAGCCGTTTTCAGACAATTTACAGCGTTTTATTGCCAGGTCTGCAGCCGGCAGCCTTAACCGGTTTTGCCATGGCTTTTGCCCGTGCGGTCGGGGAATATGGCTCGGTGATCTTTATTGCCGGTAACCGCCCTTATTCCACGGAGATTGCGCCGCTTCTTATTTTTATCCGGCTGGAAGGATTTGATTATGCAGGTGCAACCGTATTGGCCACGGTGATGCTGCTGCTTTCTTTTTTCATGTTGCTGCTGATTAATCTGGTGCAGACATGGTCACGCAGGAGATATGGCTATGGCAGCTAGTGTCGGTAAACTTGCAACGCGCAGACTGACGCCTTTGACACATAACCGCTCAGCAATCACTGAGAGCCCGCTGACGCGTGTTTTACTGATCACCGTCAGCGTGGTGTTTATGCTGTTATTTGTAGGCCTGCCGCTGGTGGTGATTTTTACGCAAGGCTTCAGCAAAGGGCTTGCCGATTACTGGGCGGCATTGACAGATCCTGATGCGCTGTCTGCCATCCGCCTGACTTTGCTTGTTGCAGCAATTGCTGTGCCGCTTAACACATTATTTGGTATTGCGGCCGCATGGGCAATCGCCAAATTTGATTTTCGCGGCAAAACATTTCTGATCACACTGATAGATCTGCCGTTTTCTGTATCTCCGGTTATTTCCGGACTGGTTTTTGTGCTGCTGTTTGGCGGCGGCAGCCCGCTCGGGGCATGGTTATTATCGCATAATATTCAGGTATTGTTTGCTTTGCCGGGAATTGTACTGGCAACGGTTTTTGTAACATTTCCCTTTGTTGCACGGGAGCTGATCCCGTTGATGCAGGATCAGGGCAGCGGTGATGAAGAGGCGGCGCTGTCTCTTGGTGCCAGTGGCTGGAAGACATTTTTTTATGTAACCCTGCCCAATATCCGCTGGGGGCTTTTATATGGTATTTTGCTTTGCAATGCGCGCGCCATGGGAGAATTTGGCGCCGTGGCGGTGGTGTCAGGGCGCATAAGAGGGCTGACCACAACCATGCCGCTGCATGTGGAGATGATGTATAGCGAAAATATTGTTGCAGCCTTTGCCGTGGCTTCACTGCTGGCTGGTCTGGCGTTGATAACGCTGGTTTTTAAAACATGTCTTGAAATGCGTTTTGCTAGCGAAAAAAGTTGAGCCGTGAGGATAAAGAAACTGAAATCATATGCACGTCCGGATAATTTTTTTGATGCCGGGCGGGCTCATAATTCTCTGTTCATACAGTCATTTTGGCGTGAGCATGCCTGAAAGGATAAAAAATGGAAGTTCGCGTTGTTGATGTGCGCAAGGAGTTCGAGCATTTTCCGGCGCTGCACAACGTTTCGCTCGATATAATTTCGGGGGAACTGATTGCTTTGCTCGGGCCTTCGGGTTCAGGAAAAACCACCTTGTTGCGGCTGATTGCCGGGCTGGAGCGCCCAACGGAAGGCACGGTGTATTTCGGTGCGGAGGATGCTTCAGAAAAAACCGTTCAGGAGCGCAATGTTGGCTTTGTGTTTCAGCATTATGCCTTGTTCCGGCATATGACATTGGCGCAGAATATTGGTTTTGGCCTTAAAGTGCGTCCGCGTGCCACAAGACCCTCCCGGACGGAAATTCATCAACGCGCTGTTGACCTGCTCAAACTGGTGCAATTGCAGGGGCTGGAAAACCGCTATCCCGCACAATTATCCGGCGGGCAGCGCCAGCGTGTGGCATTGGCGCGTGCCCTGGCAATTGAGCCGAATGTTTTGCTGCTTGATGAGCCTTTCGGTGCGCTGGATGCACAAGTGCGCAAGGAACTGCGCAAATGGCTGCGGGAAATTCACGACAGCACCGGCCACACAACTGTTTTTGTGACCCATGATCAGGATGAGGCGCTGGAGCTGGCCGATCGTGTGGTGGTTATGAGTCAGGGGCGCATTGAGCAGGTTGGTACGCCGGATGAGATTTATGATCATCCAAACTCGGCCTTCGTCTATCGTTTTATCGGAGAGTCCAGCCGTCTTGATGTGCGTGTTGAACAGGGGGATATATGGTTCGCCGATCGCACATTAGGCTTGCGGCTGGATGCTGCATCACCGCAGACAGAGGGCGAGGCAGTTCTTTATTTCCGTCCCCATGATGTGGAACTGGTTGATGGTTGCGGCGGGTGCATTGCCGGTATTGTGATGACCACACGCCGTGTCGGAGCCAAACGGCGGGTAGAACTTGAAATCGGCGGCAGCCGTGAAAGCGTTGAGATTGAAATTTCTGCAGAATATGAGCCTGCCAATGGCAGCCGGCTGGCTTTCAGGCCGAAATATTGGAAGGTTTTTACGCGCACCGGTACGGCTTTGTAAATTTCATTGAATGATTCTGTTTGCGGGGATGCTGTTTTCAGGCGAAAATCAGGCTGCATATTATGGATTTTATTGAATTTTGACGGTGGCTTTCAAAATAATTCATTTCGTTTAAATTAGTGCCCGTATACGAGGATCAGGCAACCTTTTGCACTATGCAACATTGTATCCCTGACAGGGGCTTTTCACCGGTTCTTGCTGTATAGGGTTACAGGAGCGCGTATAATTTGCTGTTTGTGAGCAGATTATAACAAAATGAAATGTCATGCGGGCAGATTGCAAGGGTGGCAAGTGGCCTTTATGCCGGCAATATGCGGGGGACAGGGCTGTCAGCCTGTTGATTTTTATAACGTAAAGTTAAAATTCGCTATGAATTTTGCTTTGCGATTTTATCAAAATCAACCAAGGCATTTTTTGCGGACGTAATTTTGTCATAACTGTCGGACACCTGTGAGGCAGTGATTTAAAAAAAGCGAAAACGCTTCTGAAATATGTATTGGCGGATCATAAAAACTGTTGATCTGCACCGGAACCTGAATTTTTTATAAAGGGCTGTAAGGGGCAAATGCCGGCTTTATCTTTCTCACTTTCGTCGTTGTTTTCCCGCCCTGTCACAGATCGTCTTTTGCCGGTGTTGCCCCTGCCGATCAGGGGGCATTATAAAACGCCGGAAGAATTGCAGGCTCTGGCTGCGGCACTGGCACGCAATGAGGCAGTAAGGCTGCCTGATTATGAGCGGTTTGATTTTAACAAACGGCTTTCGGAAAATGCGGGGCTGATCCTTCATGCCTATCGCGCTTCCGATGCGGCATCGCGCAATGGCGAGACAATAACGCCAGCTGCCCAGTGGCTGCTCGATAATTATTATGTTGTTGATAAGAGCATGCAGCAGGTGCGCCGCGATTTGCCGGACAAATTTTTGCGTCAATTGCCGCTTGCCGCCAATATCAGCCCCGCACAAATGATGCAGGAGCCGGTTCCTCCGCGTTTGGGGGCGCCACAGGGCTTGCCGCGTATTTTTGCTTTTGCCTGGCTTTATGTCGCCCATAGTGACAGCAGTTTTTCATTGAAAAGACTGAAGGCAATGGTAGATGGCTTTCAGAGTGTGGAGCCGCTGCGTATTGGTGAATTATGGGCGCTTCCTTCGGTCATCCGTTTTATGCTGGTGGAAAATGCCCGCCGTTTGGCACAGCGTGTTGAGCGCGCCCGTGCCATGCGCAATTTTGCCAATCGCGTGGCCGATAAGATTGCCATTGCCGCCACGCCGCAGGATGTTGAGGCTATTCTTGCCGAATATAGTGAGCCGGCACGCGACGGCACTTTTGCCACTCATTTGCTTTATCGCCTGCGCAGTGCCTCCAGCGGCAGCAGCATGGCGCTGGATTGGCTGGAAGAACAGCTGGAAGCAGACGGCCATGATGCAGAAGAGGTGATTGTCGAGGAACATGCCCGTCAGTCTACCGGCGGCATGACCATGGGCAATGTTATCCGCGCGCTTAAAGCCATTGATGATGTGGACTGGACAGCCTGGGTTGAGACAGTGAGCATCATGGATGCCATATTGCGTGAAAACAGCGATTTTGAATCGCTCGATTTTGCGTCACGCAATAGCTATCGTGTGACAATTGAGAAAATAGCCCGCAATTCCGGCCTGACTGAAATTGAGGTCACCAATACGGCGCTGAGACTGGCGCGGGAAAAATCTGTCCGTGAGGGCAAGGTGACCGAACGTGAACAAAGCGGCGCAATTGCCTATTATTTAAGCGGCAATGCCCGCACCGAGCTGGAACAGGTTTGCGGTTACAAACCGCCTTTGTCGCTCAGGCTGTTGCGGTTTTATCGCAAGCTTGGCCTGTGGGGCATTGCGGTGCCGGTTTGGGCAATGACAATCGGCCTGCTGGCGCTGATCTATATCGGTATGGGGCATATCGGCTTTGAGGAGGGTGAGCAATTATTGTTCACAATCTTGGCGCTGTTTCCGGCTTATGAGGCAGCGTTGGGTCTGTTCAATGCGCTGGTGCCGTGGTTTGTGCAGCCTGTGCGCCTTGTCGGCTATGAATATCGCGACGGGCTGCCGGAAGATGCGCGCACACTGGTTGCTGTGCCGACACTGATCAATTCACGTGATAGTGTGGATGAGCATATCCGTAATCTGGAGGTGCATTATCTGACCAATCCGCGTGGCGAGGTTTATTTTGCCATTGTCAGCGACTGGACAGACAGTGCGGTTGAGGTCACGCCGGCCGATATGGAAGTGCTGGATTATGCCCGCGAGCAGGTGGCAAAGCTCAATGCGCATTATGCACAAGGCGGGCCGGCACGGTTTTATTTCCTGCACCGCCGCCGTCTTTACAATCCGTCACAGGGTTGCTGGATGGGCTGGGAGCGCAAGCGCGGCAAGCTGCATGAGCTGAACCTGCTGTTGCGCGGGGATCATGATACAAGCTTTTTCGCGCCGGATGTGCCGCTGCCGCGCGATGTGCGCTATGTGATGACACTGGATTCCGACACCCGCCTGACGCCGCAATCCGTTGCCAATCTGGTGGGTAAAATGTCCCACCCGCTCAATCACCCGGTTTTTGATGATAAAACCGGCCGCATTGTCAGCGGTTACGGCATTTTGCAGCCGCGTGTCACCCCATCCCTGACAACAGGTGATGATGCCTCTTTCCTGCAGCGTGTTTTCTCAGCCAATCGCGGTATTGATCCTTATGTTTTTGCGGTTTCTGATGTTTATCAGGATTTGCTGGGTGAGGGCACATTCACGGGCAAGGGGCTTTATGATATTGATGCCTTTGAACGGGTGATGCAGGGCAGGATTGAGGAAAATACCGTTCTCAGCCATGACCTTCTTGAAGGCGGCTATGCGCGCTGTGCGCTGGCCAGTGATGTTGAGGTCGTGGAAGATTATCCGACCGGATATAATGTGGATGTTTCCCGCCATCACCGCTGGGCACGCGGGGATTGGCAATTGCTGCCCTTCCTCTTCTCGGCAGGCAAGGGCGTGAGCAATGTAACGCGCTGGAAAATGGCTGATAATCTGCGCCGCTCGCTCAATCCGATAATGTGGGTGATCGCCTCTTTTGCCGGCTGGTGCCTGCTGCCGCTTGGCGTGGCGGCAATCTGGCAGCTGTTTTTGATCTTGTCGATGTTTGTGCCGATGCTGTTTGGCATTGTCACCAATCTTATCCCTGTGAATATGGATTATTCGTTGAAAGGCCATGTGCAATCTGTCCTGACAGATGTAACACTGGCTGTTGCGGATATGGCGTTGCGCCTTGGTTTTATTGCCCATAGCGCAACCTTGATGGGGGATGCGATTATCCGCACGCTTTACCGGCTGTTTGTATCGCGTCGTTATCTTCTGGCATGGCGCGCGGCAGCACAAATGAAATCATCGCATGATACGCTTGATTTTTATGTGCGGCTGATGTGGCCTTCATTGCTGATCGGTGTGCTGGCTTTTATTGTTCCGGCGCTTTTTGGCAGCAAGGCAGTGCTGATTGCCGCGCCCTTTGCCTTTTTATGGGTGGCCTCCCCCTGGATTGCCTGGGCCGTGAGCCGCTCGGCCAAACCGCAGGATATGCTGGAAGTGCGCACAAGCGATAAAGGGGATCTGCGCCGCTATGCACGCCGCACATGGCGTTATTTTGAAACCTTTACCAATGAGGAAAATAATTATCTGCCGCCGGATAATTATCAGGAAGATCCGGTCGGGCTTGTTGCCATGCGCACCTCGCCGACCAATATCGGCGTTTATTTGTTATCGCTCATTTCCGCGCGTGATTTTGGCTGGATATGTTTCCAGAATACGCTGACACGTATCGGGCAGACACTGGATACGCTGGAAAAAATGGAGAAATTCCGCGGCCATCTTTATAACTGGTATGAAACTGATACGTTAAAACCTTTGCAGCCGCTTTATGTCTCAGCCGTAGACAGCGGCAATCTGGCAGGCCATCTGGTTACCTTATCCTCGGCATTGGAGGAATGGGCACAGGCTCCTTCTGTTTATCTGCAGGGCGATTTTGAGGGCATTCTTGATGTGAACGACATTCTGGAAGAGGCGATTGCTGCTATTCCGGATGATCGCCGCATTTTGCGCCCGTTGCGCCGCCGTCTTGAAGAGAGGATCGCCAATTTCCGCCGCGCGGTGCGGTCTTTCCGTGAAGAGCCGGAAACAGCCTCTTTCCGCACGATCAATATTTCGCTGTTTGCCAAGGATATTGAAAAACTGGCACAGGAACTGGATGACGAACTGGAAACCCTGCAATCGCAGGAGGCGCTGGAATGGGCGCGCATTCTGGTTGCCACCTGCAAGGCGCATACGGATGATGCTATTGGCGAGCATAATGCTGAAGATTTGCGCATGCAGTTGCAGGATCTTGCCCGCCGCGCCCGTCAACTGGCTTTTGATATGGAATTCGGCTTTCTGGAACGTAAGGAACGCCGTCTGTTATCCATCGGTTTTCGTGTGCAGGAAAATGAGCTGGATGAGAGTTGCTATGACCTTCTGGCTTCGGAAGCCCGTCTTGCCAGCCTGTTTGCCATCGCCAAGGGCGATGTGCCGGTAGAGCACTGGTTCAAGCTTGGCCGTTTGCTGGTGCCTGTGGGCTGGAAAGGCGCCTTGCTGTCCTGGTCAGGCTCGATGTTTGAATATCTTATGCCGCCTCTGGTGATGAATGAGCCGCTTGGCTCGCTTCTTGACCAGACCAACAAACTGGTTGTGCAGCGCCAGATTGAATATGCCACCTCGCGCAATTTGCCCTGGGGAATCTCGGAAGCGGCCTATAATGCCCGCGATCCGCAGATGAATTATCAATATTCCAATTTTGGCGTGCCCAAACTGGGGCTGCAGCGTGGCCTTTCACGCAATGCGGTGATTGCCCCTTATGCAAGCCTGCTTGCATCACAATACCGCCCTGCCGAGGCGGTGGCCAATCTCAAGGCTTTGCAGAAACTTGGCGCTCTGGGGCGTTACGGTTTTCATGATGCGGTTGATTTTACCCCTTCACGTGTGCGCGAGGGCGAGAAATGCGCCGTGGTGAAAAACTATTATGCCCACCATCACGGCATGTCGATTATTGCGGTAAATAATGTGATTTTTGATGGCCGTATGCGCAGCCGTTTTCATGCCGATCCGGTGATTGAGGCGGCAGAATTGCTGTTGCAGGAAAAGGCCCCGCGGGAAATTCCGATGGTTTATGCCAAAACGGAAAATCCGATGCGTGTTGATAGCGGTGCTTTTGATGAGGCGCCGATGCGCATTATTGAAGAACCGCTGAAAGCGCCGCGCAGCGTGCATCTTATGTCAAACGGGCAATATTCGCTGATGGTGACGGCAACCGGCTGTGGCTACAGCCGCTGGCATGATCTGGCGATTACCCGCTTTAGCCCCGATGCATCGGAAGGGCTGCAGGGGAGTTTCCTGTTTCTGCGTGATGTGGAGAGCGGGCGCTGGTGGTCTGCCACGGGTGATCCGGCGCGCCACCTTGAAACCGAAACCAAGACGGTTTTCACCGAGGATAAGGCTGAGTTTTACAAGACCTCCGGTGATATTAAAACCGTGGTTGAAACCATTGTAGCCAGTGATGCCGATGGTGAAGGCCGCCGGATTGATATTATCAACACCAGTTCGCGTGACCGGGTGATTGAGGTGACATCCTATGCGGAACTGGTGCTGAATAATCCGGATATGGATGATGCGCATCCGGCTTTTGCAAAAATGTTTGTTGAGACGGAAATTGCGCCGGATGGCACTACGATTTATGCCAAGCGGCGCAAACGTGCGCCATCGGATACGGAAGTGCATGTGGCGCATTTTGTAACCGATCTGTCGGGCAGTTTCCGTGAGGCAGAGGCTGAAACAGACCGGCGTGTGTTTATTGGCCGTGGCCGCACATTGCGCAATCCGGCAGCCTTTGACAAGGATGCCGGATTTGCCGGCCATCAGGGAACAGTGCTTGATCCGATCGCGGCATTGCGCACACGGGTGCGTGTTCCTGCCCATAAAAAAGTGTCGCTGGTGTTCTGGACACTTGCTGGCGGTTCGCGCTCCTATCTGGAGGAAAAGGCGGCATTGCTGCGCTATCCGGAAGCTTTTTCGCGGGAATATACGCTGTCATGGACGCGCTCGCAGGTGCGTCTGCATCATGTGGGTATCAAACCGGCAGAAGCTACGGATTTCCAGAAAACTGCAGCCTATCTGCTCTATCCTGAAAAAGCCTTGCGTCAGCCGCCGGAGGCGATAGCCGCCGGCCTTGGCGCGCAGTCTGATCTCTGGCCCTTGTCGGTTTCCGGCGATAATCCGATTTTTGTGCTGCGGATTGATAATGAGGCCGATCTGGAAGTGTTGCGCGGTGTGCTGAAGGCGCAGGAATACTGGTATGAAAAAGGCCTGATTGTTGATGTGGTTGTGGTTAATGAGCGGGCATTTTCCTATGCGCAGGATACCCAGCGCGCTGTGGAATGGCTGAGTGAGGCCTTCCGCATACGCTCTCAGCATCAAAATCGCAAACAGCATATTTTCACGGTACGCCGCGATCAGATGAGCGATGAAACCTATAACACGCTGCTTGCTGCTGCCCATATTGTGATACATGCGCAGAATGGTTCGCTGGCTGAACAGCTCAAGCGTATTCAGGATTTGTCTGTTGATCTGGCCGGCCGCAAGGATAGCAGGCAGGAGGGCATAGAACCGCGCTCAGGCCGGCGTGACAGCCGTTCTGAAGGGGCTGATACCGCGCATCAGGGCGGTGATCATGCAAAGGCCGCGGCACATTTGCCGGGTGTGGCGCCGCGCGCCATTGCAGATATTGCCGCGCCGTCGGGTGAAGGGCTGGAATTCTGGAATGGCTATGGCGGTTTTGATGCATCGGGTGATTATGTTATCCGGCTTAACGGTGCGCGCACTACGCCGCATCCGTGGATCAATGTGATTGCCAATGCGGATTTTGGCTTCCATGTCAGCGCAGAAGGCTCTGCCTTCACATGGAGCGGCAACAGCCGTGATTATCAGCTGACTCCGTGGTCGAATGATCCGGTTTCCAATCTTCCGGGCGAGGCGCTTTATATTGCAGATCGCGACAGCGGCAAGGTGTTTGCGCCGTCGGCCAATGTGCTGCGCGATGAAACGGTAACCTATGAGGCGCGGTTTGGTCAGGGCTTCAGTATCTTCTCTTCCCGCCATGGGGATGTGGCGCAGGGAGAGATAGATTGTGAACTGACAATGCTGGTGGATCGGGAAAAACCCGTGCGTATCAGCCGGTTGCGTCTTGTCAATCATGGCCGGTCTGCCCGCCGTCTGCGGCTTTATAATTATGCGGAATGGGTGCTGGGCAGTGTACGCACCAAAAATGCCGCCTATATTGTGCCGCATTATGATGCGGCAACGGGCGCATTGCTTGCCCGCAACCCTTATCACACGGACAAGACCGGGGCGCTTGCCTTTATGGCAGCCGATATCCTGCCTGATTCCGTGACCGCTGACCGTCAGGAATTTATTGGTGAGACTGGCTCTGTTACCGAGCCGGATTGCGTGATGCAGGGCAAAGCCCTGTCCGGCACGGTTGAGGCAGGGCGCGATCCCTGTGCGGCGCTGAGCTATGATCTGGATTTAAAGGCCGGAGAGAGCAGGGATATTGTCTTTATTCTTGGTCATGCGCCGGATGCGCAGACGGCGCAGGCATTGATCACCTATTGTCGGAATCTTGATGTGGATACGGCTCTGCAACAAATCAGACAGCAATGGCAGGATTTTACCGCACCGGTGCAGGTAAAAACACCGGATCGTTCTTTTGATCTTATGGTCAATCGCTGGCTGCCCTATCAGAGCATGGCTTCGCGTATTCTGGCGCGTGCGGCTTTTTATCAGGCCAGTGGCGCCTATGGTTTCCGCGATCAGCTGCAGGATACATTGTCATTGCTGATGCTGGATCCGCTTTTGGCGCGCAAGCAATTGCTCAATGTTGCCGGCCGCCAGTTTGAGGAAGGCGATGTGCAGCATTGGTGGCTGCCGGTGACAGGGGCAGGCGTGCGCACGCTGATCTCTGATGACGTGGTGTGGCTCGCTTATGCGGCAACACTCTATACACAGGTAACAGGCGATCTGGCGGTGCTTGACGAGGAGATTGCCTATCTGCAAGGCCGCGCCCTGGAAGAGGGGGAACATGATGCATTTTACCAGCCGGAAACCTCTGATAAGACAGCAACAGTCTATGAGCATTGCGTAAAAGGGCTGGAGCTTGCCATGCAGCGCACCGGCGCGCACGGTTTGCCGCTTATCCTTGGCGGCGACTGGAATGATGGTATGAATCTTGTCGGCATTGAGGGCAAGGGGGAGAGTGTCTGGCTTGGCTGGTTCCTGAGCTATACGCTGCAGCAATTCATTCCTCTCGCTATGGCGCGTGGTGATAATAAACGTGCACAGGCCATGCAGAAATATCTGGATGCCCTGAACAGCGCACTGGAAGAACATGGCTGGGACGGCGAATGGTATCGCCGCGGTTATTTTGACGATGGCGCACCGCTTGGCTCGCATTTGAGTGATGAGTGCCGGATTGATGCGATTGCCCAGAGCTGGGCTGTGTTGTCGGGTGCGGCTGATCAGCAGCGTGCAGCTAAAGCCATGGATTCACTGCAAAAACATTTGCTGGATGAGAAAAGCGGCCTGTTGCGTCTGTTTACCCCGCCATTTGACAAGACCGATCATGAGCCGGGCTATATCAAAGGCTATCCGCGTGGTGTGCGGGAAAATGGCGGGCAATATACCCATGGCGCTACATGGGCAATTATGGCGCAGGCCAGGCTTGGCCGCGGTGATGAGGCCTATAAGCTGTTCTCATTGATCAATCCTGTGCATCATGGGGCAGATCCTGAGACCTATCGTGTGGAGCCTTATGTGATTGCTGCCGATATTTATTCTGTCGCGCCGCGTTGCGGTCAGGGTGGCTGGACATGGTATACCGGTTCCGCAGGCTGGTTCTACCGTGTGGCAACAGAGGCTATTTTGGGCTTGAGCAAGCGCGGCAATGCATTGTTCCTCAATCCGGTTCTGCCATCAGACTGGGATGGTTTTGAGCTGGATTACCGCCACGGCGGGGCGCTGTACAAGATTATTGTGCGCAATAAAACCGGCCGTGATCATTTAAGCCTGAATGGCAAGACGGTGAGAAAACCGGATGAAGGCATTGCCCTTGAACATCAGGGACATCATGAAATTCTGCTTGAATTGAAATAAGCAGAATAAAAGAACCTGAAATAAAGGGCGGGGTGCAATCATCCGCCCTTTATTTTTGCCGAATTCTGCTTATGGTCAGCAAATCAATAATGCTCAAGGTGAGTTTAATCAGTGTTACGGAACACTCATCGGATCAGATAAGGATATCTGGCATGACCAGAACAGATATTGCGCGGCGCGTTTATAATCACACCTGGAAGCTGGATCCGATTATCCGCAGCCTGCTGGATACGGATTTTTACAAACTTTTGATGCTGCAGATGATCTGGGGGCTTTATCCGCAGGTTCATGCCACCTTTTCGCTGATTAACCGCTCAAAGACCGTGCGTCTGGCCGATGAGATTGATGAGGGGGAATTGCGCGCCCAGCTTGATCATGCCCGCTCCTTGCGTATGACTAAAAAGGAGATGATCTGGCTGGCCGGTAATACATTTTATGGCCGCAAGCAGATTTTTACGCCGGAATTTTTGCAATGGCTAAGCACATTTCAATTGCCGGATTATGAATTGAAACGGCGTGACGGTCAATATGAACTGCATTTTCACGGGCCCTGGACACATACCACAATGTGGGAAATTCCGGCATTGGCAATCATCAATGAATTGCGCTCGCGTGCGGCAATGAAATCGCTCGGACCTTTTGCGCTGGATGTGCTCTATGCCCGCGCCAAGGCTAAAATGTGGGGCAAAGTTGATCGTTTGCGGCAATTGCCGGATTTGAAGATTTCTGATTTCGGCACCCGCCGCCGCCATTCTTTTCTTTGGCAGCGCTGGTGTGTGGAGGCGTTGAAAGAAGGTATCGGTGATGCTTTTACCGGCACCAGCAATGTGCTGCTGGCAATGGATACGGATCTGGAAGCCCTTGGCACCAATGCCCATGAATTGCCGATGGTTCTGGCGGCGCTGGCTGATACGGACGAGGAGTTGCGCTCGGCTCCCTATCGTGTATTGCAGGATTGGAACCGTTATTATGGCGGCAATCTTTTAATCGTTTTGCCGGATGCTTTCGGCACTACGGCATTTTTGCGCAACGCGCCGGACTGGGTTGCTGACTGGACGGGGTTTCGTCCGGATAGTTCCCCGCCAATTGAAGGCGGGGAGCGTATTATTGCGTGGTGGAAATCCAAGGGCAAGGATCCGCAGGAAAAATTGCTGATTTTCTCGGATGCGCTGGATGTGGATACGATTGAAGAGACCTATCGCCATTTTGAGGGCCGCGTGCGGATGAGCTTTGGCTGGGGCACCAATCTCACCAATGATTTTACCGGCTGTGCGCCCAAACATATATCCGGCCTTGATGCGATTTCGCTGGTTTGCAAGGTGATTGATGCCAATGGCCGTCCTGCGGTGAAATTATCGGATAATCCGTCAAAGGCCACGGGTGATAAAAAAGCCGTCAGGCGCTATATTGAATTTTTCGGCGGCGAAGACCGCATTATACAGGAAGTGCGGGTTTAGGATACAGATAAGCGGCACTATAATGAAGTGCCGCTGGTTTCCTGCATTTCATAATCCCATGGCGGGTTGGCACCGGCACGCGATACGGTAATGGCTGCGGCTTTAACGCCAAATGCAACGGCTTTGGCAAGTTGCTCCGGCGATATTGCCGCAAGCGCCTGTTTGTTTAACAGCCCCTGCCGGTCAAGGCTTGCCATCACACCGGCATTTACCGTATCTCCGGCACCTACCGTGTCGGCAATGGTTACCTTTTCACCCGCTATGCTGATTTTTCCACAGGCCGCATAGGCATCAGCCCCTTGTGCGCCTTTGGTAATGATCAGGATTTTCGGGCCGGTTTGGCCTGGTGTTGCCAGCCAGCTTGCAGCAAATGCATCATGGTTTGTTTCTTCATCAAACCAGAGCAGATCCTCATCCGATATTTTGACAATATCGGCAAGCGCGATCATCCGTTTCATCCGCGCCAGATGTTTCCCTTTGTCGGGGATAAAATTCGGCCGGATATTCGGATCAAGCATTATAACGCGACGGGGCGCTTCACGGCGCATCAATATTTCATAGGTGCTGCCGCAGGGTTCGGAAATAAGACTGATACCGCCAAATAACAGCGCGTTGACATGATCGCCTAATATGGGAAGCTGCGTCTCATCAAGCAGGCGGCCGGCGGTGTTTTCATCATAAAAACTATAGCTGGCCTGACCATTTTCAAGCCGCACAAAGGCAAGTGTTGTCGGCTGGCTGGTAATGGCACACAAGCTTGTATCAACACGGGATTTTTCCAGCGTATCACGCAAAATCCGTCCGAAAAAATCTGAGGAAAGACCCGAGAAAAATCCGGCCTTTGCGCCCAGCCTGCCAAGGGCAATTGCTGTGTTGAAAACCGAACCGCCCGCATGGGGCACAAAACCGGTTTCACCGGCCTGTGTTTCACGCGGCAGCATGTCAATCAGGGCTTCTCCGCAAGCGAGGATCATGATCTGTCCTTTATCCGGGTTTCAGACATGTTGGCCGCCATTAATGTGAATTTCTGAGCCTGTTACATAGGAAGAGGCCTCAGTGCAGAGAAAATAGATGGTTTCCGCCACTTCAGATGTTTGGCCAAGACGGCGCAGCGGCAGTTGCTCCACCAGCTTTTCAGTGCCGGGCGACAGGATTGAGGTTTCAATCTCCCCCGGTGCAATCGCATTGACGCGGATGCCATAGGGGCCAAAATCCGAGGCCATTTCACGGGTCAGCCCTGCAAGTGCCGCCTTGGATGTGGCATAGGCCGTGCCGGCAAAGGGATGCACGCGGCTGCCGGCAATTGAGGTGACATTAACGACGGAGCCCTGTGCCGCTTCCAGTTCCTTGAACAGGCCGCGCGCCAGCATGATTGGAGCAAAGAAATTTACCTGAAACACATCGCGCCATATGGTCATCTGGGTTTCAATGGAATTGAGGCGGCGCCCGCCTGCACCTTTGGGGGAAATGCCGGCATTATTGACCAGCGCATTGAGCCGGCTGCCATTATCTTCCAGACGGCGGCGGATTTCAGCAATGGCGCGGCCGATATCTTCCGGATCTGCAAGATCAACACGGATATGATCTTCAGGGCCTGCAGGCCATGGGCAATTTTCTGAAAAATCCTGCCGTGAACAGGTGATGACACGCCAGCCAGCTTGCGAAAACCGCTTGACCGTTGCATGGCCGATCCCCCGGCTGGCACCGGTTAGAACGATAGTTTTTTTAGGCGCGTCAGTCATTTTATTGAACCTTTTTCACGAAATTTAAGCTGACACTATCACTATAGATTTTAAAATTTGCAAGGTGGGTTTAAGCTCAGCGCCAAATCATTGCGGATTGCCTGCAATTGTGCAAACAGGCCTTGTTTTTTGATATGTGCAGAACAAAAAGATAAAACAGCTCCAACAAGTCGGACTTAACTCAAACTGTTTAAGCATATAATTAAAAAATATAATTTTGAGAATCGGAGAAATTGATGTCGAAGCTGATTTTGGCAATTGATCAGGGTACAACCTCCAGCAGAGCCATCTGTTTCGATGAAAAACATAAAATTGTCGGCCTGGGGCAACAGGAGTTTACCCAATATTACCCTAAATCAGGCTGGGTTGAGCATGATCCGGAAGAGATCTGGCAAAGTGTGATTGCCACCTGCAAGCAGGCAGTTGTGCAGGCTGAAGCTGCAATGGCAGATGTGGCGGCGATAGGAATTACCAATCAGCGTGAAACTGTGGTGGTCTGGGATAAGATCACGGGAAAACCGGTTTATAATGCCATTGTCTGGCAGGATCGCCGCACACAAAAAGAATGCCTCAAGCTTAAAAAACAAGGACTGGAACCACGCATTCGCCGTAAAACAGGCCTGCTGCTTGATCCGTATTTTTCAGGCACCAAACTGGCATGGATCTTAAACAAGGTATCCGGTGCACGTAAAAAGGCCGCAAAAGGCGATCTGCTATTTGGCACAATTGACAGTTTTTTGATCTGGCGTCTGACGGGCGGCAAGGTGCACGCAACCGATGCTACCAATGCCTCACGCACCCTGTTGTTTAATATTGAGCAGAATGACTGGGATGATGAACTGCTTAATCTGTTTGGTATTCCCCGTGCAATGCTGCCTGAAGTCAAGGATTGTGCGGATGATTTCGGGGTCAGCGATGCTGCAATATTGGGTGCGCAAATTCCGATTCTCGGTGTGGCGGGTGATCAGCATGCAGCCATGATCGGGCAGGCTTGTTTTGAAAAAGGCATGTTGAAGGCAACTTTTGGCACTGGCTGTTTTGCTTTGCTTAATACCGGCAAGGATAAGGTTTTGTCGCGCAACCGCTTGCTGACAACCATTGCCTATCGCCTTAACGGCGAGGTGACCTATGCGCTGGAAGGCTCGATTTTTGTTGCCGGCGCTGCAGTGCAATGGCTGCGGGATGGTTTGAAGATTATCAAAAATGCCGCTGAATCCGGTGAACTGGCATTGCAGGCTGATGAGGCGCAGGATGTTTATCTGGTGCCTGCCTTTGTAGGGCTTGGTGCACCATATTGGGATGCGGAGGCACGCGGGGCAATCTATGGCCTGACACGCAATTCCGGCCCTGCGGAAATTGCAAAAGCTGCATTGGAATCCGTGGCTTTTCAGGCGCATGATTTGCTGGAAGCCATGCATAAAGACTGGAAGACGGATGAGAATGATGTGGTGCTGCGGGTTGACGGCGGCATGGTGGCTTCTGACTGGACGATGCAAAATCTTGCCGATATTCTCAATGCTCCGGTGGATCGTCCGGTTATTCTTGAGACCACGGCTCTCGGGGCAGCATGGCTTGCCGGCATGAAGGCGGGCCTCTGGGGCAATATGCAGGCTTTTTCTCAAGGCTGGGAACAGCAACAGCGTTTTGAGCCGTTGATGGATTCCGCTTTGCGCAAGCGTAAAATGAATGGCTGGCGCAAATCCGTGCGCAGTACTTTGCGAGTGAAATAAATGCAGATACGTGTGGCAAGAGCAGATGATGCGGCCGAAATCTGTGTGATCCTGCAACGCTCAATCACTGAGCTTTGTGCTGCAGACCATAAGAATGATCCGCAGATTTTAAGCCGGTGGATTGCAAACAAAACGCCGGATAATCTGGGGGGGGGGAGTGGATTGCACGTGATGGCCAGATCTATTTTGTTGCAATGATTGACGGGCAGGTTGCGGGTGTTGGCGCGGTTTCGGCAATAGATGGTATTCTGCTCAATTATGTTTCGCCGGATTATCAGTATCGCGGTGTCAGCAAGGCCCTGATGGCGGCAATGGAGAATTGGCTGAAAGAACAGGGGCAGCTTGTCAGCCGGCTCACCAGTACTGTTACAGCTAGACAATTTTATGAAAGCCTCGGTTATCTTGCCGATAAAGAGCCTGTAACGGGAAGGTCGGCAAATCCGGCCTTCCCGATGAAAAAATATTTGTTTTAACCTATTCTCCGTTTCCCATAATCACATCAAGCAATGTGGTGTTTTTGCGTGCCGGTTGCCCGCCAACCTCGCCTTGCGGGCGCGGGTGCCCGCTGGCATCGGGGGTTGCACCATTGTTAACAGGCTCTTGTACCGGGGTTGGCGGCTGAACTGTCCGGCCTTGTTGTGATGGCAAATGGGCGCTTTCAGGCTGGCGCGGGGTGCCGGGTGCCGGCGGCCAATAGGTTTCATCATTGTCCGGCAAGGCGGGATAGCCGCTATTGCCCGCCATTGGCTGCTGGCCGATGCTGGCGGAAATATCCGGCAATTCATCACTGCCGCCCGGCAAAACATTCTGAATTTCATAGGTGCTGATAAGATTGGCAACCGGCACACCTTTATGCGCGGCGGTCATGAAAGTTTTCCATGCCATGGCGGGCAGGCCGCCACCGGTCACTTTTTTGGTCGGCTTGCCGTCATCATTGCCAAACCACACACCGGTGGTAAGATTGGCAGTATAGCCGATAAACCATGCATCGCGTGAATTCTGGCTGGTGCCGGTTTTGCCTGCGGCAGGCCAATTGCCGAATTTGGCACGTTTTGCCGTGCCGTCTTCAATGGTACGGCGCAGCATAGCATTCATCATGCCCAGCACCTGCTCTGTTACAATGCGCTTTTGCGGCGCAGCCGGATAATCATAAAGCACCTTGCCATTATTATCGGTGATGCGGGTAATCATGTGCACCGGCGCGCGATAGCCGCCATTGGCAAAAGGCACAAATGCATCGGTCAGCTCCATCAATGTAACCTCAGATGTACCAAGTGCCAGTGAGGCATTGGGTGTGAGGGCTGATTTGATGCCAAACCGGTGAGCCGTATCGACCACGGCTTGCGGGCCTACCTCCATAACAAGCTGCGCTGCAACTGAATTGAGAGAGTGTGACAAGGCGGTCGCCAATGTTACCTCGCCAAAATATTTGCCATTATAATTGCTTGGCGTCCATTTGCCGATGCGCACCGGCGCATCATTGCGTATGGAATCCGGTGTGCGTCCCTGCTCCAGTGCCGCGAGATAGACAAATGGCTTGAAGGTTGATCCCGGCTGGCGGTGTGCTTCCGTTGCCCTGTCAAACTGGCTGCTGGCATAATCATATCCGCCAATCATGGCGCGTACGGCACCGGTACCATCAATAGAGACAAGCGCCCCCTGGCTGACATCCATTTTCTTGCCATTTTGCGAAATAAGATCGCGAATAGCCTCTTCGCCGATTTTTTGCAGTGTAAGATCAACAGTAGTGTGGATGGTAATATCTTCTTTTGTCTCGCCAATAAGCTGCGGCAATTCGGCAATAACCGCATCGGCGACATAATTTTCAGAGCCCGACCAATAGGCTGCGGCGCGTGCTGGCGGTTCACTTTCAGCAATGGCTTGCTGTTTCATATCAATCATGCCCTGATCGCGCATAGCGGCAAGCACCAGTTTTGCACGGGCATTGGCAGCTTCCGGATCGCGGGCAGGAGAGAGGCGTGAGGGGGCTTTCAAAAGTCCGGCAAGTGTTGCCGCTTCGTTGAGATCCACATCTTTGGCGGATTTGTCAAAATAGCGCCTTGCGGCAGCATCCACACCATAGGCACCGGAGCCGAGATAGACACGGTTGAGATACATCTCAAGAATTTGATCTTTTGTGTAAGTATGCTCCAGCCACAAAGCGAGCATCACTTCCTGCAATTTACGTTCCAATGTTCTGTCGGGTGAGAGGAACAGGTTTTTTGCCAGCTGCTGGGTAATGGTAGAGCCGCCCTGAACCGCGCGCCCCTTGATAATATTGGTGAAAACAGCACGAGCCAGACCAATCGGATCCACACCATAATGGGAGTAGAAGCGCCGGTCTTCAATGGCAATCACAGCCTGCGGAATATAGGGCGACATTTCGCGTAAGGAGATTTCCTCGCCGCCTGTGGTGCCGCGATTGGCTATCAATTTGCCGTTAACATCAAGGATTTTGACATTGGGCGGCCGGTCAGGAATGGCCCAGTCGCTGGCAGGAGGCATTTTCACGGCAACATAAACCGCAAGGCCGGCAACAGCGATACCGCCCCACAATATCGATACCAAAGACCAGTAAATCAGACGGCGCAGCCAGCGAAATGCACCGGATGGGGATTGTTTGCGATTCTTCTTGCTGCGGGATTTTCTTTGCGGGGAAGACGCGCGTTTTTTCGGGCTGCCATTGACACGGTCGCTCTCATCAATACGCATCTCATTTTTGCCCTCAGTTGCTTTTGGCTTTTCGAAGGACGGTTCAATGCGCCGGTCTTTTGAATGTCTGGAAGCCATATGTGCCGATATACCCGCTCAAACTTTATCAATAAAATACATGCAGCACCGGCAGGACTGCCTGATGAAGCCCAGACCGGTTATGCGCAGATTGTCCTTGCAGGGTAATTGAGGCAGTTTAAAGAGCGGTAAAGTTTTGTTAACAGCCCTTGATCCGGGTATTGCGGTTTTTGCTCAGGCTTTTGAACTTAGCAGGAGATTGAAAATATTGCTCGGGTTTGGAATAATTTTATTGTAAACAACAGTTACGATAAATTCAGGCAGGTATATGCGTGACCAAACGGATTGACTGGGTAGATATAGCCAAAGGTATCTGCATCATTTTTGTTGTGATGATGCATTCAACGCTCGGCGTTGAGGAGGCGGCAGGCAGGGATGGCTGGATGCATTTTGTCGTTGCATTTGCCAAACCGTTTCGGATGCCGGATTTCTTCCTGATTTCAGGCCTGTTTCTGAGTGCGGTGATTGACCGGCCATGGTTGCGCTATTTTGACCGCAAGGTTGTGCATTTTCTGTATTTTTATGTGTTGTGGCTGACAATTCAATTCCTGTTCAAGGCGCCTGCCATTATGGGCGATGGCGGCATACAGGCGGTTATCAGCGCCTATCTGATGGCTTTTATTGAGCCATTTGGCACCTTATGGTTTATTTATTTGCTACCGGTGTTTTTTCTCGCCACCCGCTTCATGCGTGAGGTGCCGGCCTGGCTGGTGCTGATCATGCTGGCTATTCTGGAAATTTTGCCAATTCATACCGGCTGGGTAATGATTGACGAATTTTGCGCACGATTTGTTTATTTTTATGCCGGCTATGCCTTGGCACCGCAGATTTTTCAGCTGGCAAATTTTGTGGCCAAAAACAAAATCATGGCCGTATCCGGCCTGTTGCTTTGGTTTTTTGTGGAATATCAACTGGTGTTTACACCGGTGCCGGAATTTGGCCGGTCCTTGCTGGGCGGTCAGGCATGGCAGGCAGGCGGTCTTGGCGGTTATAGTGAACTGCCGCTCATTTCGCTGTTTCTTGGCTTTCTTGGCGCTTTGGCTATTATCAGCCTTTCATCGCTGCTGTCCTGTTTGAGTGCGGCCAATATTATGCATCGGGCGCTGAGCTTTCTTGGCGCGCATTCCATTGTTGTTTATCTGGCTTTTTTCCTGCCGATGGCTGTCACCCGTACCGTGCTGCTCAAAACAGGTGTGATCAGTGATATTGGCACAATCTCGGTTTTGACAACAGCGGCAGGGGTGATTCTGCCGGTTATTCTTTATATGCTGATTGATAAAACCGGCTATGGCCGCTTTTTGTTTGAGCGGCCGCAATGGGCAATTATTGATAAAAAAACGGTGCAGACCGTGCGGGCGTGAAATAATAATTATACCCGCTGCCGGTCTGCGCCTGTTTTAACAAAACCGCGAAAATGCCTGAGCAGCGGGTTGTCATTTTCAGCTATGGGCAAAAATATCCTGTTCCCCCCAGCCCATCAGGTCAAGCTCTGCACGGCTTGGCAGGAATTTAAAACAGGCTTCGGCCTGTTTTTCGCGCCCCTCACGCGCCAGACGATATTCCAGCACTTCCTTCAGCCGGTGCAGATAGAGCACATCGGAAGCTGCATATTCAAGCTGCGCCTGTGAGAGGTTTTCCGCGGCCCAGTCGGAAGATTGTTGTTGCTTGGAGATCGATATATCAAGCAGTTCTGAACAGATTTCCTTCAAGCCGTGACGATCCGTATAGGTGCGGGTGAGTTTTGAGGCAATTTTGGTGCAGAAAACCGGTTGCGGCATAACGCCGAATGTATGGGCCAGAACGGCCAGATCAAAACGGCCGAAATGAAAAATCTTGGTGATTGAGCGATCCTTGAGCAATTTTACCAGATTGGGGGCTTTTTTCTGCCCCCGCCTGATCTGGATAATATCCGCGCTGCCATCACCCGGTGAAATCTGCACAACGCACAGGCGGTCACGCAGGGGATTAAGCCCCAGCGTCTCCGTATCAATGGCGATGGAATCCACCTGATAATTTTCAAGATCAGGCAGATCATTCTGGTGAACGCGGATAGTTGTCATCTAAAATTCCGTTCGCTGTTTTTTCAAAAATATGCGCGGTATCCGGCCTTATCTGGTGGCAAGGGCTGCCAGAATGCGCGCCCATGAACGCTGTCCCTTATGGAAGGAGGATAGTTCATATTTTTCATTAGGTGAATGAATGCGGTCATCCTCAAGGCCAAAGCCAACCAGCAGGGATTCCATACCAAGGAATGTGTCAAAATCGCCGACAATGGGAATGGAACCACCCATGGCAATCAGAACGGCCGGGTTTGGCCATTCATCCGACAAAGCCTGTTTGGCCTTTGTAACCAGCGGTGAATCATAGGAAAGCTGGATGGCAGGTGAGCCGCCATGAGGGTGAAATTCCACACGGCAATCTGCCGGCACGCGTGCCTCTACGAATTTGCGGAAACTGGCGCGGATTTTATCCGGATCCTGTTTGTGGACAAGACGGAAAGAAACCTTGGCCGTGGCTTCAGCGGCAATAACTGTCTTGAAGCCTTCTCCCGTATAGCCGCCGGTCATGCCGTTGACCTCAGCGGTCGGGCGTGCCCATGTTTGTTCCAGAACGCTGCGGCCTTTTTCACCGGAAGGCAGGGAAAGACCGATCGGCCCGAGGAAATTTTCCGCCGTGCGGCCAAGCCCCTCCCATGATTTGAGAATCTGGCTTGGTGTTTCTTCCACGCCTTCATAAAAATCTTCTATCGTAACGCGGCCGTTTTCATCATGAAGATCGGCCAGAATTTTCGACAGGATATGCAGCGGATTGGCTGCCGCACCGCCAAAAAAGCCGGAATGCAGATCGCGGTCGGCGGCCTTGATGGTGATCTGCTCACCCACCAGCCCGCGCAGGCCGACACAGATGGCCGGTGTATTGCGGTTCCACATGGATGTATCACAAACCAGAGCCACATCGGCTTTCAGCTCTTCCTTGTGGCTGTCAAGGAATGGCTTGAGCGATGGTGAACCCGATTCTTCCTCGCCTTCAAAGAGAATGGTCACCCTAACCGGTAACTGGCCATGTACCGCTTTATAAGCGCGAACCGCTTCAACAAAAGTCATCAGCTGGCCTTTATCATCGGAAGTACCGCGGCCGGTCAGGATTTTGCGCCCTGGTTCAATCTCCTTTACCTTGGGGTCAAAAGGATCATTTTCCCACAGGTTGAGCGGATCAACCGGCTGTACATCATAATGGCCATAAAACAACACATGCGGCGCATCGGCAGTCGGGCCTTCATGATGGGCAACAACCATCGGATGCCCCGGCGTGTCACGCAGGCTGGCATCAAAGCCGATGCTTTTGAGATCCTCTGCCAGCCATTGTGCTGCCTTGCGGCAATCGGCCTTGAAAGCCGGATCAGTTGAAATGGATTTGATGCGCAGAAGATCAAACAGGCGGTCAACACTCTTATCGAGATTCTGATCAAGCTGTTTCAGGACTGGTTCAAGTGCGGACATGTTACCCTCATGATTAAACGCGCTTTGCAGGCAAAGCATTGCATATCCCGTATAACGGGGTTGGTTGTAACTTATATTGCCGGAACCTGTACAGGGAAGATGTGCCGCAGTTTCATTTTAGCTGAAAGCATTATTTGAACACTGTCTGAAAAATAAAAGCCGTTACGGTGAGGGGATCCGTAACGGCTTATAATAAATGGTGGCAGCCAGAGGGGGGGGGAAGGCTACCACCCCTGTTTTCCGGCGGGGGACGTGCCGAAAAACGGAAACCGACAATCATGTCGATGGCTGTAATGTGGCCTGAAAAAATGGCAATACAAGGGCTGAAAATAGGCATTACAGTCACAAAAAAGTTATTGCTTATAAAAGTTTTTATCGTCTCTCATTTTTTTGAAAGGCTGTTATGCGGGGCTGTCTTTAAATTATGACACGATCAGGCCTGCCGGTACTGATAAAAATGCGGGCATTGATGCAGGCGCGGCCAGCTTTTTTCTGATCCGAGATTTCCTTTTGCGCGTTGATGCTTTACATCTTTATCCTATGAAAAAAGGTGATCATCTCTTTCTCGTCGACGGCTCCGGCTATATTTTTCGCGCTTATCACGCATTGCCACCGCTCACCCGCAAGTCTGACGGCTTGCCGGTGGGGGCGGTATCGGGTTTCTGCAATATGTTGTGGAAGCTTTTGAAAGATGCGCGCAATACGGATGTTGGTATTGTGCCTACGCATTTTGCGGTGATTTTTGATTATTCATCGCAAACATTCCGCAAAGAGCTTTATCCGGATTATAAGGCCAATCGTGCAGCCCCTCCGGAGGATCTGATCCCGCAATTTGGCTTGATTCGTCAGGCAACACAGGCTTTCAACCTGCCTTGTATTGAAAAGGAAGGTTTTGAGGCGGATGATCTTATTGCCACCTATGCCCGCCTTGCGGAAGAGGCCGGCGCCACCGTCACCATTGTTTCCTCTGATAAGGATCTTATGCAACTCGTGACGCAAAAGGTCTCTATGTATGACGGGATGAAGGATAAGCAGATCTCCATTCCGGAAGTGATCGAGAAATGGGGCGTGCCGCCGGAAAAGATGATTGACCTGCAATCGCTGACCGGTGATTCAACCGATAATGTGCCGGGTATTCCCGGTATCGGGCCAAAAACGGCGGCACAATTGCTGGAAGAATTCGGCGATCTTGATACGCTGCTTGCCCGTGCTTCTGAGATTAAGCAGAATAAGCGCCGTGAAAATATTCTGGCTTTTGCCGATCAGACCCGCATTGCCCGCCAGCTTGTAACGCTGAAAAATGATGTGCCGCTGGATGTTGATCTTGACGGTTTGCTTCTGGAGCCGCAGGACGGGCCAAAGCTTATTGCCTTTCTCAAGGCTATGGAATTTACCTCACTGACCCGGCGAGTGGCAGAGGCAACAGATACGGTTGCAGCTGAAATTGAGCCGGTTACCGTTGTTACGGAATGGGGCGCACAAGCCCGCGGCCCTGATCTTGACCCTGCCGATAATGCGGATAGCGCAACAGAAGCAAGATCTGAACAGGCAAAGGCAGAGAATACTGTCTCGGCGGCAGAGGGTATGCTGCAGCCGCAAATGCTGGCTGAAGCGCGCAAGGCGCAGGCTGTAGCAACAAGGATTGATCATTCCGCCTATATTGGTATCACTGATGTGCAGGTGCTGAAAGACTGGATTGATCAGGCGATTGAGCAGGGTTTTGCGGCTTTTGATACGGAAACCACTTCGCTTGATCCGATTCAGGCGGAACTGGTTGGCTTTTCGCTGGCGCTCATGCCGGGCAAGGTCTGTTATGTGCCGTTAACGCATAAATCCGGTGAGGGGGATCTTCTGGGTGGTGGGCTGATTGAGGGGCAGATACCTTTTGATATTGCGCTTGCTGAACTCAAGCGCCTGCTGGAAGATCCTTCAGTGCTGATTATCGCGCAGAATATGAAATATGACTGGCTGGTTATGCACCGTCTTGGGATCGATATTGCGCGGTTTGATGATACAATGCTGCTGTCTTATGCACTGGATGCAGGTACCGGCACCCATGGTATGGACGTGCTGGCAGAGCGGTGGCTTGGCCATAAGACCATTCCTTACAAGGACGTGGCTGGCAGCGGCAAATCTATGGTGACTTTTGACAAGGTGCCGCTGGAACGTGCCATTGCCTACGGGGCGGAGGATGCGGATGTAACGCTGCGCCTGTGGCAGGTATTGAAGCCGCGCCTTGCCGCAGAGGGTATGGCTGCGGTTTATGAGCGGCTGGAGCGCCCGCTGGTTGAGGTGCTGGCGCGGATGGAAGAGCGCGGTGTTTGCGTGGACAGGCAAATTCTCTCTCGTTTATCCGGTGAGCTGGCGCAATCGGCCGCAGCAATTGAAGATGAGATTTATGCGCTTGCCGGCGAGAAGATGAATATCGGCTCGCCAAAACAGCTTGGCGATATCCTCTTTGGTAAACTTCAGCTTCCCGGCGGTTCAAAAACCAAAACCGGCCAATGGTCAACCTCGGCACAGGTGCTGGAGGATCTTGCAGCGGAAGGCCATGAGCTGCCGCGCAAGATTGTTGACTGGCGGCAGCTTACCAAGCTGAAATCAACCTATACAGATGCGCTGCCCGGCTATATCCACCCTGAAACAAAACGGGTGCATACATCTTATTCCATGGCGGTAACCACCACAGGGCGTCTATCCTCCTCGGAGCCAAACCTGCAGAATATTCCGGTGCGCACCAGTGAGGGGCGCAAAATCCGCACAGCCTTTGTGGCGCCACAGGGCAAAAAACTGATTTCTGCCGATTACAGCCAGATTGAATTGCGCGTATTGGCGCATGTGGCAGATATTGCGCAGCTTAAAAAAGCCTTTGACGATGGAATAGATATTCATGCAATGACGGCATCGGAAATGTTTGGTGTGCCGGTTGAAGGCATGCCGGCTGAAGTGCGCCGCCGTGCCAAGGCGATTAATTTCGGGATTATTTACGGCATTTCCGCCTTCGGCCTTGCCAATCAGTTGTCGATTTCCCGCGAAGAGGCCGGCTCTTATATCCGCACTTATTTTGAACGTTTTCCCGGCATCAAGGATTATATGGAGGCAACCAAGGCGGCCGCGCGTGAAAAGGGCTATGTTGAGACGATTTTTGGCCGCCATATTCATTATCCGGATATCAAGGCCAGCAATCCGCAAGTGCGGGCTTTTAATGAGCGTGCGGCTATCAATGCGCCTATTCAGGGTTCGGCGGCAGATATTATACGCCGTGCGATGATCCGGATGGAGCCGGCCTTGCAACAGGCTGGACTTGATGCGCAAATGCTGTTGCAGGTGCATGATGAGCTGATTTTTGAGGTTGATGATGATCAGGTTGAGCGCACAATTGATGTGGTGCGGGACGTGATGGTCAATGCCGCCATGCCGGCAGTTTCGATGAGCGTGCCGCTACAGGTAGATGTGCGCTCTGCGCAAAACTGGGATGAAGCACATTGATCTTATGCGGTTAATGCAGTAAGAGGCAGGCAACATGCTGTAAAATTCCGGTTTTGCGGCATTGCGCCTTTTAAAAGCGGGTGGCAGACCGCCGCACAGCAGGATTTTAAACAATCAGCTGTTATGGATTGATTTGTCTGTCATTCACTTTTACGCAGCGCACCGTCATCATTTTAATGTTTTTTGCTTATTTACGTTACCGGCCACGGATGTGTGAAAGCATGGGTTTACGGTTTTTACCGTTTAATCATGGATGAAGCCAGGGATGGGACATTTGCCTGATTTTTCAGGGCTAGTGAATGTCGGGGCCGTTTGCTGCGTGGGTGAGCCTTTGCTGAAAGTCATTCATGACCATGCCTTCAAATATCGCACCTGCACTTGCCGGTGCTCTTGCCGCACGCGGCTATGCTGAACTCACCTCTGTACAACAGGCAGTGCTTGCACCTGAAACCGAAGGGCGCGATTTGCTTGTATCCGCCCAGACCGGCTCCGGAAAAACGGTTGCCTTTGGTATTGCTATTGCGCCGACCCTTCTGGAAAATGCCGGAAAACTGGCTGCGCCGCAGGCACCGCTGGCACTGATCATTGCCCCCACCCGTGAACTGGCCTTGCAGGTCTCCCGCGAGCTGGAATGGCTCTATGCACAGGCCGGTGCGCGTATTGCCACTTGTGTTGGCGGTATGGATATCCGCAGCGAGCGCCGCAATCTGGAGCGCGGGGCGCATATTGTGGTGGGCACACCGGGGCGCCTGCGCGATCATATTACCCGCAATGCGCTGGATATGGCGCAATTGCGCGCCGTGGTGCTGGATGAAGCGGATGAGATGCTTGATCTTGGCTTTCGTGAAGATCTGGAATTTATTCTCGGAGAAGCGCCTGAGACGCGCCGCACCTTGTTATTCTCGGCAACGGTTTCCAAATCTATCGCCCAGCTTGCCAAGCGTTTTCAGCAGGATGCACTGCGCATTACCGCCACTGCGGCTCATGAAAAACACGCTGATATCACCTATCAGGCGATGATTGTGCCGCCTCAGGAGCGTGAAAATGCAATTATCAATACGCTGCTCTATCATGATAATGTCAACACAATCATTTTTGCCTCAACCCGCGAGGGGGTAAAACATCTTTCCAGCCGTTTAAACAATCGTGGTTTTTCGGTGGTGGCCTTATCGGGAGAATTGTCACAATCCGAGCGCAATAATGCGCTGCAATCCATGCGCGATGGCCGCGCCCGCATCTGTGTGGCAACAGATGTTGCTGCCCGCGGCATTGATCTGCCAAATCTTGATTTGGTCATTCATGCCGATCTGCCAACCAATGGCGAAACACTTTTGCACCGCTCCGGCCGTACGGGGCGTGCGGGCCGCAAGGGCACCTGTATTCTGGTTGTGCCTTTTTCCCGCCGCCGCACTGCCGAGCGCCTGTTGCAGATGGCGCGGCTGGAAGCACAAAGCATTGCCGCGCCGACAATTGATGTCGTGCAGCACAAAATGCGCGAAATTATTTTGGAAGACAGCCGCCTGAGTGATGAAATTCCCGCGGATATCCGGGATTTGATGCGTGAATTGCAGGCGCGTTACACACCGGAACAGATTGCAGGCGCTTATCTGCGCCGTGAGATTGAAAGCCGCCCCGCACCGGAGGATGTGTCTGATGCACCTGTGCGGCCACTGGGTGCGCCATCGCGCTCCAATGACCGTAACAGCCGTGATCGTGGTGAGCGCACCATGCGTGAAAACCGGTCCGGTTTTAACGGCGGGGCATGGTTCAGTTTGTCGGCAGGGCGTCAACATCGCGCTGATCCCAAATGGGTATTGCCACTGATTTGCAAGGCCGGACATATTTCCAGAAGTGATGTCGGCGCAATTCGCATTCTTGAAAACGAAACCCGTTTTGAGATCAATGGTGAAAAAGCGCAGGAATATTTCTCTGTTGTTGAAGAACAGGGCACCGGTGAAAAGGGGCTGACTATCCGCCTATCCAGCGCGCCGGAACAGGAAAGCCGCGGCCAGCGCCCAGACCGCTCCCGCTATGACCGCCGCGGTGATGACAAGCAAGGATCAGGAGCGCCAAAGGGCAGGGCGCGTTTTAAAGGCGGTGAGGGCAAATTTTTTGGCGATAAACCGAAGAGCCCGCGCAAGCCACGTGAAGGTGGCGAGCGCAAAAGCTTCCGCTGATTATTGGACTTTGAGAACCCGCTCTTTTTGAGCGGGTTTTTCTTATCAGGTTATAGACTTGCTGTTTTATCATGGCTGGGCTAGGTCTCTGATATATTAATCCGACTTTGGGCGGTGTGATATTCAGGGAGGATGCCATATTATGAGTGCAACAATCACAATCACGCTGGATGAGGCTTATAATCTGGCGGAAAAGACCTTTATCGGGCTTGGTCTTTCCGAAGATCATGCAAAAGCCAATGCGCGTTTGCTGCAAAACTGCCAGCGGGATGAATGTGATTCACACGGGCTTTATCGGGTTTTGAGCTGTGCGCAGACCATTAAAGCCAAAGCCGTGGTGACGGATGCCGTGCCGCAGGTGGAAGATCGCGCCGGCGGTATTGTTGCGGTGGATGCTAAAGGCGGATATTCGCTGCTGGCGCTCGAAAAAGCTTTGCCGCTTCTGGTGGAGAAAACCCGCAAACTTGGCATTGCCGCACTGGCGATTAATCATTGTGTGCATTTTTCTGCGCTGTGGCCGGAAGTGGAAATGCTGGCAGAACAGGGGCTTGTTTCTCTGGCTATGGTGCCAAGCCATGCATGGGTGGCGCCTGCGGGTGGCAAAACCGGTGTTTTTGGCACTAATCCGATTGCCTTTGGCTGGCCGCGTGCCGGCAATTATCCGTTTGTGTTTGATTTTGCCACCAGTGCTGCGGCACGGGGGGAGATTGAGCTTTATCGCCGTGCCGGTAAGCCGATTCCGGAAGGCTGGGCGGTTGATAAAGACGGCGCACCAACAACGGATGCGCAGGCGGCACTGGAAGGGGCGATGCTGACATTTGGCGGCTATAAGGGCTCTGCCTTGTCGGCAATGGTGGAATTGCTGGCGGGGCCGTTGATCGGCGATATGTTGAGCCTTGAATCTCAGGAATGGGATAAGGGGCGCGGTGCATCACCGCGTCACGGGGAAATTGTGATTGCCTTTAATCCGGAAAGTTTTCTTGGCGCGGCCATGGCGGAACATATGGCGCGGGCGGAGAAAATGTTCTCGGCGATTACCGCGCAAGGTGCGCGTCTGCCATCGCAGCGCCGCTATGAGGCACGTGAGCGCAGTTTGAAAAACGGCACGGTCACCATCCCGCAGAAACTTTATGATGATATTTGCGCCTTGTAACAAGATGCCTGGTGCAAACTGCGGCACAAGGAACACGCCACGCATGAAAATGCGTGGCATTTTTTGTATAGGAATTGACCTGTTTGCGGTGCATTGTTATCGTTTTTACGGAAAAGGTTTTGCCCGCGGCAGCAATCTGCCCGGCAAATGAAAAGGGAACACGGTGTTTAATCCGTGACTGCCCCCGCAACTGTATATGGCGAGCGGCCTCCGGTTAAGCCACTGCTTGAAAAAGCGGGAAGGCGGAGTGTCCGTGATGACCCGCAAGTCAGGAGACCTGCCTTTTCCGGTCACCAGCCGGTATGCGAGGGGTGTGCGGGCGCGGATATCCGTGACGGTGACATTGGAGAAATGTTGCCGCATGCGGATTACTGTTTTTTTTAAAAAATCAGTCTCAGCTGCGGTTTGTATAATGAAATTAAGGCAAGCTGTATCACAAGGAAGGCTTGTTTTTGTGGCGGGACAATATGACACGCAATTTATTAAACCTTAAAATAAATATATTGGCATTGGGTACGGCTCTGGTTGTTTGCAATTGCGGCACGGCTTGGGCTGAGGAAAAAAACCAACAAACGATACAATTGAAAGAGATTGTTGTAACCGCCGGCCGCACACCTTTGCAGGAAGGTAAAACCGGCCGTGCCGTAACTGTGATTACCGGCAAGCAGCTTGAACAAAATCAGGTGCGTTATCTGGCTGATGCCTTGCGTCTGGTGCCGGGTTTTTCCGTGTCCCGTTCCGGCACAAAAGGCGGGATGACCAATATCCGTGTGCGCGGCGCTGAAGCGGATCATTTGCTCGTAATGATTGATGGCGTCAAGGTAAACTCTGCCTCTGGTGAAGCGTATGATTTTGGAGCTCTGCAAACTGAGGATATTGAGCGTATTGAAATTCTTCGTGGTCCGCAGAGCGCTTTTTGGGGATCAGATGCTTTGGCCGGCGTCGTGAATATCATCACTAAAGGCGGCAAGCGTGACGGTTTCAAAGTTAGCGGAACCACAGAGGTCGGCAGCCAGAATTCATGGCTTGGCGGTGTGTTATTGCAAGGCGGTGCTGAAAATTACGATATGGCGCTGTCAGCGTCCTATCGTCGTACTAAAGGTTTTAACATCTCTAATTTTGGTGATGAAAAAGACGGTGATACTAACTTGACCCTGAATGGTAAGGTCAATGTTGATTTGTCTGAGGCTGCAAAGCTTGATGCAACTTTGCGCTATGTGAAGAACCGTACTGATTTGGATGATATGTTTTCACCAGATCCTATGCGTTCTTTAGGGGCTTTTGCAAAAAAGAAAGATTTAATCGGCAGTCTTGGTTTGACTATCAAGGGTTTAGATGATGCTCTGACACAAAAAATCCGATTGTCGGGAAGCGATCAGGATTACAAATCTTTTGAAGCTCGGGGAAATGGTAAAAATCGCAGTAAGCGTCTGTCTGGTAGTTATCAAGTATCCTATGTTTTTGATACGCCTTCTTTTGCGGTTGCTCATCATACAATTACTGGTGGCCTTGAATGGCAACGCGAAATTTATACAAATGTTCTTCGCCATGAACGTGAAACTTACTCTTTCGTTGGAGAGTATAATGGCGAATTTTACGATCAAATTTATTTAAATGTTGCCCTGCGTCACGATATTAATGATGAATTTAAAGATGCGACAACCTACTCTGTCAGTGGGGCGTGGGCTATTCCTGAAACGACTGCAAAACTCCATGCTTCATTAGGGACAGGGAACAAAAACCCTACTTTTTATGAAATGTTTGCTGATGAAGGTTGGTTGAGAGGTAATCCTGGTCTTACGCCTGAGAAAAGCTTTGGTTGGGATGTTGGTGTGGAGCACAAATTTTTTGACGATTTGCTTGTCTTTGACGTGACTTACTTCAATCAAAATTTAACTGATAAAATCACTTATGATGATCAATCTTTTCCAAATACATATTTTAACGATGTCGGTAGAAGTAAGCGCCATGGTGTAGAGTTATCCGCAACATTAAACTTGCTTTATGGATTTACTGCGGGGGGCACCTATACATATACTTCCTCGCGAAATCCTAAAGGCGAGGTTGAAGTGCGTCGCCCACGTCATTCCGGCTCTGTAAATGTGGCTTATACATTCTATGAAGACCGAGCCCGTCTGTTTGGGGAAGCAATCTTCAATGGTGAAATAAAAGATGCAGGTCGCACTCTAGACAAGTACACCGTCGTCAATATCGGCGGCAGCTATAAGTTCACTGACAAGCTGGAAGGCTTTGCCCGTATCGAAAATCTGTTCGATAAAAAATATCAGGAAGTCTATGGCTATAACACGCCGGGGCGCGGCTTTTTTGCCGGCCTGAAGGCATCTTTCTGAATATGGCGCGCTACCACGATTTGACTGGCTTTTTGAAAAGGCAGGCCGCTGTTGCGGCTTGTCTTTTGTGTTTTCTGAACCTGCAGGCAAGGGCAGAAAATGCACCGCAGCGCGTGGTGTCGCTCAATCTTTGCACTGACATTCTGGCGCTGTCGCTGGCTGATCCTGCGCAAATTCTCTCTGTCAGCCATATCGCTGCTGATCCGGTATCTTCGCCTGTGGCGCAACAGGCGAAAAAATATAATCTCAACCATTCAGGGCTGGAGGAAATATTGGCGCTGAAACCGGATCTGGTGCTGGCTTCCGTTTATACCGCGCCGGATAAGCTTGCCGCATTGGAGCAGGCGGGCATTCCCGTTGAACGCTTTGGCTATGCGCAAAATTTTGCGGATATTGTGCAACAGATTGCGCATATGGGAAATGTACTTGGCAGAAAGCCACAGGCTGATGCCCAGATTGCCGCACTTGATCAGGCATTGGCTGCTCTGCCTGAAGCTGAACCGGTGACGGCGCTGGTCTATGAGCCGAATGGCTATATCTCAGGCGCCGGTACATTGGCCGATGAGACAATGCGGCAGTTGGGGATCACCAATCTGGCGGCAACGGACAACAAAACCGGCGCAGGGCGCATCTCGCTGGAAGATCTTGTTCGCTTGAAACCGGATCTGGTGATTGAGCCGGAATTTTATGCAAAACCGGCGCTTGCCTATCAAAATTACCACCATCCGGTGATGGAGGCATTAACCAGCAGGGAGGGAAAAGGGCAGGCAGGGCACAGAGTGAGCAAAGTTTCGGTGCCCGGGCGCTATTGGTCTTGCGGCTCAGTCTATATATTGGAGGCGGTGAAAATTCTGCGTAATGCGCAATATAATCTCACCGCACAGGGCAGGAAAATAACAGGCCGGAAGCAATGACAGACCATAACAGGCGCTATTATGGCATATTATGCGCATTAACCCTATTGTCGTTCGTCTTATTTGTCTTGTCCCTGTTAACAGGGCCGTCATCAATCGGCGTTGTGCAAGGGATATATGGCCTTTTTGGCAAAGGCGATAGTGATATAGTGCTGATTATGCAGCAATTGCGCCTTCCCCGTGCCTTGCTTGGCGCTATGATCGGCCTGACATTGGGGTTGTCCGGTGCCGTTTTACAGGGTTATTTGCGCAATCCTCTGGCCGAGCCGGGCTTGCTGGGGGTGAGTTCTTCGGCATCACTTGGTGCGGTTCTGGCGCTTTATAGCGGTCTGTCGCTTTGGTTTCCGCTCAGCCTGCCTTTGATGGCATTGGGGTTTGCCTTTTTTGCCGTGGTGCTGGTGCAATTTCTGGCAGGCGGCAGCGGCTCAACCATCACGGTTATTCTGGCAGGTGTTGCAATCTCTGCCTTTACCGGCGCTTTAACATCACTTGCGCTCAGCCTTGCGCCCAATCCTTTTGCATTGATGGAAATCATATTCTGGATGCTTGGCTCTCTGAATGATCGTTCAATGGCGCATGTCTGGCTGGCGCTGCCTTTTATGGGGCTTGGCTGGCTGTGTTTGCTTTTTACCGGCCGTGCACTGGATGCATTGACTCTTGGGCAGGAGACCGCCGCGAGCATGGGGGTGGAATTGCGCAAAACGCAATTTCTGGTGGTTGCAGGCACGGCGCTGAGTGTGGGATCGGCAACAGCTGTTGCTGGGAGCATCGGTTTTATCGGCCTTGTTGTGCCGCATATTTTGCGCCCGTTTGCAGGGTCGCGCCCATCGCGCCTGTTGCCGCTCTCGGCGCTTGGCGGTGCGGTTATATTGCTGGCTGCAGATATTTTTGTGCGCGTTATTGTGCCGGAGAAAGACCTGAAGCTTGGTGTGCTCACCGCGCTGCTTGGCGCGCCCTTTTTTCTGCATCTGGTGTGGAAATTGCGCAAAGGAGCTGAAATTTGAGCCTGTTATGCGTAAAAAACCTGTCTGTTTTCCGCCAGAAGCGCCCTGTTGTGCAGCATTTGTCCTTTGCTGTCAGGCAGGGGGAGTTTGTTGGTCTGATCGGTGCCAATGGCGCAGGCAAATCAACGCTTTTGCGTGCTATACTGGCGCAGATACCTTATCAGGGCACAATCATGCTGAACGGCGAGGAGAGTGCGCATCTGTCAGGCCGCGAAAGGGCAAAGATCCTGTCTTATATTGTGCAGGATCGTGAGATCATCTGGAATATGCGTGTGGAAACTTTAGTGGAGCTTGGCCGCTATGCACGGCTGCCGCATCTGGCGGGACTGAGCGGGCAGGATCGCCAAAAGATAGAAGAGGCGCTGGAGGCGCTGGAAATCGCGCATTTGCGGGATAAGCCGGCACGTGAACTCTCCGGCGGCGAGCAGGCAAGAGTGCTGATTGCGCGTGCACTGGTGCAGGATACGCAGTTTTTGCTGGCTGATGAGCCGGTGGCAGGGCTTGATCCGGCCCATCAGATCGGGCTGATGCAGATATTCCGCGATATGGCGGCGAACGGGCGCAGTATTTTATGTACCATGCATGATCTGGGGCTTGCTGCCCGCTGGTGCTCGCGTTTGTTGCTGGTACAAGACGGAACACTGATGGCCGACGGCACGCCGGATGAGGTGCTGCAGCCGGAAATGATCCGTTCACTCTATGGCGTGGATGTCTATCATGCACAAACAGCAGACGGGTTGATTATCCAGCCCGTTCATATAGCCCGATAAAAAAGCCGCAGGTATAGCCTGCGGCTTTAAAAAATATCAGGCCGGAAAACTATCAGAATGGCCTGAATTTGCAGGGTTTATACGTCCAGATTGGCAACACTGAGCGCATTATCCTGAATAAATTCGCGGCGCGGTTCCACCTCATCGCCCATCAGGCGCGAGAACAGCGCATCAGCATTGGTGGCATCCGTCACTTTTACCTGCAGCAGCGAGCGGGCATTCGGATCAAGGGTTGTTTCCCATAATTGCTCGGCATTCATCTCGCCAAGGCCTTTATAGCGTTGTAGTGACAGCCCCTTGCGGCCGGCAGCAAAAATGGCTTCCAGCAGCTGGATCGCGCCGGAAACAGTTTCACTCTTGTCCTTGCGGCGCAAGACAGGCGGGGTCGCATAAATTTCATTGAGCTTTTCACTGAACCGATCAAGCTGACGGGCATCAGCCGAGCCAAGCAGCGCCATATCCAGCACTGCTGTATCCTTTACGCCGCGCAACATACGCTCAAAACGGAAACCTTCTTCAGGAGAATAGAAGCCGCTCCAGCCGCGTTCCATATCTTCGGCAATCATATCAAGCCGTTTGGCAACCGCATCAGCAAGTTCCTGTGCCCTTGCAGGATTATCAGAGGCCTCCACATTCATGGCGCCGGCAATCACGGCCTGCTCCACAACAGCACGATCATAGCGGGTGTGCAGGCCATTCAGCACCGTGCGCAGGTTGCGGGCATCATTGATAATCGATAGCAGGTCAGCGCCGGCGCGTACCTCGCCGTTACCAAGCTCCAGCGTTGCTTCCTCAAGGCCTGAATCAATCAGATAATCCTCAAAGGCAGCCTCATTTTTGATATATTGCGAGCTCTTGCCGCGCGTGACCTTATAGAGCGGCGGCTGGGCAATATAGACATGGCCGCGCTCGATCAGCTCCGGCATCTGGCGGAAGAAGAAGGTTAAAAGCAATGTGCGAATATGCGCGCCGTCAACGTCAGCATCGGTCATGATGATGATTTTATGATAGCGCAATTTATCCGGATTAAAGCCGCTGGTCTCATCCTTGCCGATGGATGTGCCGAGTGCGGTGATCAGTGTGCCGATTTGGTCGGAAGAGAGCATACGGTCAAAACGGGCGCGTTCCACATTAAGAATTTTACCACGCAGCGGCAAAATTGCCTGATTTTGGCGCGAGCGCCCGCCTTTGGCAGAGCCACCGGCTGAATCCCCCTCAACAATGAAGATTTCAGATTTTGCCGGATCACGCTCCTGACAATCGGCCAGTTTTCCGGGCAGTGAGGTAATATCCAGCGCGCCTTTGCGGCGCGTGAGGTCGCGGGCTTTGCGGGCAGCTTCCCGCGCGGCGGCGGCTTCGACAACTTTTGTCATCAATATTTTGGCTTCAGAAGGATGCTCTTCCAGCCATGTGGCCAGCGCCTCATTAACAAGGCTTTCCACAACCGGACGCACTTCTGAGGAGACCAGCTTGTCTTTGGTCTGGGATGAAAATTTGGGATCCGGCACCTTGACGGAAAGAACAGCGGTTAAGCCCTCGCGGCAGTCATCACCGGTGAGGCTGACTTTTTCTTTTTTGGCAATGCCGGAATTTTCCGCATAGCCGGTCATCTGACGGGTCAGCGCGCCGCGGAAGCCTGCCAGATGCGTGCCGCCATCGCGCTGCGGAATATTATTGGTGAAGCACAAGACGCGCTCATGATAGGTGTCGTTCCACCACATGGCGACCTCAACAGTCATGCCGTCTTTTTCACTGGAAATATAGATCGGCTCTGCCAGCATCGGTTTTTTTGATTGATCGAGATATTTGACAAATTCCTGCAAGCCGCCGTCATAATGCAAAATCTGCTCAACCACATCGGCATGGCGTTTATCAGCAAGCTTGATCCGCACGCCGGAATTGAGAAATGCGAGTTCCCGCAGGCGGCGCTCCAGTGTCTCATAGCTGAATTCAACCATGCTGAAAGTGGCAGGCGATGGCAGGAAACTAACCTCTGTGCCGGTTTCCTCACCGGCATCACCGGTGACTTTTAAAGGTGCATCGGCCACGCCATGGGTAAAGCTCATTTCATGGATTTTACCACCGCGGCGGATTTTAAGCTTCAGCCAGATGGACAGCGCATTGACAACAGATACGCCGACACCATGCAGACCGCCGGAAACCTTATAGGAATTCTGGTCAAATTTACCGCCCGCATGCAGCTGGGTCATAATAACCTCAGCAGCGGAGACCCCTTCTTCCTTATGGATGTCGGTCGGAATGCCGCGGCCATTATCAGTGACTGTGCAGGAGCCGTCAGAATTGAGGGTGACTGTTACCAGTGTGGCGTGGCCGGCCAGCGCCTCGTCAATCGCATTATCCACCACTTCGTAAACCATATGATGCAGACCGGAACCGTCATCTGTATCACCGATATACATACCGGGGCGCTTGCGCACAGCATCAAGCCCTTTGAGAACGCGGATGGAATCCGCGCCATATTCAGGATTATTCGCATTGATATCTGCGGAAAGGTTCTCGCCGTGAGGATTTTCAGTGGTCTCGCTCATGAAAGACTTTCGTTAGCGTTGCCGTAAGGCGCATGCCCTGCGGTTATATAAAAATCTGGTCTGATTATAGATTCTGGCGCACAGAAAAGTGCTGAAACGAATCAGGCTGAAATGATAGATTTAATATAGTCGCTGCGGGTGGATTTACCAAATTTTACCGCCAGAATTCAGCATAATTACCAGTTTTTATATCGGTTTTTACGCAAAGAGCCGCGCCTGCGGTATAAAGCCTTGCAACAGCTTGCTTTCCTCAGGCGCGGATTGGTTTTTCACTTCATGCTTTTATTATGTGGTGCTTGCAAAAACGCCCAGGCGTTGTGCATGCCAGCGTAAATGTTCATCCATAAAGGTTGAGATGAAATAATAGGAGTGGTCATAGCCCTCGCGCATATTGAGGGTGAGGGCAATGCCTGCTTTTTTACACGCCTCTTCCAGAAGCCACGGGCGCAGGCCATCATTGAGAAAACTATCCGCAGTTCCCTGATCAATCAGCAGATTTTCAATGCGGTGCCCGTCTTCAATCAGCAAGGTGCTGTCATAGGCGCGCCATGCGCTTTCATCCTGACCTAAATATTTTTCCAGCGCCGGTTTTGACCATCCGGCGGTGGAGGGCTGGGCAATGGGCGCAAAGGCAGAAACCGATTTAAACCGCCCCGGATTTTTCAGGGCAATGGTGATTGCCCCATGCCCGCCCATGGAATGGCCGGTTATGGCCTGCCGCGTCATATCCAGCGGAAATTTTTCTGCCGCGAGTTCGCTCAGCTCTTGTGTAATATAGCTGTACATGCGGTAGTTTTTGGCAAATGGGGCTTGGGTGGCATCAAGATAAAAACCTGCTCCCTTGCCAAATTGCCAATTATCCGGCTCATCGGGAATATCATCGCCGCGGGGGCTGGTATCCGGACACAAAACCGCCACCCCAAGCTCTGCGGCAAGGCGGCGATATTCGCCCTTATCCATCACATTTTGATGGGTGCAGGTAAGGCCGGAGAGATACCACAAAACCGGCACCGGTTTTTGCTCCGCCTGGGGGGGAAGAAATAGCGCAAAGGTCATGTCGCATTGGCAGGTTGTGCTGGCATGGCGATAAACGCCCTGCATACCGCCAAAGGCTTTGACTTTTGAGATGGTTTCCATGGTTGTTAACTCCCAAGGGCTACCACCACATTGACCGCAGCGGCAACCAGAACAGTATTGAAAAAGAAGGACACAATGCCATGCAAAATCACAATCCGGCGCATGGCGGGTGTCGTGACATTGGTGTCGGAAGTTTGTGCCGTCATGCCAACCACATAGGCAAAATAGGCAAAATCAATGCCCGAGGGTTCCGGCGTATCCGGAAAGCCCAGACCGCCGCGATAATGGCTGATATGTCCGGCATCGGTTCCGGCAGCTTCGTTCGGCTGCCAGTAAATATGCGCATAATGCAGCGCACTCATCATATGAATGGTTGCCCAGCCAAGCGGCACGGCTGCAAGCGTGACAGCCAGATCGGAAAATTCCGGCTTGTGTTGCTGGTTGATGAGAATAAACAGCAACACAACCGCCAGAATGGCCGTGGCAAATGTGACCAGAAAAATGAACCAGACCGGCTCATCGGCACTGGCGGCGTGTTTTTTCAGGAATGACGGGGTAAGGCGTGGCAGTGATGTGATTGCCAAAAGCAGATAGATGATAAAAAAGCAGTTTGCCCCGATAACCGGGGCAAGCGGGCTTTTAAACAGCCATGCAAGGAGGAACGCCAGCGCCCCGCCTGATGCGCCGAGATAAAAAGACCTATGACGACGCAGAAAAAACATCAGCTTATCTCCGCTTTAACCGCATCAGAAAGTTACCACCGAGCGGATGGATTTGCCCTCATGCATCAGATCAAAGGCGGTATTGATTTCTTCCAGCGGCATTTTATGGGTGATAAGATCATCAATATTGATCTTGCCTTCCATATACCAGTCAACAATTTTTGGCACATCGGTGCGCCCGCGTGCGCCGCCAAAGGCCGTGCCTTTCCAGACGCGGCCGGTAACCAGCTGGAACGGACGGGTGGCAATTTCCTTGCCGGCTTCCGCCACGCCGATAATGATGCTCTCGCCCCAGCCGCGATGGCAGCATTCTAGAGCCTGACGCATCACATCCGTATTGCCGGTCGCATCAAAGGAATAATCGGCGCCGCCATCGGTCAGGTCAATAATGGCCTGCACCACCTTGTCATTGCCGACCTCGCGCGGATTGATAAAATCGGTCATGCCGAATTTTTTCGCCATTTCCACCTTGGCCGGATTGATATCAACGCCGATAATCTTATCGGCTCCCACCATGCGCGCACCCTGAATGACATTAAGCCCGATACCGCCAAGACCAAATACCACAACATTGGAGCCGGGACGCACTTTTGCCGTATAGATGACCGCGCCGATACCGGTGGTAACGCCGCAGCCAATATAGCAGATCTTGTCGAAAGGGGCATCTTCGCGCACTTTGGCAAGGGCAATTTCCGGCAAAACAGTGAAATTGGAGAAGGTTGAGCAACCCATATAATGGAAAATTTCACCGCCATCACAGGAGAAACGCGTGGTGCGGTCGGGCATCAGCCCCTGGCCTTGCGTGGCGCGGATGGAGGTGCAAAGATTAGAGCGCTGCGACAGGCAGGTTTTGCACTGGCGGCATTCCGGCGTGTAAAGCGGGATCACATGATCGCCCGGTTTTAAAGTGGTAACGCCAGCCCCCACCTCACGCACAATGCCTGCGCCCTCATGGCCGAGAATGGCCGGAAACTTACCCTCAGAATCAAGGCCGGAAAGCGTATAGGCATCGGTGTGGCACACGCCGGTTGCCATGATCTCCACCAGCACCTCACCGGCTTTTGGTCCGCCGATCTCGATTGTTTCAATAGTGAGCGGCTTATTGGCCTCCCAGGCAACGGCTGCGCGCGATTTCATGGTTTTGTTCCTCTTAAAACAGTGTTTTTATTTTAGATATGAGCGGATAATCCGCATAAGCTGGTCTATTTCATTATCAATATCAGGCGGTGGCAGGGCTGTGGCTTCAGATGGCTGAAAAGTCTCTCGCAGATGGCTCTCCAGCACCTCCGCCATCAGGCCGGTGGCAGCACCACGCAAGGCGGCAAGCTGCTGCAAAAGCGCACCGCATTCCGTGCCCGCTTCAACCGCGCGCTCCAGTGCCTCCGTCTGCCCTTTAATGCGGCGCAGGCGTGTGAGAATGCGTTTTTTGGCTTCCGGTGAATGAGGCATGATGATCTACCGCTGATGATGCCTCCAGGGTACATACTATGGGGGAGTATGTCAATTGTCATGCTTTGCACGATCAGCCTGTGGTATCAATCTGGAGCAATCTGGGACGATCTGGGGCTCAGGAATAGTAAAACGCAATGTGGCTGTTTATACTTCGCCGCAATCAGAATCATTGATCAGGTGCATTGTTCTTGCTGCAAAATTTTGTTTCATCGCTTCCGTCTTTGCCTGTTTGTGAGGTCTTGCCGCAACTGGATCATGCCTTGCAGGCTGGCGGCTCTGCTGTGCTTGTGGCACCGCCCGGTGCCGGCAAAACAACTTTGGTGCCGCTGCATCTGTTGCAGGCAAATTGGCGCAAAGGCGGGCGGATCATCGTCTTGGAGCCGCGCAGGCTTGCGGCACGTGCGGCAGCCACGCAAATGGCGCGCCTTTTGGGAGAGGAGGTCGGCAAAACTGTTGGCTACCGCATGCGCCTCGACAGTCGCTACAGCGAACAGACGCAAATTCTGGTGGTGACAGAAGGTATATTTGCCCGCATGATTCTGGATGATCCGGAATTATCCGGCATCAGCGCCGTGTTGTTTGATGAGTTTCATGAGCGCAGCCTTGATGCTGATTTTGGCCTTGCACTGGCGCTGGATGTGCAAGGCGCTTTGCGCTCTGATCTCAAAATACTGGTCATGTCGGCAACGCTTGACGGGGCGCGGGTGGCGCAATTGCTGGATAATGCGCCGGTGGTGGAGAGTGAAGGCCGCAGTTTTCCGGTGGAAATCCGCTATCAGGAGCGCAAAAACGATGAGCGGATTGAAGAAGCCATGGCGCGGCTTATCCGCAGCACATTGGCAGATGAACAGGGCGGTTTGCTTTGTTTTCTTCCCGGTCAGGGCGAGATTGAGCGAGTAATGCGTTTGCTGGAAGGGCGTTTGGATGAGCATATCATGCTTTGTCCGCTTTATGGTGCAATGGAGGGGCGTGATCAGGATCAGGCGATCAAACCTGCTCCTGAAGGCAAGCGTAAAGTGGTGCTGGCCACATCCATTGCCGAAACCTCAATTACCATTGATGGCGTGCGGGTGGTGATTGACAGCGGCTTGTCGCGTCAGCCGCGTTTTGAGCCTGCAACCGGCCTGACGCGGCTGGAGACTGTGCGGGCATCGCAGGCAGCCATTGCCCAGCGCGCCGGGCGCGCAGGGCGCACGCAATCCGGCATTGCGATCCGGCTCTGGCATGAGGGGCAGACGGCCTCCCGCCCCAATTTTACCACGCCGGAAATTCTGGAGGCTGATCTGTCATCATTACTGCTCGATTGTGCCGCATGGGGCGTGCATGATGTGAGCGATTTGCGCCTGCTTGATCAGCCTTCGAAGGCCAGCTTAAAGGAAGCAGCCACCCTGTTGAAGCGGCTTGGTGCACTGGATGATAACGGACGGCTGACATTATCCGGTAAAAAGATCAGGAAACTGGCCTTGCCGGTGCGCCTTGCCCATATGGTGGCGCAGGCTGCCCTGCGCGGCGAGGCCTTGCAGGCAGCCGAACTCGCAGTGCTGATGACCGAGCGCGGCCTTGGCGGCAAGGATATTGATCTTGATATGCGGCTTTCCCGTTTTCGCCGTGATCGTGGCGAGCGCGCACAAAAGGCACGCAGGCTGGCACGTGCGCTGATTAAGGATTTTGCGCCGCAAAATGTGAACAATACACCAATTGCGCAAGCTGAGGAAAATATCCGTGCGGGTGCGCTTTTGCTTGATGCCTATCCTGACCGGGTGGCCAGGGCACGCGGCAATGGCGGGCAGTTTATTCTGGCCAATGGCCGCGGCGGCGAGCTGGATATGACCGAGCATTTATCGCGCGCCCCATGGCTGGTTGTTGCTGATCTGACCGGACGGGCAGGGGCGCAACGTATTCTTTCTGCCGCTGAGGTTGATGAAGGTGATATTCTCGCCCGTCTGGCAGGGCAGATTGAGGCAGGCCGCAAGATTATCTATGATCCGGAGCGCAAGACCTTGCGTGCGCGCGAGGCTGTGCGGCTTGGTGCGATAACCTTGTCAGAAAAAAATCTGCCAGCCCCTTTAGGCGAGGCGGCGGATCTTGGTATTATTCAGGCAGTGCGCCAATATGGGCTGGAAATATTACCCTGGGACAAGCAGGCTTTAACGCTGCGCCGCCGGCTTGGCTGGCTTTATCGCGGGCTTGGCGCGCCATGGCCGCCTATGGATGATGCTTATCTTCTGGCAAGGCTGGAGGATTGGCTGCTGCCATTTTTAACCGGTGGGGCGCGGCTTGATAAAATCAATCCGTCTGCGTTGATGAATGGGCTGCGCTCGCTTGTGCCATTTGATCTGCAACGGCAGATTGATGCGCTGGCGCCAACCCATTTTACTGTGCCGACCGGCTCTGATATTGCCATTAATTATGAGGGGGATGAGCCGGTTATTGCGGTGCGGGTGCAGGAATTATTCGGTCTTAACAGGCATCCTTCCATTGCCCGTGATACGGTGCCGCTTGTGCTGGAACTTTTATCGCCTGCACATCGCCCGATCCAGATCACGCGTGATTTGCCCGGCTTCTGGCAAGGCTCATGGGCGGATGTGCGCTCCGATATGCGTGGCCGTTATCCCAAACATGTCTGGCCGGAAGATCCGGCCAATGCTGCCCCCACACGACGCGCCAAACCGCGAACCGGCTGAATAATTCGGCCTTATTGTCCGGCAAAGTGCCAAAAGCCGGCATTCAGGCGCATTTTTGATGGGTATAGAAAATATAAGTGAGGATGTTTGACAGGAATTTCCCTGCGGCAGGATAGCGCAGTTTTACTTGCGTCGCTGTCGGTTTTGCCGCATAAGGCAATTTGCAGGCAGGATTTTACGGGGAAGATTGTATGGCCAATGGTGAATTGATTAACCGGGCTTCGTCGCAATCCCGCCGCCTGCGTTTAACAACACTTGTGCGTGTGCGCTGGTTTGCCATTGCCGGCCAGACGGCGGCGATTTTATTTGTTTCCCTGTGGCTGAATTTTGTTTTTCCGTTAGGTATCAGTTTTGCGCTGATTGCCGTTTCAGCCTGGCTTAATCTGTTTCTGGTCTTTCGTTATAATCTTAACCACCGGCTGGGTTTGCATGCTGTTTTGCTGGTGCTTGGCTTTGATATTGTGCAGTTGACAGGCCTGCTTTTTCTGACCGGCGGTTTGCAAAATCCCTTTGCTGTCTTGCTGGTGGTGCCGGTAATCATTGCTGCCACGGCGCTTTCGGTGCGCAGTATTATATTGCTTGGAACAATGGCGATTATTTGCGCCAGCCTGCTTGTACTGTGGCATTTGCCTTTGCCATGGTATAGCGGCGTGACGCTGGAACTGCCGCTGATGTTTGTGCTGGGTGTGTGGTGTGCCATTGCCTCCACGCTGATTTTCAGCGGGCTTTATGTTTATCGCATTGCAGAAGAAGCGCGCCTTCTGGGCGATGCTCTGAGCGCAACCGAGCTGGTCTTGCAGCGTGAGCAGCATTTGTCGGCGCTGGACGGGCTGGCTGCTGCCGCAGCGCATGAGCTTGGTACGCCGCTGGCAACCATTACGCTGGTGGTTAAGGAAATGCAGCGGGCCTTGAAAGATGATGACCGCTATTTTGACGATATTCAGCTATTATCCTCACAGGCGCGGCGCTGCCGCGAAATTCTGCAGCGCCTCACCAGCCTGTCTTCAGAGGGCGAGGAACATATGTCAAAACTGGCATTATCCTCTCTGATTGAGGAGGTGATTGCTCCGCATCGCCATTTTGGTATCCGGATCGAGGTTGAGAAAAACACCGGTCAAAAATCAGCTTTGCCCGAGCCGGTGGTGCGCCGCAATCCTGGTGTTATTTACGGCCTTGGCAATCTCATTGAAAATGCGGTGGATTTTGCACGGCATGAAACACAGGTTATCTGGGGCTGGGATGAGCAATCGGTCTATATTACCATTCGTGATGATGGCAAGGGGTTCTCACCTGATATGCTTGACCGGATCGGAGAGCCCTATATGTCGCGGCGCAGCGATGAACGCAATGGCGGCGGCCTGGGGCTTGGCCTGTTTATTGCCAAAACCTTGCTGGAGCGTTCCGGTGCACAGATCACATTTAACAACCGCCCTGAGCCTGGCCAGACCGGCGCGCAGATTTCCATTGTCTGGCCATATCAGGCGCTGATTGCCTAAAATGCGATTCTCTATAAGGGGGGCAGGTTTCATGACCGTGTCAGGTTCAGCCGGTGCGGCATGGCTGCCTGTCAGCTTTTGGCTGTGAACAAAATTCGCAAACCGGTGTTGCGGGTGTTTGAAATATGGCTTTTTTGAGTCAAATTTGCGTGAAATATGGTGAATTTGATCGTTTTCTATGAATATTTATATTGTATATTTGACTTTTTGACGCAGGCGCAGCAATAAGTAGAGTGTAAAAGACGAGTAAGGAATACCTGATGGATGATATGGGTCAGGATGATCACCTTGCCATCGGCAGTGATCCTTCGCTTCTTCTGGTTGATGACGACAAACCGTTTTTGCAACGGCTTGCGCGTGCTATGGAAAGCCGTGGTTTTACAGTGACAACTGCTGAATCCGTTGAGGAGGGCATTGCCGCAGTAAAACAAGCCGCACCGGCCTATGCTGTGGTGGATATGCGCCTTGGCGATGGCAATGGCCTTGATATTATCGAGGCTATTCGTGCAAAGCGGGAAGATACGCGCTCTATTGTATTGACCGGCTATGGCAATATTGCCACGGCGGTGAATGCAGTGAAAATCGGCGCCATTGATTATCTTTCCAAACCTGCTGATGCGGATGAGGTTTTTGCAGCACTGACACGCCGCGAAGGCGAGAAAATTGCGCCTCCGGAAAATCCTATGTCGGCGGATCGCGTGCGCTGGGAGCATATTCAGCGCGTTTATGAAATGTGTGAGCGCAATGTTTCAGAAACGGCACGCCGTCTTAATATGCATCGCCGCACATTGCAGCGTATTCTTGCCAAGCGCGCCCCGCGCTGATGCTGTTAAAAAAGAGTGTTTGCGCACTAAAATACCTTAGCCTGCATCATGCCGGGGCAGAGTAACACCTGCCATTTCGGCATGGGTGAGCCTGTTGGCGCTGGTTCTGGCCAATTGTAGCGTCAGGGCTTTTCGTGTTGCCGGGGCAAGTTTGTGCTCCGGCGCTTCCCTTAAGATCGCGCCGCTATAATTATCTGCAAGAATAAAGCCGCAATCCTGCGGAAAAATCTCCTGCGGCACCGCGCTGTGGGTAGCAAAAAACAACCGGTCGCAATAAGCGCGATAATCCGGCCATTTCTGGTCGGCTTGCCAGTCTGCGACAGAGGATTTGATTTCAATAATCCAGATTTCACCTTTGCGCGTCAGCCCCATCAGGTCTGCCCGCCTGCCCGAGCGCAGTGAAACTTCCGGTATCACCATAATATCCAGATCAAGGCATAGCCGTTGCACGCCGCGGCGTACCATGAGCGCGGTTCCGGATTGCCTGCCATCATCAAGGGGATGCTTATCAAAAGGCGAAATAATCGGCATATATTTATCGTATGAATATAGGTTCCGGATATTCTTGTTTGAAGCCTATCATAAAAGATTTTTATGGTTAATGTTTGATTAAACAAGCTTCAGTAAGCTTCATCGATCAATATATTTTGCAATAATGCTTTTCTGAGGGGCAACATGGTTTCCAGACAATTTCTATCGATAGGCGGAATTTTGCTGATGCTGGCAGCAGCCGGCTGTTCCGCAAGTTCACCATTGCATACAAGCACGGCATCTTATTCCAGTGTAACGGATGCATCTTATGTGCTGCCTGCCGTTCCCGCAACGCAGATTGATCCGCAATATCGCCGCCAGCTGGTAAAATATGAAACATCTGAAGCGCCGGGCACAATTGTGGTCGATACGCAGAAAAAGTTTTTATATCATGTCGAACCGGGCGGCAAAGCCATGCGCTATGGTATTGGTGTTGGCAGGGAAGGGTTTCAATGGAAGGGCAATGCCAAGGTTGCGATGAAGCGTGAATGGCCAACATGGACACCGCCTGCGCCGATGATCAGGCGCCAGCCTGAACTGGCAAAATATGCCGGTGGTATGAAGCCGGGGCTCAATAACCCGCTTGGGGCGCGTGCCCTGTATCTTTATAAAGGCGGGCGGGACAGCGGCTATCGTTTGCACGGCACACCGGAATGGTGGTCAATCGGCAAGAATGTGTCTTCCGGCTGTATCCGCCTGATCAATCAGGATATTATGGATTTATATAACCGCGCATCGGTTGGTGCCAAAGTGGTGGTGCTGTAACAAAAACGCAGAGATCGGGAATTTGGCGCGGTGATCGCATATCCTTCTCAACCAGAACTGTTTTTTAATACAAGAAAGGCGGCCGGAAAAAGGCCGCCTGTTATAATTGATATATTGAAAAAGCGTCAGATTGCTTCCACCTGCTGCACTTCCGGCACAAAATGCTTGAGCAGGTTTTGAATACCGTGTTTCAGGGTTGCGGTGGAAGAGGGGCAGCCCGAGCAGGCGCCTTTCATATGCAGATAAACCACGCCATGTTCAAAACCGCGGAAGGTGATATCGCCGCCATCCTGCGCCACAGCCGGACGCACGCGGGTTTCGATCAGCTCTTTGATGGTTTCAACAATTTCCGCATCCGCATCATCAAAAAATTCACCGGCGCTATGGTCGTGCCCCTGAGCCTGACCGGATGCCATAACCGGTGCGCCGGACATCATATGTTCCATAATAGTGCCGAGAATAGCAGGTTTAAGGTGCTGCCAGTCTGCGCCATCCTTGCTGACGGTAATAAAATCATAGCCGAAAAATACACCGGTTACGCCCGGCACGGCAAAAAGCTTGGCGGCAAGCGGTGATGTATCGGCTGCACTTTCCGCATCGCGGAAATCGGCAGTGCCTTCCGGCATAACAACCTTGCCCGGCAGAAATTTCAGGGTTGCCGGATTGGGTGTGGCTTCAGTCTGGATGAACATCGCAATGCTCCCGTGTTCTCTGGGGCTGATAAAGCGGCAGGGTAAGGCCGTGTTGAGCTCTTATATAAGCCTTTCAGGCCACTGCATCAATGTCATCATCAGAAAGATCTGAAGGAATAACCGTTACCGGAATGGGAAAGGGTGCGCCGCGCCCGGAGATGTACTGCACAAGAGGGCCAGGCCCTTCCTTGCCGGAACCTGCAGCCAGAACCAGAATGGCAATATCCTGATCTTCCTCAATCAGGCCATGGATCTCTTCAAGCGTCTGGCCTTCACGAATGATCAGTTCCGGTTCAATGCCATATTGCTCACGCAATTGGGCAGCATATTTATTCAATGCGCTTTGTGCCCGCTCCAGCGCTTCGGCACGCATAATATTGCCCACCCCCAGAAATTGCTGAAAATCCGAAGGATCAATCACAAACAACAAGACCAGTGCGCCGCTGGTGTTTTTGGCACGGCGCGAGGCATAGGCAACGGCCCGTCCGCATTCGGGCGTTTCATCAATAGAGACGAGAAATTTGCGGCGGTGGCCGGTTTCCCGGCTGAGACGTTTTGAAACCATGAGCGGGAATTTGCCATTCAACCGCGACGACTGCAAGATGGCAATTCTGTGACATGATAAAAAATATGCAGGTTTATGCAGAAAATAACAGGATTCTTTTATCAGTTTCATCGGGCAGAAAAGTAACAGTTGCGGGAAAAACCACTCTTTTGCCGGAAATCCTGTTGTATTTGCTGCGCAATTATGTTTTGCACAATATCGCTATCGTATCCGTTTTGATTGCCGTTTCACATTTCTGTGTAGCGGAATAATTTTTCGTGGCTAACAGATATTTAGCCTGATTTGCATCGCAGTCTGATGACTGCAAACCGGATATAGCAAAATATGACAAAAAATTATGGAAAACTGGCATCCCGTGTTTATGAGCTGGATAAGCCGGTCGGCTGTTCTTTTGGTGATGTGGAATTTTATCTTGAGCGCCTGAAAAATGTAACAGGGCCAATTTTGGAGCCTGCTGCAGGCAATGGCCGTATGCTGGTGCCGCTGGCACAGGCAGGGCATATGGTCAGCGGGTTTGATCTGTCTGCAGATATGCTCGATTTGTGCAAGATCAATTGCGCAAATTATGGTGTGAAGGCAGATTTGAGCCGGCAGGGGTTCACTACATTTCAATATCCGCAAAAATTTGCGGCCATTGTATTACCCGTGGGTTCCTTCCAGCTGATGGCTGATCCGGTTGAGGCGATAAGCTTTTTGCGCCGCTGTAAACAGGCACTGGCAGCGGGGGGAAAACTGCTGCTGGATATTGCAACTATTGACCGTTTTATGGATGACAAGCCGCGGGTACGGCGCTGGGCGGATGGAGATGATCTTCTGACTTTGCAGGAAATGCACATGGCCACGGATTATGTCGGGCAAATTGCAGCATCGCAATTGCGCTATGAATTATGGCGCGATACGCAACTGATCGCCACAGAGATGGAGCTGTTTTATGTGCGCTGGTGGGGCAGATATGAGCTGGAACTGGCGCTGCGTGAGGCCGGATTTACACAGATCACGATCTTCGGAGATTATAAAACAGGTGCCATTGACACAGGCTTAGTAGGGACGCTGACCTTTGAAGCGCAATAATAAAGCATAAAAAGAAAAGGCAGGGGATACCCTGCCTTTTGCATTTTAATTCTGCAGAAAACCGACAATATCGCGCACATGATGCATGGTTTCTTCGGCGATTACGCCGGCGCGTTCGCCACCCTCACGCAATATGCCGTCAATATAGGCCGGATCATTGACCAGACGGCGCATCTCCTCTGTAATCGGCGACAAGTGTGATACGGCAAGATCGGCCAGCGAGGCTTTGAATTCAGAGAATTGCTTACCGCCGAAATCACGCAAGACAGCCTGTTTGTCAGTGCCGGAAAGTGCGGCATAAATACCAACCAGATTATCGGCTTCAGCGCGGCCTGCCAGCCCTTCCACTTCTGAGGGGATCGCATCGGCATCGGTTTTGGCCTTGCGGATTTTTTTGGTGATGGTCTCCGCATCATCAATAAGATTGATGCGTGACAGATCGGAAGGATCGGATTTTGACATTTTTTTGGTGCCGTCCCGCAGTGACATGATACGCATGGCAGGGCCCGAAATCATCGGTTCAGTCATCGGGAAAAAACCGGACACGGTCTCATCACCAACAGCCATATCCACGCCTATGCCAAGCGAGGCTATGCGGCCGGAATAGTCATTGTTGAATTTTTGTGCAATATCGCGTGTCAGTTCAAGATGCTGTTTCTGATCATCACCAACCGGCACATGGGTGGCGCGGTAGAGCAGAATATCCGCAGCCATCAGGCTTGGATAGGCGAGCAGGCCAAGGGAGGCATTTTCACGGTCCTTGCCGGCCTTGTCCTTGAACTGCGTCATGCGGTTCATCCAGCCGATCCGGGCAATGCAATTGAACACCCAGGCCAGTTCCGCATGTTGCATGACGCGGCTCTGGTTGAAAACAATATTCTTTTTGGGATCAAGCCCCGCAGCCAGATAAGCGGCAGTGATCTCACGCGTGGATTGGTGCAATTCTGCCGGATCAGGCATGATTGTCAGCGCATGCATATCCACAACGCAATAGATACAGTCATGGTCATCCTGCAATTCTACCCAGCGTTTCAATGCGCCAAGATAATTGCCAAGATGGAGATTGCCGGTGGGCTGTGCGCCGGAAAAGATGCGTTCTTTGAAGGTGTTCATCAAGAATAGTCCCTGAAGCTGGTGGAGAGCTGGGCGAGCGTGATTACCGTGCTTTCATCTTTTGATAATCATAATGCTCTGGGGTTGCTTTTAAGATCGGCATATGTGGTTTGGACGCATGCTGCCGGTCTCGGGCTAAAAAATATCCGGAAGGCAGGGGCATAATCCTGTCTTCCGGATAGGATATTACTGCCAGAGCAAAGACCGGCAATCAAGCGGAAATATTGGTTTTCTCCGGCGCTTCACCGGCTTTTTTGCGGGCGCGCATATTGTTTCTTATCGCCCGCAGATTGGCGCCGCCAATGGCAAAAACAGTGGTGAAATAAATGATCATACTGCCAAGCACCATCAGTCCAAGGGTGGTTGCCTGCACCATCAGCCCTGCTTCACGGCTGAGGCAGGCTTCAAAATATCCGGCCGCATACCACAGAATTGCAGCCATCACCGCCGCGGCAATAATCAGGCGCGGAATACGGCTGATGAGGCCGGCATCATAATCCCAGTGTTTGCGCCGGATGAGCACCGCCAGCAACAACAAGGCATTGACCCAGCCGGCTGTAATTTCTGCCGTGGCAATGCCCGAAGCCCCAAGGCGCGGAAAGAGGATTAAGGCAAGTGAGACATTGACCACCACTGAAATACCAGCAAAAACCATAGGCGTGCGGGTATCTTCACGGGCAAAAAAACCCGGAATAAAAGCCTTGATCAGCACAAAGGCAGGCAGGCCAAGGCCGTAAATTGCCAGAATTTGCGAAACAATTAGCGTGGATTGAGGGGTGAATTCTCCCCGCTCAAACAACAGGCGCACCAGCGGTTCAGAAAAAACCAGTAAGGCTGCGGCTGCAGGCAGTGTCAGAAACAGGGTGAATTCAACTGAGCGGTTTTGTAAATCTCCTGCTTCCTGCCTGTTGCCCGCACGTAAAGCGCGTGACAGTTCCGGCAGCAGGACGGTGGCAACGGCAATACCGACCACGCCAAGCGGCAATTGATAAAAGCGATCGGCATAAACAAGAGAGGAAACGGCACCGGCCTTGCCGGAGGCAATATTTGTATTGATCAGAAGATTGATCTGGGTAATACCGCCGGTAATGGCTGCAGGCAGGGCTAAAACCAGCAGACGGCGCACATTGGGGGTTAGGCTGGGGCGGCGCAAACCTATTTTAATGCCCGCATGGCGCACGGCAAACCAGACAATAGCCAGTTGCACAAGGCCTGACGCCATCACGCCCCACGATAATGCATAACCGATCTGTAACGGGTTGTAATTTTGCACCCATGCCAAAATCAGAGCGCCAATAAGAATAAAATTGAGGAAAACCGGTGCAATAGCCGCTGCAAAATAGCGATGCAAACTATTGAGCATGCCGCCCATCATTGCCGCCAGCGACATGCAGGCAAGATAGGGAAACATGATCATCGCCAGATTGACGGTGTTTTCCAGCTTCACCGCATCATCGGTAAAACCCGGTGCAATCACCGTCCTGACCAGAAACGGCATGGAGAGTTCCATGGCAATGGTTAAGCCGAGCAGAATGGTAAACAGCACACCAAACACTTCTTCCGAGAAGCGTTTGGCGCCATTTATGCCGTTATTCTCAATTTCCTTGGCAAAAAGCGGCACAAAAGCCGCATTAAATGCCCCTTCTGCAAACAGGCGGCGGAATGTGTTGGGAAAACGAAATGCCGTGTTGAAAGCATCCGCAACGGGTCCGGTGCCAAGAAAGGCCGCCATCAGCATTTCCCGCGTAAAGCCGAAAATCCGGCTCATCAGCGTGCCGGAGGCAACGGTTGCAAATTTTTTCAGCAGGCTCATGAATTTATCTCATCGGTATTATCGAATATTTCAGTTTTCCAAAGAAATATTGAAACACTCTTATCTTTTGTTTTGCATATTTTTCCGGCGCATAGCCGTTTTATATTTTAGTCATTGCAAATACTTTACTATCGGTTGTTTTATTGTCATTGCCGTTTTTATCAAACAGGCTGAGCAGGCGTTTTTGAATATTGGCCTGTTTGGTATGACCGGTGATTTTCTGCCCATCAAGTCCGGTAACATAAAAAGTATCAATCACCTTTTCACCAAAAGTTGTAATATGCGCCGAGGCAATATTAAGGGAGAGATCTGAAATTGCTCTGGTAATTTCAGATAACAGGCCGGTGCGGTCGAGACCTTTGACCTCAATCACCGTGAATTTTTCTGATAAAGTATTATTGATATGAACGCGCGGGGTAACCTGAAAAGCCCGCGCTGAGCGGCGTGATTTTGCCCGCCGTGCCAGCACATCCGGCAAATGGGCGGTGCCGGCCAGCACTTCTTCAATCAATTCTCCTATCCGTGCTGCACGGCGCATTTCATCATCATTGGTGTCAAATTCACGGCTGATGAGAATGGTGTCCAATGCGCGCCCGTCGGTGGTGGTAAAAATTTGCGCATCAACAATATTGGCGCCGGCCGCAGCACAGGCTCCGGCAATGATTGAGAGCAGGCGCGGATGATCGGGCGAGAGGATTGTTAGCTCTGTCACGGCTTCAAATTCATGCGGCCGCGCCATAATATTGAAGATTTTGCCTGCCTCATCGCTGGCGCGGATGAAATTGGCATGGCGCTTCTGATCTTCATGAGGCACGGTGAGCATGTAATTATCATAATGGAGTGCCAGCAATTTTGTCCGCTTGTCCTCAGGCCAGTCGCCAAGCTGTTCTGCAAGCTGGCGGCGCGCCTGATTGCTGCGTTCTGTGTGGCTGGCTTCTGAAAATCCGCCGGTCAGAAGCAGTTCCGTCTCATAATAAAGCGTGCGCAGCAATTGGCCTTTCCAGCCATTCCACACTCCGGGGCCAACGGCTTTGATATCGCATATGGTGATCAATAACAGCAGTTTCAGCCGTTCGGTGGTTTGCACAATAGCGGCAAAATCGGCAATGGTTTTGCGGTCATTAAGATCGCGTGATTGCGCAATTTTACTCATGGTCAGATGTTCCTGCACCAGCCATGCCACCAGTTCTGTTTCTGACGCGTTAAGTCCGAAGCGCGGGGCTAATTTACGTGCAATGCGCGCACCGGCGATAGAGTGATCTTCCGGGCGGCCTTTGGCAATATCATGCAACAGCAGAGTTACATAAATCAGATGTCGGTCATTTTTTAGGGTTGGCAGCAGGCTGTGGGCGAGGGGATGCTCATTTTTCAGTGTCTCATGTTCAATCTCGGACATGATGGCAATACAGCGCAGCAAATGCTCATCCACCGTATAATGATGATACATATTGAATTGCATCATCGCGACAATCTTGCCGAAATCCGGAATGAACTGCCCGAGAACGCCGGATTCATTCATACGGCGCAAGGTGCGCTCAGGCGTGCGCGGCGAGGCAACAATTTCCAGAAACAGCCGGTTGGCTTCCTTGTCATTGCGCACATCGCTTCTGATCAGCTTGAGCGAGCGGCTAACGCGCTGGATGACATGGGGATGATATTGCAGCCCGTGTTTATCCGCCAGATAGAACAGGCGGATCAGATTGACCGGATCGCGCTGGAATACTTCATCATCGGCAATATTGATACGGTTGTTATCAAGAACAAAATCAGTGCTGCCGGCAATCTTGCGTCTTTTACGGGTAAGGGCAGAGAAAAATTTGCCAGTGCCCGGGGTTTCCTTGAGTTGCTCTTCTTCCAGCGCCGCACTGATGATACGGGTCAGGTCACCCACATCCTTGGCCACCAGAAAATAATGTTTCATAAAACGTTCAACCGCAGTTTGCCCCGGATGATCCGTATAGCCAAGGCGGGTGGCAATCTCGCGTTGAATATCAAAAGACAGGCGCTCTTCAGCCTTGCCGCATAAAAAATGCATATGGGCGCGCACCGCCCAGAGAAAATCATCAGCCTTGCTGAAAAGCTTTGCCTCATTGCGGGAAAAAACACCACGCTTGATCAGTTCTTCTGTGGAGTGGACGCGGTAAATATATTTGGCAATCCAGAACAGGGTTTGCAGATCGCGCTGCCCGCCCTTGCTTTCTTTTATATTAGGTTCAACCAGATAGCGGGTGGAGCCTGCTTTTTTATGGCGGATATCACGCTCAACCAACTTGGCCTGCACAAATTCCGCACCGCTATTGGCTACAATTTCCTGATCAAAACGGCTGGTAAGTTCTAGGTAAAGGTCGCGGCTGCCGGTGAGAAAACGCGCCTCCAGCAAGGAGGTGCGAATGGTCATATCCTCACGCGCAAGGCGGATTGCATCATCAATATTGCGGGTGGAATGCCCGACTTTAAGCCCCATATCCCACAGCATATAGAGCATATATTCCACAACCTGCTCGCCCCATGGGGTCTGTTTATAAGGCAGGAGAAAGAGCAGGTCGATATCAGAGCCCGGTGCCAGACCGCCGCGTCCGTAACCGCCCACGGCAATAATGGATAAGTGCTCAGCCTTGGAGGGATTGACGGAAGGATAGATATTCTCAAGCGTGAAATCATAAAGCGCAGTGATCAGGCAATCCATCAAGGCACTGATGCGCCTTGCACAGATAATGCCGCCGCCGTCCTGGAGGAGCATGGTTTCAGCGGCGGATTTGCCGTTTTTCCATGCGGTTTTGAGGATTTTAAGAACCTGATTGCGGATATCATCCCTGGAACTGTTATTTTCTGCCGCCGCTGTCAGTCCTGTTATGAGTGCCTGCCTGTCTATGATGCGGTCGAGGTGAAGATCGGACTGGCGCATGAGAAACGGTTCCGTAAAATCAGTAAGGGATGTGGGAACTGAGCATGATTTATACTGAAACGCAATGACGGGTTTTTAGCGGCGGAACTGCGGCCGGAATATTATTGCCGGCCGCGTTTAAATTCTCGCAATTCAGGTGGTTGCCGTATAGGCGGTAAAGGCGGCCATATTGGCAATATCCGAGTCTTTGGCGCTCAGGGGCACAATCTGCACCGCACGGTCGAGCCCGGTAAGCAGCGGGCCTATCAGCGTGGCGCCGCCCAGCTCCTGCAGCATATTGGCTGCAATGGATGCTGCATGATAATCGGGCATGACAAGCACATTGGCAGGCGCTGTCAAACGGGTAAACGGATAGGATTCCATCAGGCCGGCATTAAGCGCCACATCGGCGCTCATTTCACCGTCAAATTCGAAATCTACATGGCGCTGTTCCAGAATGCGGATGGCCTCCTGAATATTTTCCGAGCGGGCACCCGACATATGGCCAAAAGTGGAGTAGGCCAGCATGGCAACACGCGGATTATAGCCCATACGCCGCGCCACATTGGCTGCTTCTTGTGCAATATCGGCCAGTTCTTGCGCATTTGGCTGTTCATGCATGGCTGTATCGGCGATAAAAACTGTGCGCCCGCGGCATAATGCCAGCGAAATGCCGATCATGCGGTGCCCTGGTTTTACATCGATAACACGGCGCACATCTTCAATACTGGTGGCATAATTGCGGGTAACACCGGTGACCATGCCGTCTGCATCGCCCATAGCCACCATACAGGCGGCAAAATGGTTGCGGTCATTATTAATCATGCGCTGGCAATCGCGGAATAGATAGCCCTTGCGCTGCAGCTTTTCATAAAGATGATCGGCATATTCCGCGGTGCGTTTTGACAGGCGGGCATTGGTAATTTCAATACCAAGCTTTTCAAGATCTATGCCTGCCTGTGCCGCGGTTTCAAGAATACGCTCCTCCCGGCCAAGCAGGATCGCCTTGCCAAGCCCTTGTGTTGCAAAGGAGACCGCAGCGCGGATGACCTGCGGCTCCTCACCTTCGGCAAAAATTATCCGTTTGGTGTGACGGCGGATGCGGTCATAAATACCGGACATGGTTGAGGCGATCGGATCACGGCGGGCGGCAAGCGTGCGGGCATAGGCTGCAAGGTCTTCGATCGGTTTTCCGGCAACGCCGCTTTCCATTGCGGCTTTGGCCACAGCAACGGGAATGGTCGAGAGCAGGCGCGGATCAAACGGCACCGGAATAATATAATTGGGGCCAAAGCGCGGGCGGTTACCCTGATAGGCGGCAGCAACATCATCGGGCACATCGGCACGGGCAAGTTCAGCCAGGGCATTGGCCGCGGCAATTTTCATCGCATCATTGATTGTGCTGGCACGCACATCCAGCGCACCACGGAAAATATACGGAAAACCAAGAACATTATTGACCTGATTGGGATAATCGGAACGGCCGGTGGCAACAATCGCATCCGGGCGGATTGCGGCTACTTCTTCCGGCGTGATTTCCGGATCGGGATTGGCCATGGCGAAGATGATCGGATTATCAGCCATGGAGCGCACCATATCTTCTGTCAGTGCACCTTTTGCAGAAACACCGAAAAAAATATCCGCACCCTTCATGGCGTCAGCCAGTGTGCGCTTGTCGGTTTTAACCGCATGGGCGGATTTCCACTGGTTCATGCCCTCAGTGCGTCCTTGCCAGACGACACCCTTGGTATCACACAGAATCACATTTTCAGGTGCAAAACCCATAGCTTTGACCAGTTCAATACAGGCAATGCCGGCAGCACCGGCACCGTTGCATACCATTTTGGTGGTTTTAAGATCGCGGCCGGTAAGATGCAGGGCATTGATCATTCCGGCAGCGGCAATAATGGCTGTGCCGTGCTGATCATCGTGAAAAACCGGAATATTCATCAATTCGCGCAGGCGGCTTTCAATGACAAAACATTCCGGCGCCTTGATATCTTCCAGATTGATGCCGCCAAAGCTCGGGCCTAAATAGCGCACCGCATTGATGAATTCTTCCACATCGGTGGTATCAACCTCCAGATCAATGGAATCCACATCGGCAAAGCGTTTAAACAGCACCGCTTTGCCCTCCATAACCGGCTTGGAGGCCAGCGCGCCAAGATTGCCCATTCCCAGAATGGCGGTGCCGTTTGAAATAACGGCAACCATATTGCCTTTGGATGTATAATCATAAGCTCTGGCCGGATCATCGGCAATGGCTTTTACCGGCACGGCAACGCCGGGGGAATAGGCAAGGGAGAGATCGCGCTGTGTGGCCATGGGTTTGGTTGGTGTGATTTCCAGCTTGCCAGGCCGCGTTTTTGCATGAAAATCCAATGCTTCCTGTTCCGTCAGCGATGCGCCTTTGCCAGATGATGATACTGGTTTGTGAGCAGATATTGCTGCGGTTTTTTCAACAGTCATTGACCCCTCCGGTCGGTTATGCGGGCAAAATGGCATGGTTGTGCCATTTATGCGGAATGAGCAGATGCGCCCTGCGCTTTCTCATCTGGTTACACTATCAGGGCAGTCTGTTTATACTATGTTTTCTGAAATGAATATCGCAACATGTGAAAAGATTGCGCTCTTTAAAGGCAATATTTGAAAAAATTTGCAAATAATCAGAAATTAGCGGGGATATAAGCAACTGCCTGCTTCACATCGGTTTATCCCGCACTTTAAGGTATGGGGCAAATTTTGAAAATTAATTTCAGGAACGCGTGTATTCTCTTATGACAAGCCAACAGAAATCCCAACTGGCTGATGAGCCGCAGAGCAGCTATGATGCAGGGCTGAATGCGCGCCCCACACCGATGATGGAACAATATATCGAGATCAAGGCTGCCTATCCTGACAGTCTTCTGTTCTATCGCATGGGAGATTTTTACGAACTGTTCTTCAAAGATGCCATTGAGGCCTCTGAGGCGCTTGGTATTACGCTGACCAAACGCGGCAAACATCTGGGAGAAGATATTCCGATGTGCGGGGTGCCGGTGCATACTGCCGATGATTATCTGCAGCGTTTGATCAGCAAGGGTTTTCGCGTGGCTGTTTGTGAACAGGTGGAAGATCCGGCTGAAGCAAAAAAGCGCGGTTCCAAATCGGTGGTCAGGCGTGATGTGATCCGCCTTGTAACGCCTGGAACGCTTACGGAAGAAAAGCTGCTTGACCCGGCACAAGCCAATTATTTGATGATACTCGGCCGTGTGCGTAGCACACAAACCAGAAACGACGTGCGTAGCACACAAATTGAGCCCTCAGTAAAAGGCGGCGAGGCCGGCCGGCTGGCGCTGGCATGGATTGATATTTCCACCGGTCAGTTCCGTATGACGGAGACCAGCCCTGAAAAGCTCTATGCCGATATTATGCGTGTGGATCCGCGCGAGCTGATTGTTCCTGAAACGGCTTTTCATGATCCGCAAATCCGTCCGGTGCTGGATTTGCTGGGGCGCATTGTTATGCCTCAGCATCCGAGCCTGTTTGAGAGCACAACAGCGGAAGAGCGTATCAAGCGCTATTACGGGGTTGCGACACTGGATGGTTTTGGCGAGTTTAACCGCAGTGAGCTTTCTGCAATTTCCGGTGCGATTGCTTATCTGGAAAAAACCCAGATGGCCGAGCGTCCGCCCCTGATGCGCCCTGAGCGCGAGACGGACGGTTCATCCTTATTTATTGATCCGGCAACCCGCGCTAATCTGGAATTGATGCGCACACTCTCCGGCAGCCGTGAAGGCTCGCTGCTCAAAGCGGTTGACCGCACTGTCACCGGTGCCGGTGCAAGGCTTTTGGCAGAGCGTTTGACTGCGCCGCTGACCGATCCGGCGCAGATTGCGATAAGGCAGGAATCGGTGGCGTTGTTTCTTGCAGAGCCATTATTGGCGCAAGGGCTGCGTGCCGCTTTGCGTGGTGTGCCGGATATGCCGCGTGCATTGTCACGTCTGGCAGTGGGGCGCGGCGGCCCGCGTGATCTTGGTGCATTGCGGGCCGGTTTTCAGGCAGCTCAGCTGGTGTGCCAGCTGTTTGCAGGCAAGGATTTGCCGCAGGAACTTGCACAGGCCTGTCAGGCGATTGCCGCCTTGCCGGCAGATTATGCCCGCTTGCTTGATCAGGCTTTGGCAGAGGAATTGCCGCTTTTAAAGCGTGATGGCGGTTTTATCCGTACGGGGTTTCACACAGAGCTTGATGAAATGCGCCGGCTGCGCGATCAGTCACGCCGTGTGATTGCCGGATTGCAGGCGCAATATATGGAGGAAACCGGCGTAAAATCGCTCAAGATCAAGCATAATAATGTGCTTGGCTATTTTATTGAGGTGACGGCCAATACGGCCGCGGCGCTGACAGATACGGATGAAGCCAAAGCGCGTTTTATCCATCGCCAGACCATGTCCAATGCCATGCGTTTTACCACGCTGGAACTGGCGGAACTTGAAACAAAAATTGCCAATGCTGCTGATCGTGCATTGTCGATTGAACTGGCGATTTTTGATGATCTTATCCGGCAAACCGTCGAAAATGCTGATGTGATCCGCTCCGGTGCCGGTGCCCTTGGCGTGATGGATGTGTCTGCCGCACTTGGCATATTGGCCGATGAACAGGGCTATTGCCGCCCTAAAGTCGATAATAGTCTGAATTTTGCCATTGATGGAGGCCGCCATCCGGTGGTTGAGCAGGCGCTTAAAAAACAGGCCGCCAATCCCTTTGTTGCCAATGGTTGTGATTTGTCACCGCAAGGCACCCAGAAATTTGGCGCGATATGGCTTTTGACCGGGCCTAATATGGGCGGTAAATCTACTTTTCTGCGCCAAAATGCATTGATTGCGATCCTCGCGCAGATGGGGTCCTATGTGCCGGCCACATCTGCCCATATTGGCATTGTTGACCGGCTGTTCAGCCGTGTTGGCGCATCAGATGATCTGGCGCGCGGTCGCTCCACATTCATGGTGGAGATGGTGGAAACCGCCGCTATCCTTAATCTTGCCGGTGAGCGTTCTCTGGTTATTCTGGATGAGATCGGCCGCGGTACCGCAACTTTTGACGGCTTGTCAATTGCCTGGGCAAGTGTGGAATATCTGCATGAGCAAAACCGTTGCCGCGCGCTGTTTGCCACCCATTTTCATGAAATGACAGCCCTGTCGGAAAAATTGGGGCGGCTTGCAAATGTCACCATGCGGGTAAAGGAATGGGAGGGCGATGTGGTCTTTCTGCATGAGGTGGCCAAAGGCGCCGCTGACCGCTCCTATGGCGTGCAGGTGGCGCGTCTGGCAGGCTTGCCTGATGCAGTGGTGGAGCGGGCGCGCGATGTGCTGCATCGCCTTGAAGAGGGGGAAACCTCCGGTAAGGCGGAGAAGATAATTGATGATTTGCCGCTTTTTGCCGTAGCGGCAAAGCCGCGTGAAACGGCAAAACCGGTGCAGGATAATGTTTTGCTGGACGCCATGCGTGAGATCAATCCTGATGATTTGACACCGCGTGAGGCATTGGAGGCGCTGTATCAGTTGAAAAAACTGAGTCAGGCCTGATAACAAGCCCGCTGAAATTCAATTTGAGCGGGCTTGTTCAATCACACAAAACGGTCAGCTTCTGCACCGTAATAATTGATGTAGCGGCTGGAAATCCGGCTGACCGGCAGAATGATCAGCACATCGGTTGTGCCGAATTGATGATCCACCACTGCACCGTCACCAATCATTGCGCCAAGGCGTAAATATCCTTTAATCAGCGGCGGCATGGAAAACAGCGCCACTTTGGAATTGATTGCCTCTGCGGGCACCATATCCATTGAGCGGTAATGTTGCTGCAGTGCGCGCACATCCCATTCCGCATCTGCCCGGCAATTATGCTGGAGAAAGGAAAGCGCCAGCGCATGAGCCTCCGGCACTGTGCCATGGAAAGAGGCGCAGCCAAACATCACCTCAATCTTATGCTGGCGGCAATAGGACCAGATTCCCTGCCACAGCAATTCCACTGTGCGTTTGGAGCGGTATTCCGGCTTGACGCAGGAGCGGCCGAGTTCCAGAAACTGCAATTCCGGTTTACGTGCGGTGAGTTTGTTGATCTCATATTCACCGGCAGAATAAAAATTGCGGCCGGCGGCGATCATATCGCTGCGCATTAACCGGTAGGTGCCGACAAGCTGCTCGGCCTCGCCGCCTGCAATTGCCGTATCATAAACCACGAGGTGGTCGCAGACAGCATCATATTGATCTGCGTCCCATTCTTCAGGCTGGGCATTTTCGGCTTTTTGCGCGCCAAGTTCGGTATAAAAGACGTCATAACGTAATTTTTGCGCAATCCGGATGGTCTGCGGATTGTTGGCGATACGCACAATCAGGCTGCCCATGCGGCCAAGAATCCGGTCATCGGGCGATAAGGCGGCATCAGATAAAATAGCGCCAAGATCAAGCGCATCTGGAGATGTCTGTTTCATATGTGCATCATGCGCGTTCTGTGAAAAAAATCCAAGAGTTTGTGGCAAGATACACCCTCCGCCGGTATTGTCTGTATTTGAGTGTGTTCATTCAGCATCATGACGACTATAAGCTGCATATACAGACGAACTGCGTCAGCCATGTGACAAAAACTGCAGACAGATTATGCGCGGGCGTATTGGTTTAAGATATTTTCAGTGTTTTGGACGGGTGCGCTGCCATTGCAGAATTTCATCCAGAATGATCAGGCCGGCACCTATGGTAATGTAAACATCTGCCAAATTAAATACCGCAAAAGACCAGTGAGGCAGATGAAATAACACATAATCAACAACATAGCCAAGCAAGCTGCGGTCAATCAGATTGCCGACAGCGCCACCGATTATCAGGGCAAAGCCAAGACGGCTGATGTTGCGCTCTGCTGCTGTTGTCCACCATAAATAGGAGACAAAGCCAATAACCGCGATTGTCATGGCAATCAGCCCGCCATCATGCAGCCATGACAGCATGGAGAAGGCAATACCCTCATTATGGGTGCGAAACAGCGCCAGAAAGGGCAGAAGATCAATCTGTTGTTGATAGTCCATACCGCTCTCCACCAGAAATTTGACAAGCTGGTCGGAGGCGATAGCAAAAACAATGATCAGGGCTGACCATAGCCCGGCACGTTGAGACATTAGGATAAAACTCCTGTGCAGATATTGCCTTTACCTTTTATCCAGAACAAGGGCATCACGGCGGATTTCATAGAGCATAATGCCGGTGGCAATCGCAAGATTGAGCGAATCCGCCCGCCCTGCCTGCGGAATACGCGCCAGATGTGTGCAAATTCCGGCAAGCTCATCCGGCAACCCCTGCTGTTCATTGCCCATCAATAGCATAACCGGCTGTTTGTTATAAGGAATTGTGCGGTAATCTACAGCGCCTTTCAAATGTGTGCCAACCAGCATGGCTTTATAGGATTTGCGCCACCGGACAAACTCCTCATGGCGGGTGCGGTAGAGCGGCACTGCAAAAATTGACCCCATTGTGGCACGCACAGTTTCCAAAGAATAAGGGTCAGTGCAATCACCAATCAGAATAATCCCTTTTGCGCCGGCTGCATCTGCGGTGCGGATAATTGTGCCAAGATTGCCCGGATCACGCACACGGTCAAGGGCGATATAAGTGTCATTATTTTGCGGCTGCAGATGATCAAGTGTTGTAAATCGCTGGTCAAAGACGGCAGCCACCATTTGCGGATTATCCTTGCGGGTAATGGCGGCAATAACTTTTTCTGAAGCCTCCAGCACCAGACCGCCGCCGGCCTTGGTGCGGGCGGCCACTTTCTCCACCAGCGGATTGCCTTTGCCGGCTTTGGAAAAGACCAATGTGCGGATGTGCCAGCCCTGATCAATCGCATCAATCACCAGTTTCAGGCCTTCCGCCAGAAACACACCCTGCTGATCGCGATATTTCTTGATTGCCAGAGAGCGCAGCTCCTTAACGATCGGATTGCTCAGGCTTGTCACCTCTTTCACAAGGCCGGGGCGTGGTGTGTCTGTGCGGGAAAAATCATTATCTTTGGTCATGGTTGGGCAATCCAGCGGGAAAACATGGAAGTGGATAGGGCGCGTCCGGCCGAGCGTTCACGCAGGATCAATTCGCCCGATTCAATCAGGCCGCCGCGTCCGGTAAAGCGGTCGCGCATCAGCTCATGAATGGCAAAAAAAGAAGCGCGGATTGAATAGGCCGTGAGCACCACACTTAAAGCATCGGGTGAGAGAATGGCGCGGCACATATCCACCATCTGCGGCAGATTGTCAAAAAGTTGCCAGACCTCGCCATTGGGCCCGCGGCCATAGGCCGGCGGATCAAGCAGGATAATGTCATAAGTGTTGCCGCGGCGCTCTTCGCGCGCCACAAATTTGGTGGCATCCTCGCATATCCAGCGGATTGGCTTGTCATCAAGGCCGGCCAGAGCCTGATTTTCCCGCGCCCAGTTGATTGCCTTTCTGGAAGCATCGACATGGGTAACCTCCGCACCCGCATGGGCGGCAATCAGTGAGGCAATGCCGGTATAGCCAAACAGATTGAGAACGCGCACTGAGCGGTTGACCTGCTTTTTGCGGGCGTTACGCACTTGCTGCGCCATAAAAGCCCAATGTGCGGCCTGTTCCGGAAACACGCCGACATGGCGGAAAGAGGTGAAACGGCCAAAGAAGCGCACATCCTGCAGCATCATCGGCCAGGTTTCGCCCAATTGTTCTTTTGGAAAATGCCAGCGCCCCATGCCTTCTTCATCCGTGTTGCCGGTAAAGATCGCATCGGCCTTGTCCCACTCGTTCTGCGGCCATGCAGGCTGCCAGATTGCCTGTGCCTCTGGGCGGATGATGCGATAAGCGCCATATTGCTCAAGCTTGAGGCTGTTGCCGCTGTCGAGCAGCGCATAATCTTCACTCGGGCTGGTCTCAAGAATAATAGGCAGATTTTGCTGCGGCCGCTCGCCGCTCAGTTTCAGAAGCGGGCGGCTGGCAACAGCTGCTTCATTGGCCGGTTTTTTCAACTGGGCGGAATTTTCAGAAGCCGCAGGATTTTGCTCCGGTTTTGCAAATTTGGGGCGTGGTTTCCTGAACCCCTGTGAAGGTGAAGCCGCTGCGGTTTTACGGATATCACGCGCCTGCGGCGCTGCTTTGCTGCTTGTCCGTGCTGATGCGCCGCGATGCGATTTGGCGGCTTTTCCTTTTGGCGGTTTCACCCTGTTTGCTCCGGAAATAGTTGGTTATTGCAGGCATTTTGCCATCAACTGGTTTATTTGATGGCAAAATGCCTGCTGTTTCGTAGAGCATGGCGGCGTTTTGGGAAAGCTGAATTTAAATTTTAATATCCTATAAATGCATTTTTGCCCCTGAAAATCTGAAAAAACAGTCTTGGTTTCAGATTTTCAGGGCAGGAACCGGCTTTGAAGCTTAACCGGTCCGGCGGCGGCTTTTCTCATAAACCATAATGCCGGCGGCCAGATCTTCCATGGCTGCCCCTACGGATTTGAATAATGTAATATCCTCCTCACTCTCGCGGCCTTTAACCTGCCCGCGTGCCAGATCAAACAGATCGCCCAATATGTGGCTTTCCTGAATAATACCGTCTCGCAGTGGTTGGGTAATATCGCCGCCTTCTTGCAGCGCGCCTGCCTTGGTATCGACAAAAACCCGCGAGCGCAGCACTGCCTCATCATCGCTCTCGCGCATATCCGGTGTGAATGCGCCAACAAGATCCACATGGGTGCCGGGGCGCAAATGTTTCCCGTGAATCAACGGTTCTGTTGCCAATGTACCTGCTGCCACAATATCGGCCTCACGGATAGCGGCAGCGTGATCCTTTGCAATATAGGCATTATAGCCTTCATCGCGCAGCTCCCTGATTGTGGCTTGCGCCCGTTGCGGATTGCGCACACAAAGGGCAATGTCGGTTATCGGGCGTATGGCGCTATGGGCGCGGGCCAGATTGGATGAGACAGCGCCGGCACCCATGATGACAAGGCGTGATGCATCCTCACGGGCAAGGTAACGTGCTGCAAGGGCGGATGCGGCGGCTGTGCGCCAGCGGGTCAGGCTCTGTCCGTCAATCAGGGCTTTTGGTTCGCCGGTTATACCATCAAGCAGCAGATAAACGCCCATGACCGCCGGTTTGTTGATCAGCCCGTTATCCGGTGAAACAGTGACGATTTTTACCCCCATATAGCCCTGTGACGGATGCTCAAGCTCATGAAAATCCGACCAGGCAGGCATTAACAATAACATGGAGGGGGTGCCTTCAGGGCGCTCAACCGGATGATGGTGACGCACAGGCTGGATCATGCCGTTGTGAAAAGCCGCATCCAGCGCATCGACCAGCTCCGGCCATGTCATCAGGGCATCAACATCAGCAGCAGTAATATGGATCATCAGTAATCAGGCCTTATTTTATAATATCCTGCATGTCGTCTCCTGCAGCATGCAAGATCTTGGTTTTGACAAGTTGATGGTGGATTGTTCCCATGCCCGGCGGCAGGACTCAAGCGCGATACTGTAAAACTTGATGAAAAAACCAGATCACATCAGTGCCGGAGTTAAAGATATGGATAATGTGACGGCTTGAATTTCAATAAATATGAAAGACAATCTGTAAAAAAACTGGCAGCGGTCTGCGGTTATTTTTTGCAATTCGTATTTTGCTGAAGGGAAAGGCCTGTATCTGACTGCTAGCCGGATGATGATAGCCGGCAGGAAGACGCCGCTCTCAAGCACAATCATATTCATAGCCGCCATCATGGCATGATACCTGAAGCGCGGATGTGGTGTTGAAAACGCGCAATCTTATTGTTTATGTCAGCGATAAAGATGAAGATGACGGCAGGTTTTTAGCCTCTGCCTGTCTGGCGCGGTTGAGCAGTGCCTCGGCCTCAGCCTTGCGTTTGCGGGCAAGTTTACGATGCCGCCCTTGCGTGAACCAGATCAGCACGCCACCAATCATAATGCCAGCCAGAAAAGCGCCGAGCACCCAGATGAACAGGGGCGCTGTATAGGTCAGCGCCGGATTGCCCGGATTGAAAGGATCGAGCGTCACACTGACTGCGCTGCGGTTTGCCACCGAAAGCACAATTAAAATCACCGCAAGCGGCACCGCGATGATAAGTGTCAGGAAACGGCGGGTCATGTATCAATATCCGTTATCTGTTCTTAAAAAAAATTAGATCACCATCCGCACAGTTTCCGGATGGTGAAAAACCTGTCGTTCTTCCCGTTTTGGCTGCGCTATAGTGTTTTGCATCACTATAGCGCATAATATGTTTTTTAAAAAACGCATATGAAACGGGCAATATCGGCGCTTAGTTCTTGCCGTTATTCAGGCGGTCGCGCAGTTCTTTACCGGTTTTGAAAAATGGCACCCATTTTTCTTCAACATCAACCGATTCGCCGGTGCGCGGATTGCGTCCGTTACGGGCCGGCCGGTTTTTAACCGAGAAAGCGCCAAAGCCGCGCAATTCCACACGATTGCCCTCAGCCAGAGCTTCAGTAATCTCGTCGAAGACCGCACTGACAATATTTTCCACGTCACGCTGGAAAAGATGCGGATTGCGGCTGGCGATGATCTGTACGAGTTCAGATTTAATCACTGCGTTCGACCTCTCTGCAATATTAAAAATATATGCTCTCAACTTGTGATGACTGGCACTGCCATTTTAACAGTACAGATAATCATCAATAATACGGCCAAGCTCTTCATATTTCATAACGTATAGCGCCTTAAAAAGCTATATTGATACTTACTTTCATCCGGCTGTCATATCAGTCCTGTATTTTTTGCTCGCTGCCAGCCTGCCAAACTGAAAGCATCCCGTCAAGAAAGATGCGCCGGCTGATTTGCTCATCAATCAGCAAAGTGCTTTCATCGGCCAGCCCCATATTGCGCAGAAGCAGTTTGATAGCGGTTGAAGATAAAAGATCATTATAGGGTGATGTCTCGGCTTTCCATTCAATCACCGGCAGATCTTTGCTCAATCCTTTGCCTTGCAGCCATTTGAGGGATGTTTCCTGGTCGCCCAATGCGTCAATCAGCTGATGCTGCAATGCCTGACGTCCGGTATAGACGGAACCATTGGTGAGTGCCGGCAATTGATCGGCGGCAATCATCGGCCGGCGTTCTCTGACAAGCCCGACAAACCAGTCATAGGTGTCTTTGACTGTATTATCGATCATGGCTTTGGCTTCTTCGCTGGCCGGCGAGAAGAAATTTGGCTCGGCCTTGAGCGGGCTTGATTTGATGGTTTCAAACTTAACGCCGATTTTATCAAGCAGGCCGCTGATATCGGGATATTGAAACAGCACGCCGATTGAGCCGATGATGGATGTTTTATGGGCAACAATATGATCGGCGGCTATGGCTATCATATAGCCTGCAGAAGCGGCCAGTGTGCCAACCTGTGCCGCAACGGGCTTTTTGGCGGCAATTTTGCGCACGGCGTCATAAATTACCTCACCGCCGGTTGTCGTTCCGCCGGGGGAGCTGATATCAAGAATGACGCCCTTTACCATATTGCTGTCTGCGACATTTTTGAGGCGTTTCAAAAGTTCTTCATTATTATAAATAGTGCCGGTGATCGAAATTTTGGCAATATGTGGTATATTGCGCGACTGTCTGCTGCCGGTGAAATAAAATATGGCAGCCAGTGTGAGTGCAGCAACAAGCAACAGCGCGATGACGCGCCAAAAAGTGAGCTTGCGGCGGATGCGGCGGCGTTCAAGAACTGCATCGGCAATGTAAGTCATAAATTATGTCCGTGTTTTTGGCGTTTCAGAAATGCAGGAGAAAATTTCCGGTTGTAACCTTCAGGTTTAAAAGTGGCGGTGTTGTGTGTGGCAGGTGAAACTGTCGGCCATTCCTCATTTTCAGGCCAAAAGGGCTGTTATTTACTGTATTGCATAATATATGCAGGTTGGTATTTACGCTTTTGAACTTGTTTTGCGGCGGAGCCATCCCATTTATAGAGCAACTTGAGCAAAAGTGCGAAGCGGTTTTGCCTATATATAATGCAATGAAACAAATATTCGGAACGGCTCCGGCGTTATTATTCTAACCGGTGCCGCTCCGGCAGAACAGCAGGACAAGTGAGCGCACGGTTCAAAAATAATCGTGTCTTTCATTTATAAATATTAATACCTTGGATATAGACAACCGGCAAATTTACCGGTTTGAGGAGTTTCGGACTGTGTCAGACCATAAAATGGTTTTCGGGGCATCACAAAAAAGCAGTGCGGTTTTTCATGCCGCACAGCGCCATAGCATGCGCGTGCGTGTGCTGAAAATCGCCCTGCCGGTTACAGCCCTTATTATTGCGTTTATTTTCTCTTGGTTTACATTTCTGGCAGCCCCGGCCTCCACGGTCAAGGTGCAGATGGATCCGTCTGAAAATGGCAAACTGGTTATGACCAGCCCCCAGCTCAATGGCTATACCAAGGATAACCGTCCTTATTCAATGGTAGCCTCGCGCGCGGTGCAGGATGCCAAGCAAAATGGTGTTATTGCGCTTGAAGGGATCAGGGCGCAATTGCCGGTGGGCGATAAAAACAGTGCCGAGATTGATGCTGTATCCGGCGTCTATGACAGTGTGAATGAGCATTTGCAGTTTGATAATGCTTTTACTGTTAAAACCACTGACGGCATGGAGGCAAGGCTTGGTTCGGCCAGTGTAAATATGGCAAATGGTGAGATGAGCACCGACAAGCCTGTCGATATCCGCACTGCAAATGCACATATCCGCGCCGAGCGCATGAAAGTTCAGGACAATGGCAAGGTTCTGGTTTTTGAGGATAAGGTTCACCTGACAATCGAACCTGTTGAGACAACAAAGACAATGCCGGCGAAAAAGGGCAGCTGACCGGCTGCCGGTTTTGCCGGACGGGCTGACTGCCCGCAGATAGGGAGCCCGCAGACAGCGCAATTGCCTACACGAAAAAGTAATAGGCCTGTTATAGCCTGCAGGGCAGATATTTTATATTTTGCGCCAATAAGGCGCAGATCGCTCAAAATGGACAGGAACATATTGTTTTACGGTTCATCTTGCGATTTATATGAGCTCGGTTTTTTTGAGGGAGCAAAAATGATCAGGCAAAGGGCGTGCGGCGGGCTTGAAAAAGCTTCGGGCGATATAGTTTCAGTAAAATCTGACCGGCGCAATGCTGTGCTCTGCCGGTCTTTTGCCGCTGTGATCAGTGGTTTGTTGGTTTTTGCTCCTGCAGGCGTCCTTGCGCAGGAAGGCACGGCCCTGAATGGTCTGAAATTGTCAGACAGTAAAGAGCCCGTTGCCATTGATGCCGGAAAAATGGAAGTTCGGGACAAGGAAGGCCTGATCATTCTCACCGGAAATGTTGCTGTCCGGCAGGGGGATATTATTCTGCGTGCCGGCCGTATGCAGGTTCACACCGCAAAGCCTGCAGATGGCGGGGATAGGGCTAAAGGCGGTATCGGGGGCTTGAGTGGCGCGGGGCTGAATGCCGGCGGCATAGAAAAAATCGATGTGGATGGCAAGGTCTATCTTAAATCGGGTACGCAGGTCGCCACCGGTGACGCCGGCACCTATGATGCGAAATCGCAAACAATGGTGCTCACGGGCAAAAAGGTTGTGCTCTCTGACGGCGATAATATTGCCAGCGGTTGCAAGCTTATTGCCAATACCCAAACCGGCAAGGCTTTTCTTGAAAGCTGCAAGGGCAAGGCCGGGCGTGTTTCAATTATCCTGTCGCCGAAAAACGAGTAGAGGATTTTAACACGCGGGCGCATCCGGCATATTTTGCAAGCAACGCCTGAAGGCAATAGAAAGAGTAAGCCGCGATTTTTTACACGGACTGGCCGATTTGTAGATTGCGCGGAAATGAGAAAATCAAGATCTGCCGCGCTTTTCTTATGAAGCAGGCATTTCAGTAACCTGTTTGGAGTGCCATTGTTTTCTTCCGACGCGCAGACTGAAACGAAACTGAATGAAGCAACCGCACCGGACGGGCTGCAAATGCCGCCGGCTGAGGCAGGTCAGCGGCCGCCGCAGGCTGCCTCCCGCCTTAAAGGCACATTGGTGGCACGCAATATCAGCAAGAGCTATCGCGGGCGTCAGGTTGTCAATGGCGTTTCTTTTGGCGTGCGTTCGGGTGAGGCTGTGGGGATCCTCGGCCCGAATGGTGCCGGTAAAACCACCTGTTTTTATATGGTGACTGGTTTGGTGCCTGTAGATAGCGGCGCAATTGAGATTGACGGTTTTGACGTCACTTCCATGCCGATGTATCGCCGCTCACGTCTGGGGATTGGTTATTTGCCGCAGGAAGCCTCTATTTTCCGTGGCTTGTCGGTTGAGGATAATATTAAGGCAGTGCTTGAAGTGGTTGAAAAAGACCGCAAGAAGCGTGCGGTTGAACTCGATGCCCTGCTGGAAGAATTTCATATAACCCATCTGCGCAAAGCGCAGGCCATATCTTTGTCGGGCGGCGAGCGCAGACGTCTTGAAATTGCCCGCGCCCTGGCATCCCGACCCAATTTTATGCTGCTGGACGAGCCTTTTGCCGGTGTGGATCCGATTGCGGTTTCAGATATTCAGCAATTGGTGCGGCATCTGACCAGCCGCGGCATTGGCGTATTGATTACGGATCATAATGTGCGTGAGACGCTTGGTTTGATTGATCGCGCTTATATCATCCATGCCGGACAGGTTCTGACACATGGCCGGCCCAGGGAAATTGTTGAAAATCCGGATGTGCGCCGTCTTTATCTCGGTGATCAGTTTACGCTCTGATAAGCGAATCTCTCTGAGTTTGGCATATCTTCTGACGATATCAGCCCCATGTCAGGGCATTTTGCTGCACTGATATATGCATCATGCCGGATGCGCTTATATAGGCATTGATTGTGGCAAACAAAGAGCTGAGCCGCTATTATTTTACGATCATAAAAGTTTATTTTATTTTATGCGGGTTGGCTTTGCGCAATGCCTCAGCTTGTGATTAGATTGCTGTGTTCGAATATAGACAGCGAGGTACTGCCATATGAATCTCCGCGTTTCAGGTAAACATATGGACATTGGTGATGCTTTCCGCACCCGGATTGAAGAGCGTGTCCGTGATGTTGTTGGCAAATATTATGAAGGTGGCTATTCCGGTACAATTACAGTCGTTAAATCAGGATCCCGTTTTAATACGGATTGCACGCTGCATCTGGATACCGGAGCGACCTTGCAATCATCAGCCGAAGCGCAGGATCCGCAGTTTTCATTTGACGCTGCATCTGAAAAGCTGGAAACGCGTTTGCGCCGCTATATGCGCCGCCTCAAATCCCGTTCGCTTGTACAATCTGCGCGCAATAATTATCAGGATATTGCCTATAGTGTGATGGCGCCTGCACCTGATGCGGATGATGATTTGCCGGATGATTACGCTCCGACGATTGTTGCTGAATCCTCCGTGTCGCTGCGTACGCTCAGCGTGGCCAATGCCGTGGTGGAACTGGATCTGACCGAGCATCCGGTGCTTGTTTTCCGCAATGCAGGCAGCGAAGAGGTCAATATTGTCTATCGTCGGCCTGACGGCAATATTGGCTGGATTGACCCATCGCGCTCAGCACGGCAGGCATAAGGCAACAGACGCATTTGTGAGAAAATGCTCTGGTAATATTGGCGCCGTATGTGCAAAAACAGGCATATGCGGCGCAATCTCCGGCCTGTTCCCTTAACAACAGACAGCTTGTGGCTTATGCCGGAAATTTAATTTAACTTATTGAATTATTATAAAAATATTTCCCTGAAACATATAAAACTTAATATCTCTTGCTCTTTATGCCATTTGTATTATTCCTTCACGCTATCTTATGATAGGAATTCCTGAGTGACTGGTGTAGTCTGATTGGAAGCTTATACAAAGTGCTATCTGAGAAATGTGTTTTGTACACTTTTTTGATTTTTATTTGTGAGTGAAATCAATGTGTTGTGCATATTCTGCAGAAAAAGTGTGAGTAGAATCGCGAATTTGACTTGAGTATCTGTTGAATGGGCAGTAGACCACTGCACCTCCCGGTTACGGAGATTAATACTCCGCATGAGAGAAGGAATGGAGAAAATGGATCTTAGCGATCTGGTTCAGCCAGGGGCAATTATCCCTTCGCTGAAGGCAAGCTCCAAGAAGCAATTATTGCAGATCTTGGCTGAGAAGGCTGCCGAACTCACAGGTCTTCCCGAACGTGAAGTTTTTGAAACTGTTACCCAGCGTGAACGTCTGGGGTCGACCGGTGTCGGCAATGGCATCGCGATACCGCATGGCAAATTGCCAAATATTACCAAAATTACCGGCGTGTTCGCACGTCTTGAACAGCCGGTGGATTTTGAGGCTCTGGATGATCAGCCGGTTGATCTGGTCTTTTTGCTGCTTGCACCGGAAAATGCAGGGGCAGATCATTTGAAGGCTCTGTCCCGTATTGCGCGTCTGTTGCGCGATCCGGATATGGTGGCCAAGCTGCGCGGTACTGTTGATGCACAGGCGCTGCATTCATTCCTGATTGCGCCGCCTGCCTCCAATGCTGCCTGAAAAGCGGATAATCCGTGATTAAAGCGGGTTGATGATTAAAACAATGCCGCGTCTGCGATCTGCAGCGCGGCATGTTTATGATTATGGCAGAATGGATCTGCCGGATGCCAGATCACGCTCTGTGAGCGGGTGTTTTTAATGCAGCATCACGGTTTGCAATTCATGTTCCTGTGCGCCGGCCAATGCTGTGGCGCGCATGTCGGACAGCATGATCGGCGTACCGCTTGCCCCGAAGAGAGCCCAGAGTTCCATGCCCGGAGCCATAGGCGGCAGAGCCGGAAAACGACGGGAGAGATCCTCAGAACGGACTTTGCGCAAATAGGCGACTTCACCTTCGCCGAGATGGGCAAATTCAAATTCGGTGAAAATGTGTTTGTCAGCAGTCATTTCAGGCCTCCTGTCTTGACGGCTCAAGAGCGACGCCGCCTGTCGAGAGCAGATGCAATTGCATTTTATCCGCAGATAATGTTGCAATCACGATGCTGATTATAACAGCGAACTCCTAAAAGTTCTTTTATAATCATTATGAGATCAGAACCGGTAATTTTAAAAGACAATTACCGCAGATGCCGGAGCACTTATTCCTTCACATTGATGCGAATGCGTTTGACAAGCCGTTCCGGTTCCGGTCTGTCGAGATCAATCGACAACAGGCCGTTTTTAAGCTCCGCACCAATAACCCGCATACCGTCTGCCAGAACAAAAACACGCTGAAACTGGCGTGCAGCTATGCCGCGATGCAAATATTGCCGCTCGGTTTCATCTGTCTGGCGTCCACGGATAACCAGTTGATTATCTTCAGTTGTTACTTCCAGATCCTCATCTGAAAAACCGGCAACAGCCAATGTGATGCGCAGTTTTTCCGGAAGTGGCTGTTCAGAATCAGAAGACGGGCTGCGCAATCTTTCAATATTATAGGGCGGATAACCATCGCCGGATTTGGCGATGCGCTCCAGCGTCTTTTCCATTGTATCGAAACCCAGCAGCAGCGGGCTTGAAAAAGGTGTAATTCTGGTCATTGTTCAGTCCTTGTAAAGCGACCGGTTATTTAAGAGAAAACCCGTAAAGGCATTTTCCCTGTACTTTATATGGCTTGGCAAAAGCGGCACTTCAAGTGCCCTTATAAGAGAGGCTGCGCCGGTTTTTTAAAATTTCGCATTTATTGCAGTCAGGGGCTGAAAATATTTTCATATTATTTATAGTGCCGGCCAGTCATTGTGGCAAATTTGCATAAAACAGCATATTCTAAAAGAAAGGACAGGCAGGCATGGCCCGCAAAATAATTATTGATACGGATCCGGGGCAGGATGATGCTCTGGCAATTTTGCTGGCGCTGGCAAGTCCTGAACTGGAAGTGCTGGGTATTGTGGCTGTTGCCGGCAATGTACCGTTGCCGCTTACCTGCAAAAATGCATTGAAAATTGCCGAACTGGCAGCAAAGCCGCAAACAAAAATCTATTCCGGCGCCTGCAAGCCGCTGATGCGCCCGTTGGTAACAGCCGAGGAAGTGCATGGACGCACCGGGCTGGATGGCCCCGATCTGCCGGAACCGGTTATGCAATTGCAGCCGCAGCATGGTGTGGATTTTATTATTGAAACATTACTGCGTGAAGAAAAAGACACAGTAACGCTTTGTGCGCTTGGTCCTCTTACCAATATTGCACTGGCTCTTAACAAGGCACCGGAGATTGCATCACGCATTCAGGAAATTGTGCTGATGGGCGGCGGGTTTTTTGAGGGCGGCAATATTACACCAACTGCGGAATTTAATTTCTATGTTGATCCGGAAGCCGCTAAAGTGGTTTATGAATCCGGTGTGCCTATTGTGATGATGCCGCTGGATGTGACCCATAAGGCGCTGACAACGGCAAGACGCATTGAGGCATTGCGTGCTATCGGCACAAAAGCGGGTGATGCCTGTGCAGCGATGCTGGAATTTTTTGAGCGTTTTGACGAAGAAAAATACGGCACTGACGGCGGCCCGCTGCATGATCCGAATGTGATCGCCTATCTCCTGAAGCCTGAGCTTTATAGCGGCCGTTATTGCAATGTGGAGATTGAAACCGCATCGTCCCTGTGCCTTGGCATGTCGGTGATTGACTGGTGGGGTGTTACCAAACGGCCTAAAAATGCACTTGTCATGCGTGATGTCGATCACGATGGTTTTTTCACCTTGCTGACAGAGCGCATTGCAAGGCTTTAATCTGCAGACTTGTATAAAAAAGCCGGAATATCTTGTTGATATTCCGGCTTTTTATCAGGCGATTTCTGCCGCGTAAGGAATAGAGGGCTGTGCGCCGGTTTTGAGGCAGGCAAGCGAGGCAGCCTTGGCGGCACGTTCACAGGCTTCACGCAGAGATAAGCCGCTGTCAAGTCCGGCGGCCAGATAGCCGCAAAATGTATCGCCCGCACCCACGGTATCCACCGGCGTGATTGGCAGGGCAGGCAGCCTGTAATGCTCTTCAGGTGTTGCCACCATCACACCCTGTGCACCAAGGGTAACAATAAGCGTGCGGCCGTAATGTTCGGCAAAGTCGATCATTTTTTCCTGGCGGTCTGCGCCGGAAAGCTCAAGCTGGATACTGGCAAGGTCAAATTCCGTTTCATTGGCGATGATAATATCGGCACGGGGTAGCAGGTTTGCCGCATCATCCCGCCATGGTGCAATATTGAGAATACAGGTGGTCTCGCTGGCTTCGGACACAGCAATGGCTTTTTCCAGCGCGGGTAATGGAATCTCCATTTGCAGCAGAAGATAGCCGCCATCCAGGTCAGCCGCATTCACATCATCTTCTGTGATCAGGCCATTGGCACCAGGAATAACGATAATTGTATTTTCACCGCTGTCTTCCACGGTAATCAGGGCAATGCCGGTTGCCGGTCCGCGTGTGGCAACGCGCGACAGATCAACACCATCTGCACGCAGAAGTGCCACAGCCTGCGCGGAAAACGCATCATTGCCGACCGCTCCGACCATGCGCACTGGCACACCAGCGCGTGCTGCGGCCAGTGCCTGATTGGCACCCTTGCCGCCTGCTGCGGTGCTGAATTCCCGTCCGGTCAGGGTTTCGCCGGGTTCAGGCAGTTTGGGGCTGCGGGCGATGAGGTCAAAATTAATCGAACCGATAATCGTAATCATAAAAAATCCGGTGTTAGAGGAAGGATATAGTCACACTGATCAGCGGCGGCTGCGGCTCAGGGCATTGGTAAAAGCCGTTGCAAAATTTTCACGGTCATCGGGTGGTAAAAAACTGCCGATCTCCAGTATTTTGCCCTCGCTGCTCAACTGCATCTGGGTAATGCCGATATCATCTTTGCGGGTAATGTGAAACCGTGTCCGGAAAGGGTTGAACTGATAGGCGCGAATACGTCCCGAAGCGGAGATTTTTCTTATCTGTACACGCTCGCGGGATACAGAAATTTCCTCCCTTTGCCGCGCTGCATAATAATTAACGCGAAAGGCAAGATAGATGAGGGCAATATCCAGACCAAACAGCCCGACAACCGGCACAATAACCGGCCATGTGCTGATTTGCATAAACACCATGCCGATACAGGCCCAGAGCAGCAGCAGGCTCAAAATCAGAATCTGAAAGCCGCGCGCACTTAAGGAGCGGTGGGGTAATAATGTTGCACTGAAAAACTGTGCGCCGAAAGCGTCCGGATCAGCACCATCCGGATGATAGGATGCGTTCATGGCAATATCTTCTGTTATCCGCATGGTTTTGGCCTGTGATATATATCTGAGACGGCTTTAATATACCGGCTGCGGCAAGCTTGCAGATAGGCTTATAGGCTTTACCTTACTATATAAAGGCTATGCAGAACAACCAGATCAATTCAACCGCAAAACCTCAGCGCCGTGTAAGCGGCACACTTTATACACCGGCGGAAATTCATGAGATTTTCCGGCGTTTTTCCGTGCAGCGGCCAGAGCCGAAGGGCGAGCTGGAACATGTGAATGTTTTTACATTGCTGGTGGCGGTGGTGCTCTCGGCACAGGCGACAGATGCAGGTGTCAACAAAGCAACACGCGCCCTGTTTGCCCTTGCCGATACACCGCAAAAAATGCTGGATCTGGGTGAAGAGACGGTTGGGGAATATATCCGCACAATCGGTTTGTGGCGCAACAAGGCCAAAAATGTTATTTTGCTCTCCAGAGCCTTGATTGATCATTATAATGGTGAAGTGCCCGATAATCGCGATGCGCTGATGACGCTGCCCGGTGTCGGGCGCAAAACCGCCAATGTGGTGCTGAATATGGCATTTGGCCAGCCGACAATGGCGGTGGACACGCATATTTTACGTATCGGCAATCGCATTGGTCTGGCACCATACAAAACACCGGATGAGGTTGAGGCGAAGCTCATGAAAATTATTCCGGCTGAATTTATGATGCATGCCCATCATTGGCTGATCCTGCATGGCCGCTATGTCTGTAAAGCCCGCACACCGGATTGCAAAAATTGCGTGATCGCGGATATCTGCAAATCCGCGCAGAAGAGCAATGCGATCCCCGCGCCGTTGGTGCGCCTTGAGGAATAGTGCTTTGTAAAAAGATTATGATGGCCGCTACCGTTTGATATATCGTGCAGATGGCGGCCTGTTCTATAAGGGGGAGGGGAGCGCATGAGACGGTTTTTTGCCGCTCAAAGCTTTATGCAGATGCACCATCATGGCAGCAGCAAAAAGCGGTGTCAGCAAATTTAACAATGGCACAGCCATAAAAGCGGCAATCACCAGACCGGCCATAAATATGGTGATGCGGTGCTGTGCGCGAAAAGCTTTGGCGCCGGATTCACCGCGATAACGCATAGCGGCAAATTCAAAAAACTCCCGCCCAAGAAGATAGCCGTTGACGATGAAAAAAGCGATCAGATTCACGCCCGGTATCAGCAGCATTAAGAGTGCCAAAAAATTGCCAAGAAGCACAATCAGCAAAAATTTGAGAGAATAAATGACAGAATGAATGACGGGCATCGGCGTGCCCGCGGGGTCATTGCTGTAATCCTCACGCTCGATAATCTCTGCCACATCATCAAGAAACAAGCCTGCAACAAGGGCTGTTACCGGCGCAATCAGAAAAGCCAGTAAAAGCGCAAGAAGGAGCCCTGCCGCAATAGCGGCAAACAGGCCAAGCCAGCTTGTCCAGTCCGGCATTGTGGGCAATATGGTTTCAAACCACGGCCAGGCCAGCCAGAAAAAAAGCTGCCGCAGCAAAGCCCATAACGCGATCAGTGCCAGAAATGTCAGCCCGAGTGACTTCCATAAGACAGAGCGAAATTCCGCAGTGGGCAGGCGGTATAATGCTGCAAGGGCGGCAGAAAGGATCATTCAGGCTCCGTTATTGTAAATCCGGCCGGTTTGAGCGTTATGATTTCAGATAGGTAGCCCTGTTATATATGGCAAGGTGCAAAATTTACAGGGATCAAATCTGCGCCGGACTCTGGAAAAAAAGTGTTTCAGCGATTAAAGCTGATGAGGGGCAATGATGTGCGGCAGCATGATGCTGCCGTCTTTGCGAGATCTATATGGGAGTAAAGACCATTTCTGTCGCCAAATATGACGTATTGTGTATCGGTAATGCGATTGTCGATATTATTTCCCGTACGGAAGATGATTTTCTGGTCGAAAATGGCATTATCAAAGGTGCCATGAACCTGATTGACGGTGAGCGGGCGGAGCTGCTCTATGCGCGCATGGGGCCGGCCATTGAGACATCCGGAGGCAGTGCCGGCAATACGGCGGCAGGCATTGCCAGTCTTGGCGGGCGTTCTGCCTATTTTGGCAAGGTTGCGCTGGATCATCTTGGCAAGGTCTATGCACATGATATTCGCGGGCAGGGCGTGGCTTTTGATACGCCGCCGCTGCAGGATGGTGCGCCGACCGCCCGCTCCATGATTTTTGTAACACCGGATGGTGAGCGTTCGATGAATACCTATCTTGGCGCCTGTGTGGAGCTGAGCATTGAGGATATTGAAAGCTCCAAGGTAAGTGCAGCACAAGTGACTTATTTTGAAGGTTATTTGTGGGATCCGCCACGTGCCAAGGAGGCGATTTTGCTGGCGGCCAAAATTGCCCATGAACATGGGCGTGAAGTGGCAATGACCCTGTCTGATCCTTTTTGTGTGGATCGTTATCGCGATGAGTTTCTGGATCTGATGCGTTCGGGAACTGTTGATATCGTGTTTGCCAATGAGGCGGAGGTGAAGTCACTTTATCAGACCGCATCTTTTGAAACCGCGCTTGAGGCTTTGCGTGCTGATTGCAAGCTGGCAGCGGTAACCCGCTCGGAGCAGGGCTCGGTCATCATGCGCGGCAATGAGACTGTTCGGGTTGAGGCTATCGAGATTGATGCGCTGGTTGATACAACCGGTGCCGGCGATCTTTATGCCGCCGGTTTTCTCTATGGCTATACCAATGGCTATAATCTGGAAGATTGCGGCAGATTCGGCTCGCTTGCAGCCGGTATTGTCATTCAGCAGATCGGTCCGCGCCCGCAAAATAATCTTAAAGATATTGCCGCGCAGGCTGGCCTGCTGAAAACATAATTATGGCCGGCCTCCCGCCTGCCGCTAATATTTTGCCGTTTTCATAAAGTATTGCAGGGAGCCTGTGCTCCCTGTCTATTCGTCGCGCATAATGCCGTCGCGTTTCAGCTCTTCTTCCGTGCGCCCGCGTCGTGCTTTATGGGCGGGCAGCATCCAGCCATATTGCAGCGCCCCGCCGCGGATAAGAAAGGCAAGACCTGCGCCGCTGAGAACCGAAACAAGCGCCGGTGCGCCGGTTGCCTCAAGCCCTACAAAGCAGCAGGCGCCGGCCAAAGCCGCCGATATATAAATTTCACGGCGCATCAGCACCGATGGTTGCCCTGCCATAATATCGCGCATGACACCGCCAAGAGTTGCGGTAAAAACACCGGCAACAATTGCAACCCAGGCATTAAAGCCAAGTTGCAGGGCTTTTTCAGCCCCCATCACGCTGAACATCGCCATGCCTACAGCATCAAGCCATAATAAAAGCCGGTAGCGGGATTCAAAGCGGTGTGCGGTAAAATAGACCAAAGCGGCAGCACTGGTGCCAACCAGAAGATAGAACGGTTCGCGCACCCAGTTAACCGGCGTGTTACCCAAAACCAGATCGCGCACTGTGCCGCCGCCAACAGCAGTCATATTGGCTAGAAAGATAAAGCCGATAATATCCAGACGGCAACGCGATGCGGCCAGCGCACCGGTTGCGGCAAAAACAAAGACGCCCCCGTAATCGAGCACATCAATGAGCGTCATAATTTTCTCCGTTGCGGAAGTGTAACCTGTTTTGATGCATATTGGCCGGATTTTGATTAAAAAAACGGATGCAGGATAAATCTGCATCCGTTTTCATAGTGTATTACCCTGCAGTGCAGGGAAGGTTTGTTTATTCGGCTTTTGGCCCGCCGCGGGAAACGCCGACCATAGCAGGGCGCAGAACACGGTCGCCGATCGCATAACCGGTTTGCACAACCTCAACCACGGTATTATTCGGTACCTCGGTATTTGGTACTTCAAACATGGCCTGATGGAAATTCGGGTCGAATTTCTGCCCTTCCGGCGAGAGTTTGGTAACGCCATGGCGCTCCAATGCATTAAGCATGGCGCGTTCGGTCATTTCCACACCTTCGGCCAGTGCTTTCAGCCCCGTATCATCAGCCAGCGCATCGGCAGGGATGGCATCGAGCGCGCGGCGCAGATTATCCGAAACCGAGAGCATATCGCGTGCAAAATTGGTGGTTGCATAGGTGCGTGCATCCTGAATTTCACGGGCGGTGCGCTTGCGCAGATTTTCCATATCGGCAGCCAGACGCAGGATCTGGTCTTTCAGGGCATTGTTTTCCACCTGCAATTCAGCCAGCGGATTGGCAGCATCTTCTGCGTTTTTATCATCTTCCGCAGCCTCGGCAACAGCCTCGTCCTTGCGCGCTTTCAGAAAATCATCAGCGGCACGTTTCAGAGCTTCCCGGTCGCGCGGATTGTTGATGTCGCGCTGTTCCAGATCTGGTGTTTCGCCGTTTTTCTTTTCGTCAGCCATTCTTCTCTTCCGTGTTGAATCATATTGTCTGGGATATCGATGTTTGTGTGCTGAAAATCAAGACCACATCTCACCTCCCGGCAAAATAGCGGTATAATATTCTCACCGCCCCAGCAGGCGCGAGACCAGAGAAGCGGTATAATCAACCATCGGCACAATGCGGGCATAATTGAGCCTTGTGGGGCCTATAACGCCCAATGCGCCAACCACCCTTTGTTCTGAATCGCGATAGGGAGCCACCACCAGCGATGAGCCTGACAGGGAAAAGAGCTTGTTTTCCGAGCCGATAAAAATGCGCACGCCAGAGCCTGCCTCTGCCAGATCAAGCAATTGCAGCATACCTTCCGTGGTCTCAAGGTCATCAAAAAGCAGCCGCAACCGCTCCAGATCATCCTGTGCGGAAATATTTTCCAGCAGATTGGAACGCCCGCGCACAATCAGCCTCGTTTGCTGATCGCCGGCAACGCCGCTCCATACCGCCAGCCCCTGTTCCACAAGATGTCGGGACAGGGTATCCAGCGCCTGTTGTATTTCTTCTCTTGAATTTTCAATCTGGCTGCGGGCTTCCGCCAGTGTTTTCCCGTGAATATGGGTGTTGAGGAAATTACTGGCCTCAATCAGCTGTGATGCGGTGACACCGGCAGGCAGATCGATGATACGGTTTTCCACATCACCGTTTTGGGTTACCAGCACCGCCAGCGCGCGCGTCTGGTCAAGGCGTACAAATTCAATATGTTTCAGAGCGCCTTCCGCTTTGGTGGCCAGCACCAGCCCCGCACCGCGTGACAGGCCGGAGAGGATCTGGCTTGCCTCTGTCAATACATGTTCAACGGAATTATGATGCCCCGCGGCGCGAACCTGATGTTCAATACTGTTGCGCTCGGCCGCAGGCAGATCACTGACTTCCATAAATGCATCAACAAAAAAGCGCAAGCCCAATTGGGTGGGCATACGTCCGGCAGAAACATGCGGGGCATAAACCAGCCCCAGATGCTCCAGATCGCTCATAACATTGCGGATTGTGGCCGGCGACAGGGAGAGTGGCAGCAAACGCGACAAATTGCGCGAGCCGACAGGCTCACCATCATTAAGATAGCTCTCAACAATACGCTGGAAAATATCGCGCGACCGCTGATCCAGCACCTGTAAAGGGGCATGCATATTCTCAGCGCGCTCTGATCTCTTCATTCGTTCATTTGCTCCGTTCACAGGCAATATATAGGATATTGTGCTGTGCAGGCAAAGGGGGATGGCACAGGGGAATGCCATTGTTTGTCAGACAATAATATGTTTTCCCTTTAAATTTGGCCTGTTCAGGCTTAGAAGCAGGGCATATATCTTGCATAAGGCATGATCTTATCATTATTTGGCTGTGGCTATGATTGCCGGCAGCTTTGTTTTTAAAAGGAAAATCCATGCGTCCATCCAAACGCGCTCCGGACGAAATGCGTGCTGTCTCTTTTGAACGCGGTATTTCCAAACATGCTGAAGGCTCCTGCCTTGTTAAATTTGGCGATACGCATGTGCTTTGCACTGCAAGCCTGGAAGAAAAAGTGCCGGCCTGGATGCGCAATAGCGGTAAAGGCTGGGTAACTGCGGAATATGGCATGCTGCCGCGTTCGACCGGTGATCGTATGCGCCGTGAGGCTGCAAGCGGCAAGCAGGGCGGGCGCACTCAGGAAATTCAGCGCCTTATTGGCCGGTCTCTTCGTGCTGTTGTTGATATGCAGGCTTTGGGCGAATATCAGATTACCGTGGATTGCGATGTTATTCAGGCTGATGGCGGCACCCGCACGGCGGCAATTACCGGCGGCTGGGTTGCGCTTTATGATTGCCTGCGCTGGATGGAAGCCCGCCAGATGATCAGGGCGGATAAGGTGCTCAAAGACCATGTGGCGGCTATTTCCTGCGGTATTTATGAAGGTGTGCCGGTGCTTGATCTGGATTATCCGGAAGATTCGGGCGCCCAGACCGATGCCAATTTTGTGATCACCGGCCGCGGCGGTATTGTGGAAGTGCAGGGCACTGCGGAAGGCGAGCCGTTTTCAGACGAGGAATTTGCCGCTTTGATGCAATTGGCGCGCAATGGTATCAAACGCCTGGTAGATCTGCAGAAAATGGCGGTAGCCTGATTGATCAGGCCGTTTTCCCGCTTCTTCTGCCTATAGCGGCAGGGTTTTTACTGTAAGCGGATTATATAGTCCGCCTTCTTGTCGCAGAAGGCGGACTTTATTCCCTGATCAAGATCAACGGGAGGGTAGCCACTATGCAGCAATTGCAGCCTCGCTCCATATTGGAAACAGCTCTTTATGTGCGCGATATAGAAGAGGCTGTGTTGTTTTACCGGGATATTCTCGGGCTGGAACTGGCCTTGCCCTATAATCAGCGCAATGCATTCTTCCGCTGTGGTGCAGGTGTTTTGCTGCTTTTTAATGCGCGGGAAACCGTAAAACCGGTGCCTGAAGGTGCTCTGCCGGTACCGCCGCATGGGGCAACCGGTGCTGGCCATATGTGTTTTGCCGCAACCCGCGCGGAAATTGCCGCCTGGCGCCGGCATTTTTTGCAACATGGCATTGCCATTGAGCAGGAATTTGATTGGCCCAATGGCGCACATTCGCTTTACATCCGCGACCCTTCCGGTAATTCACTGGAATTTGCTGAACCGAAATTATGGACGAAAGCCGGATAATGGAAAATAATATGAGAGAGCTTGAAAAAGGTAAACTGGTTGTTGCAAGCCACAATGCCGGCAAATTACGGGAAATTGCCGATCTGATCGGGCCGTTTGGCTTTGAAACCCAGTCCGCCGGAGAGCTTGGTTTGCCGGAGCCGGATGAAACAGGCACAACTTTTGAGGAAAATGCCTATATCAAAGCCTATGCCGCGGCAAAAGCCACCGGCCTTCCTGCACTTTCGGATGATTCCGGCATGATGGTGGATGCGCTTGGCGGTGAACCGGGTGTTTATACAGCTAATTGGGCGGAATTGCCTGATGGCCGCCGTGATTTTGATATGGCAATGGGCAAGGTTCTGGACAGGCTGGCAGCAAAAGGCGCATTGCAGCCGCAACAGCGTAAGGCGCGGTTTGTTTCTGTTATCTGCCTGTGCTGGCCTGATGGCCATGCGGAATATTTCCGTGGCGAGGTGCAGGGGCAGGTGGTCAGCCCGCGCGGGTCAGATGGCTTTGGTTTTGATCCTCTGTTTCTGCCGGATGGCTATGACAAGACTTTTGGTGAGATGACAGCACAGGAAAAACACGGCTGGAAACCAGGTGATCGGGAAGCATTGTCCCATCGCGCCCGTGCCTTTCAGCTTTTTGCCGGTGCAAAACTTGGTAGCGTCACAATGGATGCAAGCTGATGCAGGCGCCTTTTGCGACCGGATTAGCCGGTCATCAGCCCCTTGGCGGCCCGGCTGCAATGGATCCGCTGCCAATTTTTCAGGCAGATGGCGATCATGCTTTCGGTATTTATCTGCATTGGCCGTTTTGCATGGCCAAATGCCCATATTGCGATTTTAATTCGCATGTGCGGCATCAGCCGGTGGATCAGCCGCGCTTTGCACGCGGTTTTCTGGCGGAGATGGCAAATTTGCGTGCACGTACCGGCCCGCGCATTGTGACCAGCATTTTCCTTGGCGGTGGCACGCCCTCATTAATGCAGCCGCAGACAGTGGGGGCATTGCTGGATGGTATTGCGGGATACTGGTCTGTGGCCGAGAATATTGAAGTAACGCTGGAGGCCAATCCGACCAGTGTGGAGGCAGATCGTTTTCGCGGATATCGGGCGGCTGGTGTCAATCGTGTGTCGCTTGGTGTGCAGGCACTGAATGACCGTGATTTGAAACGGCTTGGCCGGCTGCATTCTGTGGATGAGGCCAAGGCGGCAATTCATCTGGCGCGGGAGATTTTTCCGCGTCTGTCGTTTGATCTTATCTATGCCCGCCCTGATCAGGACATTGCTGACTGGAATGCGGAATTGCGTGAGGCGGTGGCGCTCGCCGCTGATCATTTGTCACTCTATCAGCTGACAATTGAGGAGGGAACACAATTTTATAATCTCTGGAAGGCAGGAAAACTGACCACTCCGGAGCCTGATCATGCTGCAGCCCTTTATGAAGAAACTCAGGCTGTGACCGAGGCGCTGGGCCTGCCTGCCTATGAAATTTCCAACCATGCGGTAAAAGGGCGTGAGTCGCAGCATAATCTGGTCTATTGGCGCTATGGTGAATATGCGGGTATTGGCCCCGGCGCTCATGGCCGTTTTCGTGAAAATGGTGTTCGCACCGTCACCATTACAGAAAAACATCCTGAAACCTGGCTTGAAAAGGTGGAAGGATGCGGACACGGTATTACAGAGGAAGAATATCTGACCGCAGAGCAGGAGGGGGATGAATTTCTGATGATGGGCTTGCGGCTGAGAGAGGGGGTTGATCTCAACCGCTATCAGAGACTGACCGGTCACGGCCTGAATTTGCCGCGTCTGGAACAGCTTAAAGAGCAAAATCTGCTGGAATTGCGTGATCAACGGTTTTTGCGCGCAACGCCGGATGGCGCTTTGTTGCTCAACAGGCTGGTTGCCGAATTGACAGCCTGAAGCCTTGGCACTTGTGAAAAACGGAAGCATTTGGAACAGGGATTTGTTGTGGAAGACAATTGGCAGGAAATGCGTGAATTTGTAGTGGGCGGAAAAACATTTCGCGCCCGTCCGGCAGAGCCTGCACTCTATATTGTCGCCACGCCAATAGGCAATCTTGGTGATATAAGCCTGCGCGCGCTGGAAGTGCTGGCATCATGCGATATGCTGGCCTGTGAGGATACGCGTGTTACCCGTATATTGCTCAATCATTATGCTATTTCCCGACGCCCATTTGCCTATCATGAGCACAATGCCGCTGAGGCAGGAGCAAAAATTCTGGAGGCGCTGGCAGAGGGCAAGAGCGTGGCGCTTGTTTCTGATGCGGGAACGCCGCTGGTTTCCGATCCGGGCTATCGTCTGGTGGAGGAGGCACGCAATGCCGGTTATAAGATTGTGCCGGTGCCCGGTGCCTCTGCGGTTATGGCGGCCTTGATGGCCAGCGGCCTGCCCACAGACAGTTTTATGTTTTGCGGGTTTTTACCGCCAAAACAAGGGCAGCGCCGCAACAGGCTGGAAACCTATAAGGCTATTGATACAACGCTGATCTTTTTTGAATCCCCTAATCGTGCGGCTGGTACATTGCAGGATATGGCTGCCGTTTTTGGCGCTGATCGCCCTGCAGCCCTGTGCCGGGAACTGACCAAAGCCTATGAAACCTTTTCAACATCAACTTTGGGCGAATTATGCGCACAATATGATGGTGAGGATCGCATCCGCGGTGAGGTGGTGTTGCTTGTTGGTGCGCCGCTGCAAAAAAGCGTAGCGGTGAGCGGGCAGGAGCTTGATGCATTGCTGGTATCTCTTGCACAGGAGCTTTCCCCGTCCAGAGCTGCCGGTGAGGCGGCGCGCATGACCGGCAAGGCGAAAGGTGAGCTTTATCAGCGCCTTATGAGCCTGAAAGCGCAGAACAGATGAAGACAGCGCGCGAGAAAAAACAACGGGCATTTTCTCGCGGAATAAGGGCGGAACGTCTGGCTGCGCTGGTTTTGATGCTGAAGGGGTTTCGCATTGTTGAGCGGCGTTACAAAACCCGTTTTGGCGAGATTGATCTGATTGCCAGACGCGGCCGGCTGGTGCTGATTGTCGAGGTGAAGGCGCGGCATTCTGTTGAGGCGGCAATGGAGGCTGTGAGCCGTACAAATTTGCAGCGCATTGAGGCGGCTGCCGATCATTGGCTGACACGCCAGCCGGATTATGATAAATTGTTTTTGCGGTTTGATCTCGTCGCGGTTTTGCCGCGCCGCTTTCCGGTGCATATACCGGCGGCAGTGAGCTTCCGGAACTAAATTTCACGAAATTTGAGAAATACGGAAAAGTGATGCGGATGTCTGTCATCCGCAGACAAGCCTGTTTCTTATCTGTTTTTATACAATGGGAGATACTCGGCATTATCTTTTAATAGTCTTGAAAGTTACCGATGATGCCCGCCAAGCAAACCAGATTAACGGCTTTTCCGGCCTTTTTCCGAGTGGAAAATGCCGTCATACTGATTGTTGGCGGTGGCTTGGAAGCATTGAATAAAGCGCGGCTTGTTGCTGAAACCACGGCACAGATCCGCATTATTGTGCCGGAGGGAGACAGGCCGCAGCCCGATCTCATTCAGTTTGTGCTGGATGGCGGCTATTCCCTGCGCACAGGCACTTTGCAGCATAATGATTTTACCGGTGTCAGGCTTGCCTTTGTTGCAAGCGGGGATGCAGCGCGTGATGCAGCCCTTGTTGCACAAATCAGGGCGCGGCATATTCCGGTCAATGTGGTTGACAGGCCGCATCTGTGCGATTTTTTCACGCCGGCTCTGGTTGCCAGCGCGCCGGTGGCTATTGCAATCGGTACAGAAGGGGCAGGGCCGGTATTGGCGCAAAAATTGCGCCGTGAAATCAGTGCCGCACTTTCGCCCCGTCTTGGCGCTCTGGCGCAACTGGCGGCGGATTACCGTGAAAAGGCCGGACATATATTGGCGCAGGGGCGTGTGCGGCGGCAGTTCTGGAACCGTTTTTTCAATGGCGCTGTGGCGCAGGCCGTTGAGCGCGGCGACCTTGAAGCAGCGCGGCAACTGGCTGATCATGCACTGGAAGAACCAGACATATCCGCCGGATATGTCTGGCTGATTGGCGCAGGCCCCGGCGCAGAAGATTTGCTGACCTTGCGTGCGCAGCGCCTTTTGATGCAGGCCGATATTATTCTCTATGATGCGCTGGTGCCGGAACAAATCGTTGCCATGGGCAGGCGCGATGCTGAACGCATTGCGGTTGGTAAACGCAAAGGCTGCCATTCCAAAACACAAAGCGAAATCAATGCATTGCTGATTGATTTGGCACTTCAGGGCAGGCGTGTTGTGCGGCTTAAATCCGGTGATCCGCTGATTTTTGGCCGTGCGGGGGAGGAAATGGCTGCTTTGCGCGCTGCTAATGTTGCTTTTTCCGTGGTGCCGGGCATTACCTCGGCACTGGCGGCAGCGGCAGATATGCATTTGCCGCTGACATTGCGCGGTGTTGCCTCATCCCTGATTTTTACAACCGGCCATGATATGGCCGGAGATGTGCTGCCAGACTGGGCGCGGCTGAGCTTAAGCGGTGCAACAATTGCTGTTTATATGGGGGCAAGTGTTGCCGCCTCTGTGGCAAAACGGCTGATCGGTGCGGGCTTGCATGAAGATACTGCCGTGGCTGTGGTGGAAAATGCCGGGCGGGCAGAACGCGTTATGCTGCACGGATTATTAAAGGATCTGGCACATCTGGAACATCATAAAGCACTGCAAGGCGCAATGACCGGCCCTGTGATGGTGATTATCGGGGATGCGGTTGCCGGTGCCTCGCTTGATGGCGCGCGCCCGCTTGCAGCACAGGCGAAGGTTCCTGCCTGATGTGCAGGTTTATGAAAGCGGCGCAACATATTTTGCAGACTGGTAAAAAGGAGAAAGCATCATGACAGGCAAGGTTCTCAGTGCCAACCGTCTGGCAGACGGTGTTTCGGTCTGGCTGGCTGCAGATGGTCATTGGGCAAGTTCTATCCGGGGTGCATTGCTTGCACGCCATCCTGAAGCGGTTGCGGCGCTGGAGGCGGCAGGCAGGCAGGCCAGCCTTCTTGATGAGGTGGTGGATATTAATCTGGTTGATGTGGAGGAACGTGGCGATCAGCTTGTGCCGCTGCGTCTGCGCGAGCGTATCCGCTTGTCCGGCCCCACGATCACGCCGCTGGTGCGGCTGCATCCCGCGGCCGGATAAAAGGCATGGATTGCACAAGGCTGATTGCACAGGGCGGAGGCGGATTGCATGTATCGTTATGATGAGTTTGACCGGGAGTTTGTATTTGCCCGTGTTGCGCAATTTCGTGATCAGGTGGCGCGCCGCCTGAACGGCGCGTTAAGTGAGGAGCATTTCAAGCCATTGCGCCTGATGAATGGCGTCTATCTGCAACTCCATGCCTATATGCTGCGCATTGCCATTCCTTATGGCACCCTGTCTTCCAGGCAGATGCGCAAATTGGCGCATATTGCCCGTATCTATGATCGCGGCTATGGGCATTTCACCACGCGGCAGAATTTGCAGTTCAACTGGCCAAGGCTCATTGATATTCCAACCATCTTGGAAGAATTGGCAACCGTGGAGATGCATGCCATTCAAACATCAGGCAATTGCATCCGCAATGTAACGGCGGATCATTTTGCCGGCGCTGCACGCGATGAGGTGGCTGATCCGCGCCCCTATGCGGAGATTTTGCGGCAATGGTCATCCCTGCATCCGGAATTTTCTTATCTGCCCCGCAAGTTCAAAATTGCGGTAACCGGTTCTGTGCGGGATCGTGCGGCCATTCAGGTGCACGATATTGGCCTGCATTTAAAAGAGGATGGTCAGGGGCAACGTGGCTTTGCAGTCTATATTGGCGGCGGGCAGGGGCGCACACCGATGATTGCCAAAAAAGTGCGTGATTTTCTGCCTGAAGCAGATTTGCTATCCTATATTACAGCTATTGTGCGGGTATATAATCTCCATGGGCGTCGTGATAATAAATATAAAGCACGCATTAAAATTCTGGTGCATGAAACCGGAATTGAAGATCTTAAAAACCAGATTGAAGCCGAGTGGCAGGTTATCAGGAACAGTGATCTGAAGCTGCCGGAAGCAGATATTGCAGCTATTAATGCCTATTTTGCCGCCCCCCGTTTGCCGGAACGGGCAGAGGGACACGGGCTGGTTGCTGCTGCAGGCAAAAATGATGCGGCCTTTGCCTCATGGGTCACGCGCAATGTAACGGCGCATAAACATCCTGATTATGGTGTGGTGACAATCTCGCTCAAGGCGGTTGGTGAAATTCCGGGCGATGCATCCGCTGATCAGATGGATATTGTGGCTGATCTTGCCGAGCGTTTTTCACAAAGCGAAATCCGCGTCAGTCATGAGCAAAATCTGGTGCTGCCCCATGTGGCAATGGCTGATCTTCCCGCACTTTTCGGGCAATTGCGGCAGGCAGGGCTTGCCGCAGCCAATGCAGGACTGATCACGGATATTATTGCCTGCCCCGGCCTTGATTATTGCGCCCTTGCCAATGCCCGTTCTATTCCGGTGGCGCAGCGCATTTCCGAGCGTTTTTCCAGTCAGGCGCGGCAGGAGGAAATCGGCGATCTGAAGATTAAGATTTCCGGCTGTATCAATGCCTGCGGCCATCATCATGTTGGCCATATCGGCATTCTTGGCGTGGAGAAAAAGGGCGAGGAGCTCTATCAGATCACTCTTGGCGGCTCGGGGGATGAACAGGCCGCCATTGGCGATATTACCGGGCGCGGTTTTTCTTCTGACGATGTGGTGGATGCGGTGGAGACAGTGGTCAATACCTATCTTGATTTGCGGCTTAACCCGCAGGAGAGCTTTATTGAAGCCTATCGCCGCCTTGGAGCCAAACCTTTCAAAGAAGCACTTTACGGGGAGACACTCCATGCAGCCTGAACAGCCGGTTTGTGCCAGAGTGCATAAGCTTAATCAGCTTTATAGTGAGGCCGATGCAACCGCCATTATCGCGGCGGCAATAGAGGAGTTTGGCGCAGGACTGGCGGCAGTTTCTTCTTTCGGGGCGGATTCTGCGGTGCTTTTGCATATGATTGCACAGCAATTGCCATCCCTGCCGGTTTTGTTTCTGCAAACCAACAAGCATTTTCCGGCAACATTGCGCTATCAGGCGCAACTGGTGCAGGAACTGGGGCTGACTGATGTGCGCGACCTGCTGCCTGATAGTGCGGCATTGAAGGCGCATGATCCGCTGGGCGCTTTGTGCCTTACAGATAAGGATTGCTGCTGCGATCTGCGCAAGACACAGCCTCTGGCGCAAGGCATTGCACCATTTCAGGCATGGTTTACCGGGCGCAAGCAGTTTCAGGCGGCAACACGGCGCGATCTGCCGGTGTTTGAACTGGTCGGGCAGCGTGTGCGCATCAATCCTTTGAGCCGCTGGAGCGCGCAGCAACTGGAGGCCTATCGCCAAAAGCATCATTTGCCGACGCATCCTCTGGCAGGGCAGGGCTATCGCTCCATTGGCTGTATGCCATGCACGCGGCCGGTTGATGAGGGGGAAGATCAGCGGGCAGGGCGCTGGTCAGGCTCAGGCAAAACGGAGTGCGGCATTCATCTAAGCGGGCTTGAGCATTATCTAACACCGCAAAATAACAAGGGGGCACAACCATGACGGGAACTGCAAATGTGCCTGTGCTCTGGACACGCGCCGGTGTGACCACAGATATTTTTACCCCTGTTGAGGCTGTTGAAGATATGGCGGGGCATAATGCGGTGATTGTGCCATTGACGCTCTGGCCGCAGATTCGTGCTGCCGGTCTGCATAGCTGCAATATCCGTATTGGTGTGCGGGTGGAAGCCGGTGAGGTACTGGACAGCCTGCTTGCGGATTTGACGCTTGTAGAAATGATCGGGCTGAATTTTCCGGCCTTTAATGACGGGAGGTCATTTTCCAAGGCGGTGCGTCTGCGCTCTCATTATGGATTTGGCGGTGAAATCAGGGCAATGGGCGCTGTGCATATTGATCAGGTCAGTGCCATGCTGCGGGCAGGTTTTGATGCGCTGGAGATCGGTGATGAATTGACATTGCAGCGTCTTCTTGCCGGAGAGCTGCATGATAGCGGCCGCTATTATCAACCGGCCGCAGGGGCGGTTTTGGGGGCAGAGCAGCCTCTGGCAGGCTATAGCTGGCGGCGGCAGGCGATATGAACAGGTTTTCGCATCGCCCCGCGCCGCAAATCCTGTTATTTTATCACTGATAGGCGGTAAGGCAGGAATAATGCTTGTTTTATGGGGCAGAAACATTATCTAGCATTATGTCATCCCACGTCTTGGCTGTTTAAAAGGCATTGTTGTGAGTTCTGATACACTTCTCATTCATGTAACGGATCAAAAAGGTGAACGTCATACGCTGGAGGCTCTTGAGGGCTTTCGCATTATGGAGGTTATCCGTGACTGGGGGCTGAATATCAAGGCGGAATGCGGCGGCGCCTGTGCCTGCGGCACTTGCCATGTCTATGTTACACCGGAATGGGCGGAAAAGCTTTATGCCCCGCAGGATGAAGAGCTGGATCAGCTGGATCAGACATTCCATGTTGAGGATAATTCCCGCCTGTCGTGCCAGATTATTATGACACCGGCGCTGAACGGGCTGGAAGTGCGCCTTGCGCCCGGCACCGAAGCAGATCGTGAAGCTGCCTGAGGCTTAAGTGTATTTTCACCCTGAATTGAGATGACTTATCCAGTGTCTGTATGGTAGACAGCCTGACATTCATTGCAGTGACTGGTTAGGAAAGACTCGTGATACGGCATATTGTATTTTTCAGCGTCAAGAAAGATCAGGACGTGGAGGATGTATGTCGCCGCCTGCGTGCTCTGGCCACGATTCCGCATTCAGAATGTTTTGAAGTGGTTGCCAATAGCAAGGTTGATCCTATGTGTGACAGGATTGATCTGGTGGTTTACGGTGAATTCCGTGATGAGGCGGCGCTGGCGGCTTTCAAGGCGCATCCGATTTATGATGCAACCACACAGGCTGTGCGCCCGTTGCGTGAATTGCGGTTTTCTGCGGATTTTACATCAACTATCGCCTGAGATAATTTGCAAAAGAATATTGGGTTTTATACCACGGCCAATGATCAGCGGTTGAAGAATTCTGAAAATAATGATTGTCTGTTATTGCGATGACAAGCAGTCAGGCATAGTGTGCGCATTGACGGATATTGAATTCAGTCAGGCTGTTTGAGAGCCGGTTTCCGGTTTACAGAACCGGTTTGTATATAGGAAATGCATATGGACGATTATGAAAAATATGCCATGAGCATGATGATTGTCTTCGGCGCAGTTATTATTGGTGCGCTGATGACGGTGCATCTGGTAGTTTATAACAAGCCGGGCTTTTTATTTGCTCTGGGCGCGGCCATTGTTGCCTGGTTCTCTGCATTTGCCGTTTTGCTTGACAAACCGCGAGTTTATGGTGCGCTGATTGCCGCAGCCATTCTTCTGGTTGCCGGTTCAATTACGGCTTATGTCAAGTAAAGCCGCGATAAGTGCCGCAATAGTTATATCATTGTCACTTTGGATAAAACGCCGCCTCAAAAGGGCGGCGTTTTTCATTCCATGCGAATTAAGGCCTAGATATAGGGCGAATAACACTGCCGCCGCGGGCCGTAATGGGGCTGGAATGTATTGTCGGATGCACGATAGGAGCGGTAGCGATTATAGCACCAGTTGATATGGGCATTGCGCCCGGGGCGAATAACCCGCTCGCGGTAATAGCGTGGCGGTGCCGGGCGGTAATAGCGATAGTGCGGTTGATAATAGGGCCGGTAATAAGGCTTGTGGTAAGGCCGGTAATAGGGCCGGTAATAGGGGCGGTGATGTCTCCAGTGGCCATGGCGGTGGCTCCGGCGTTTTGAAGAATGACGTTCGGAATAATATTGTGTGTGACGGATCATCCCCTGCCGCGCATTGTCGTCCGGCGAGATTGTCATGTGAGCCGATGGGGCTGATTGCGCCTGTGTGGCGGGACTAAAGGACAAAAGCCCCATTATTATTGCTGCGAGGGCTGTGGTGAAATACGAAACCAGCTTTCTCATCCTTATTGTCTCCTCAGGTCAGGTCAAGAATAGTTTTCCGCAGTATAAATGCGCAAAACTGTTCTCGTTTTTGGCGCGTAAAGGCTCCGGAATTCGCGCCTTTGATGAAAAAGGCACAGTTCAGGAATGGAACAGCCTAGCCTGTAAGACATGAACACAACATGACTTGTGCTTTTTGGAAATGCGCTGTCTGCACCTTTATGGCGTTGCGGCTTTCACAAATCATAACATTTCTGCATTTGGGGTGAGGATTTTCTGCGCTATATTTTATGTGCGCCCATGTTTGACATAAAGATATGTTTATGTCATCAAGTCAACTTATCGGAAGAAAAGGCAGGATAAATCATGGGCGCTTCACTGGATAATTTGTTTGGCTCGGTCGCGGAAAAGCAGGATGGGGCGGAAGTTTTCAGTGCTTTGCAAAAAGCGGCACGGGAACGAATCCTCATTCTCGATGGCGCTATGGGCACGCAGATTCAGGGGCTTGGTTTCCATGAGGAGCACTTTCGCGGCACACGTTTTGCCGGCTGTGAATGCCATTTGCAGGGCAATAATGACCTCCTCACGCTGACCCAGCCGCAGGCCATTGAAAATATCCATTATGCCTATGCCATGGCCGGCGCTGATATTCTTGAGACCAATACATTTTCTTCCACCTCTATTGCTCAGGCGGATTACAGCATGGAGGCAGCGGTTTATGAGCTGAACCGTGATGGCGCCCGCCTTGCCCGTCGTGCAGCCTTGCGGGCACAGCAACAGGACGGGCGCCGCCGTTTTGTGGCAGGTGCCCTCGGGCCCACAAACCGCACGGCATCCTTGTCGCCGGATGTGAATAATCCGGGTTACCGCGCTGTGACTTTTGATGATTTGCGCATTGCCTATGCCGAGCAGATCAATGGTCTGATTGATGGCGGCTCGGATATTATCCTGATTGAGACCATTTTTGATACGCTCAATGCCAAGGCAGCCGTTTTTGCCTGTGAACAGGTTTTTGCAGAAAAAGGCATTCGCCTGCCTTTGATGATCTCCGGCACAATCACCGATCTCTCAGGGCGCACCCTTTCCGGTCAGACGCCGACGGCTTTCTGGTATTCGCTGCGCCATGCCCGCCCTTTTACCATCGGGCTGAACTGCGCGCTCGGTGCCAATGCCATGCGCGCCCATCTGGCAGAACTGAGCAATGTGGCGGATACTTTTGTGTGCGCCTATCCCAATGCCGGCTTGCCAAATGAATTTGGCCGCTATGATGAAACGCCGGATGTTATGGCCGCGCAGATGGAGGATTTTGCCCGTGAGGGGCTGGTTAATGTGACGGGGGGCTGCTGTGGCTCCACACCGGAGCATATTACCGCAATTGCTGAAGCCGTGCGCAAATATGAACCGCGCAAGATTGTAAAACTGGCGCCATTGATGCGTTTGAGCGGCCTTGAGCCTTTTACACTGACCAGGGATATTCCGTTTGTGAATATTGGTGAGCGCACCAATGTTACCGGTTCTGCGCGCTTTCGCAAATTGATTACCGCGGGTGATTACACCGCGGCGCTCGATGTTGCCCGTGATCAGGTTAATAACGGGGCGCAGATTATTGATATCAATATGGATGAAGGCCTGATCGACAGCCAGAAAGTGATGGTTGAATTTCTCAACCTTCTGGCTGCAGAGCCGGATATTGCCCGGGTGCCGATAATGATCGACTCATCCAAATGGGAGGTTATTGAAGCCGGCCTGAAATGCGTGCAGGGCAAATCACTGGTTAATTCTATTTCGCTGAAAGAGGGGGAGGAGGCTTTTATCCATCATGCCAAACTGGTGCGCGCCTATGGTGCTGCCGTTGTGGTGATGGCCTTTGATGAGGCCGGACAGGCAGATACGCAGCAACGCAAGGTCGAGATCTGCACCCGTGCCTATAAAATTCTCACCGAAAAGGTTGGTTTCCCGCCGGAAGATATCATTTTTGATCCTAATGTTTTTGCTGTGGCTACCGGTATTGAGGAGCATAGTAATTACGGCAATGATTTTATCAATGCAGCCAGAGAAATCACAAAAACCCTGCCGCATGTGCATATTTCCGGTGGTGTCTCCAACCTGTCTTTCTCGTTTCGCGGCAATGAGCCGGTGCGTGAGGCAATGCATGCGGTGTTTCTTTATCATGCCATTCAGGCTGGAATGGATATGGGGATTGTAAATGCCGGCCAGCTTGCGGTTTATGAAACCATTGAGCCGGAACTGCGTGAGGCCTGTGAAGATGTGGTGCTGAACCGGCGCAGTGATGCAACTGAGCGCCTGCTGGAGTTGGCAGAGCGTTTCCGGGGGGTAACAGGCAGGAGCGCACAGGAAAAAGATCTGAGCTGGCGTGAATGGAGTGTTGAAAAACGCATTGAACATGCACTGGTCAACGGTATTACTGAATATATTGAGGTTGATACGGAAGAGGCGCGTCAAAATGCCGAGCGCCCGCTGCATGTGATTGAAGGGCCGTTAATGGCCGGTATGAATGTGGTGGGGGATCTGTTTGGCTCTGGTAAGATGTTTTTGCCTCAGGTGGTGAAATCTGCCCGTGTGATGAAACAGGCCGTGGCGGTTCTGCTGCCTTATATGGAGGCGGAAAAAGCACAGAATGGCGGGGAAGAAAGCCAGAGTGCCGGTAAAATTCTCATGGCAACGGTTAAGGGCGATGTGCACGATATCGGCAAGAATATTGTTGGTGTTGTGCTGGCCTGTAACAATTATGAGATTATTGATCTTGGCGTCATGGTGCCTGCGGCAAGGATTTTACAGGTCGCCCGTGAGGAGAAAGTGGATATGATCGGATTATCCGGTCTCATCACACCATCTCTGGATGAAATGGTGCATGTGGCATCAGAAATAGAGCGTGAGGGTTTTGACCTGCCCTTGCTGATTGGCGGAGCCACAACAAGCCGTGTGCACACAGCCGTTAAAATCCATCCCAAATATCAGCGTGGTCAGGCTGTTTATGTGCTCGATGCCAGCCGGGCGGTCGGCGTCGTGTCGCAGCTTTTGTCGCCGGAGCAGAAAGACAGCTATATTGCCGATATTCGCGCGGAATATGCCAAAGTAACGGCTGCTCATGAGCGTAGTGAGGCAGAGAAGAAGCGTTTGCCGCTTGCGCGCGCCCGTGAAAATGCACAGAAGCTGGACTGGGGAAACTATCAGCCGCCAAAACCGGCTTTTCTCGGGACAAAAGTCTTTGAGACCTATGATCTGGAAGAATTGTCACGTTATATTGACTGGACGCCGTTTTTTCAGACTTGGGAACTCAAGGGGCGTTTTCCTGCAATTCTAGAGGATGAGAAGCAAGGCGCTGCCGCGCGCCAGCTTTATGAAGATGCGCAGGCCATGCTCAAAAAAATCATTGATGAAAAATGGTTTGCCCCCCGTGCCGTTATAGGTTTCTGGCCTGCAAATGCAGAAGGGGATGATATTCATCTTTATAAGGATGACAGCCGTCAGGAACTTATGGATATATTCTATACGCTGCGGCAGCAATTATCCAAACGTGACGGCCGCCCGAATGTGGCGTTATCAGATTTTGTTGCGCCAAAACACAGCGGAAAGGCCGATTATATTGGCGGCTTTGTGGTCACTGCCGGCATTGAGGAAGTGGCAATTGCTGAGCGTTTTGAGCGCGCCAATGATGATTATTCCTCTATTCTCGTCAAAGCCTTGGCTGACCGTTTTGCAGAAGCATTTGCAGAAGCCATGCATGAGCGTGTGCGCAAGGAGTTCTGGGGCTATGCCGGGGAGGAAAATTTTACACCCGAGCAATTGATAGGCGAGCCCTATGCCGGTATCCGTCCGGCGCCAGGCTATCCCGCACAACCGGATCATACGGAAAAGACCACCTTGTTCCGCCTGCTGGATGCTACAAAAACCACAGGTGTGGAGCTGACAGAAAGTTTTGCAATGTGGCCCGGCTCTTCCGTATCGGGGCTCTATCTTTCCCATCCGGAGAGCTATTATTTTGGTGTTGCCAAGGTTGAGCGTGATCAGGTGCAGGATTATGCCGCGCGCAAAAATATGCCCGTGGAAGAAGTGGAACGCTGGTTGGGGCCGATTCTTAATTATATGCCTGATGCCTGAGCAATAGTGCATTATATAGGGCATTTATGACAGGGCAGGCGCAGCGATTGAATAAAAAACTGCGGCGCCTGCCGGTAAGGAGTTTTTCTTTTACAATAAAAATATTTTTCCTCGCGATATATTTCATCTTTTTATAAATTTTGTTCATCTGTCGTTCAGCTTGATTGGGTGATATTTCCGTTGCGCAATCAATGGATTGCACCAGATTCACCGGTGTTTAAAATGCTGAGCTGTTTCAGCGAATGCCGCTGTCTGCAGCTATAAGGTCACTCATTATGAAACGCTTTATTATTGCAATTGCTGCCCTTGGTATGATCGCTCCTGTCGCCGCACAGGCTGCATCTTCCGCTTCAACCCCTGTTGCCGTTCAGACACAGAAAACCTCTGCTGTCGCCAAGGCACAGAAATCCATGACACAAAAGGCCGCTGCCCATAAGACTGTTAAGGGCAAAAAAGCCGCTCTCCATAAAACGACCAAGCAGCCGGCAAAAAAGGCAGCAGCCAAACAGACTAAAAAATAATTTTAAAAGACCGGAATGCCGGATTTCCCATCCGGTTGAAGGTAGTTTTTTTGAATGCAAGGCATAAATATCGCAAGATATTTATGCCTTTTTAATCGGGTAGAGCGGTGTTTTCTGATTAAAAAGCTGAAATGCTCTAGATCAGACCATTGACATAATTTGCAATGGCCATGCTGGAAGTGAGCCCCGGGCTCTCAATGCCAAACAGATTTACCAATCCTTCTATTCCATGCTGTTGCGGGCCGGAAATATAAAAATCGGCGGCTGCTTCGCCTTTGCCGCTGAGTTTGGGGCGGATGCCGCTATAGGTTGCCTGCAAGGCACCGTCCGGCAAGTCCGGCCAATAGCTGCGGATGGCAGCATAAAAACGCTCGCCCCGTTGCGGGTTGACAGAATAATCAGGATTGACGGCTGAGCTGCCTTGCTCAAGCCATTCCACATCAGGGCCAAATCGCATCTGTCCGTTAAGATCCAGCGTCAGATGAACACCAAGCCCGCCGTCTTCCGGCACCGGATAAATCAGATGCGAAAACGGATTCTTACCGGTCGCAGAAAAATAATTGCCTTTTGCAAGGTAAAGCTCCGGCACAAATTTCGCCGATAAGCCTTCTGTGTTGGAGGCAATAGTTTGTGCGCCAAGGCCTGCAGCATTAATGAAACACTCTGCCAGCAATGTGAATTCCTCACCGCTTTCACGGTCACGGGTGGTGATGCAAAAACCGCCGGACATATGCTTAATACGCATAATCTCTGTGTTGAAGGCAATGGCAGCACCGTTATTTTCTGCATCTCCCTGCAAGCTCAGCATCAGTGCGTGGCTATCAATAATACCGGTGGAAGGGGAGAATAAAGCCGCTTTTGCGCGGATGGAGGGTTCAAGCGCGTGCACTGCATCTGCATCCATTTTTTGCAAATCATGCACGCCGCAGGCCGCAGCGCGGGCGGCAATGTTATCAAGGGCTGCACATTGGCTATCAGATGTGGCAACAATGAGCTTGCCGCAGCGTTTATGCGCAATGCCCTGCGCCTGCGCATAAGCATAAAGCCGCTCCTTGCCCTCAACACAAAGCCGTGCTTTCAGGCTGCCGGGCTCATAATATATGCCTGCATGAATAACTTCAGAATTGCGCGAGGATGTTTGCGTGCCGATCATATTTTCGGCTTCCAGCACCAGTGTTTCAAAACCGTGCAGCGCCATTTCACGCGCGATGGCCAGCCCAACAACGCCAGCGCCTGCAACAACACAAGCAATTTTTTCCATCAGTCTCCCCGCAATCAAATAACCGTTGCAGTTATGACGGCTGGCAATGCGCAAGCCAAGCAAAAAGAACAGGACTGTCCTGTATTATGGCAGGTTTTGCACATGTGAGAACAGCATTCCACTAGCTGCAATAATAGCGCAATGAAAATGACATTAGCCGTGTAACTTCAAGATTTCATCCTTTCTCATCTTTGTGGGTTTTAGGCAGGATAAGGCCAGTTCAATTCTGGTTTATGCCATTATTCCAATGGCATGGCTGCAATATATGGAAAACACTATGAGCCTGGCGCTGCATTATGCGGATCTTGTGCCGCTTTCTCAGGATGCACCGGTCACCGTCAGGGATCGGGCAATCAGCCCGTTAACCCATCTGCAAAGGCTGGAGGCGGAAGCAATTCACATTTTTCGTGAGGTGGCCGCCAGTTTTGCAAAGCCGGTCATGCTTTATTCCGTAGGCAAGGATTCTTCTGTCATGTTGCATCTGGCGCGCAAGGCTTTTTATCCTGCGCCGCCGCCTTTTCCGTTTCTCCATGTGGATACAACATGGAAGTTCCGGGAGATGATCGCTTTTCGTGATGCACAGGCTAAAGCTTTCAAGCTTGATCTTCTGGTGCATATTAATGCTGAAGGTGTGAAAGCGGGCATTAATCCTTTTGTTCATGGTTCCAATGTGCATACGGATGTGATGAAAACACAAGCCCTGAGGCAGGCGCTGGATAAATATGGTTTTGACGCGGCCTTTGGCGGTGCGCGGCGGGATGAGGAGAAATCCCGCGCCAAGGAGCGGATATTCTCGTTTCGCAATGCATCCCATGGCTGGGATCCGAAAAATCAGCGTCCGGAAATGTGGAATATCTATAATACGCGGATCAAAACTGGTGAATCGATCCGTGTGTTTCCGTTATCCAATTGGACTGAGGCTGATATCTGGCAGTATATTTATCAGGAAAATATCCCGATTGTGCCGCTTTATTTTGCGGCTCCGCGCCCCGTGGTCAGGCGCGATAATATGCTGATGCTGGCCGATGATGAAAGGCTGCAATTGCGGGCGGGCGAGGTTGTTGAAACCCGTATGGTGCGTTTTCGCACATTGGGTTGCTACCCGTTAACAGCGGCGATTGAATCACAGGCGCAGACCTTGCCGCAAATTTTGCAGGAAATGTTGCTGACACGAACTTCTGAGCGTCAGGGACGCCTGATCGACCGCGATGAGAGCGGCTCCATGGAAAAGAAAAAGCGGGAAGGATATTTTTAAAATGACAGCAAGCATTTCCCGCAAAATTATCCGCCCGGAGGGTGCAGAAAATGCAAATGACAGCCCTGCGGTTATCGCCAATCTGCAACTGCATGAGGATAAGGCGCATTTGCGTTTTCTTGCCTGCGGATCTGTTGATGACGGCAAATCCACGCTGATCGGGCGGTTGCTCTATGAGGCCAAGGGTCTTTTTGAAGATCAGATTGAGCAGCTGGAGCAAGATAGCCGCAATCATGGCACCACAGGTGGTGATATTGATTATGCATTGCTGGTGGACGGGCTGGAAGCCGAGCGTGAGCAAGGGATCACCATTGATGTGGCTTATCGGTTTTTTGCAACGCCAAAACGCCGTTTTATTGTGGCAGATACGCCCGGACATTTGCAATATACGCGCAATATGGTGACGGGTGCCTCCAATGCTGATTTGGCGATTGTTTTGGTGGATGCCCGTAAAGGCCTGCTTGAACAGACGCGGCGCCATAGTTTTATTGCAGCACTTTTAGGCATTCGCCATATTGTGCTGGCGGTTAACAAGATTGACCTGATTGGCTATGATGAGGCGGTCTTTAACAAAATTGTTAAGGATTATCAGGATTTTATCAAAGATCTTGGGTTCACGACCATTCAGGCTATCCCGCTTTCGGCACGTCTTGGCGATAATGTCAGCACGCGCTCACAAAATATGCGCTGGTATCAGGGGCCGCTCTTGCTGGAATGGCTGGAGAATGTGGCGGCAGACAGAGCGGCTGAAGCAGATGCCGGGTTTCGTTTCCCTGTACAATATGTCAGCCGGCCTCATGCGGATTTTCGGGGATTTGCCGGTACAATTGCCTCCGGAAAGGTTAGTACTGGGGATAAGATTGTGGTGGCGCGCTCGGGAACGCAAGCCACAATCCGCTATATTGTAACAGCAGACGGCGAGCTTGAAACTGCACAGGCAGGACAGGCCGTTACATTGGTGCTGGAAGAGGAGCGCGATATTTCCCGCGGGGATATGCTGGCTCATCCGCAGGCGCGCCCGCAGATCAGTGACCGGCTGGCAGCACATCTGGTCTGGTTCGGGCAGGAACCGCTCAGGCCGGGGCGGCACTATTGGCTGCGCAGCCAGACAGATCAGGTCAGTGCCACTGTTACCAATCTGCATTACCGGATCAATATTGAAGAGAGTGAGCGCCAGTTTGAACACCAGCCCGCAGAACAATTGCATCTCAATGAGATCGGGCAGGTGGCTTTGCAGCTTTCCTCCGCTTTGGCTTTTGATCCTTATGAGGAAAACCGTGCCACAGGCTCTTTTATTCTGATCGATCGCCTGACCAATGCAACCGTTGCTGCAGGGTTGATTGATCATTCCTTGCGCAAGGCCTCGCATGTTCATCTGCAGGCTGCCAAAATCAGCGCTGCAGACCATGCCGCGCAAAAATATCAGAAACCGGCACTTTTATGGTTTACCGGCCTTTCAGGCTCAGGAAAATCAAGTATTGCAACAGTTCTGGAGCAGCGCCTGCATGTGGCAGGCAAGCACACATTCATCCTTGATGGCGATAATTTGCGCCATGGCTTGAACAGTGATCTGGGTTTTTCAGAGGAAGATCGCCGTGAGAATATCCGCCGTTTGGCAGAGACGGCGCGTTTGATGCTGGATGCCGGACTGATTGTGCTGGTATGCGCAATCTCGCCTCTGGCGCAGGATCGCGCGCTGGCGCGCAGGCTTGCCGGTGATTATGAGTTTGCGGAAATATTTGTTGATACGCCGCTTGCGCTTTGCGAGGCCAGAGATGCGAAAGGGCTTTATGCCAAAGCCAGAGCCGGAAAAATTCGTGATTTTACCGGCCTTGATGCTCCTTATGAGCGCCCTGAAACACCGGAATTGCATTTGCAGGGGCAGGCTGGCACTGAGGATGATTTGGCAGATGAGGTGGAGAAATATCTCAATCAGCGTGGGATAATCCGCACCTATGCCGGCGAAGGATGGTCGATCTGATGTGAGGACGGGCTGATCTTAATTGCGATATCCGATAAGGCGATGATATAATATGCCTGCAAAATATGAGGATCAGCATGGCAGGGAATCAGAATAGTTTGGCCACGGCTGAATTAATGGCAATCATGCAGCAGGCAGCACTTGAGGCGGGGCGGCAGATTATGCATTTCTATGCCGCCGGTTGTGTTGTCACCTTCAAGCCTGATGCTTCCCCTGTCAGTGAGGCTGATCATGCGGCAGAGGCTGTTATCCTTAAATATTTGCATGGCTTCTTGCCGGATATCGCAGTGATTGCAGAAGAGGAAATGGCGGCCTGCAGCGCGATGAAGCAAATTGGCAGCAGATTTTTTCTGGTTGATGCTCTGGATGGCACCCGGGAATTTGTGCAGCGCAATGGCGATTTTACTGTGAATATAGCCTTGATTGAGCAGGGTGTGCCTGTGGCAGGTGTTGTCTATGCGCCTGTGCGCAAACATTTATATTGCGGATCAGCGGCAGGGGCATGGCAATATGTGGCCGATCAGGCGCAAAGCCTCGTCTTGCAGCATGGGCAGCCTTTGCAGGTGCGTGCCGGAGGGAAGGAAAAGATAGCCGTAGCCAGCCGGTCTCATAATACACCGGAAACGGAGGCCTATTTGCGCGAGCAGGCAATCACATCCTGTATCAGTGTCGGTTCATCGTTGAAATTTTGCCTGCTGGCGGCAGGCAAGGCCGATATTTATCCGCGTTTCAGCCGCACAATGGAATGGGACACTGCCGCTGGTGATGCGGTGTTGCGTGCGGCAGGAGGCAAGACACTAACCCTTGATAATGCGCTCCTGACCTATGGCAAGCGCAGCCCCCGGCCGGGGGATGATTTTGCCAATCCTCACTTTATCGCTTATGGCGGCTGAGCACAGATATTTGAAATTATATCCGCCCGCAACTGCGCAGCTGTGCCGCATAGCGTTGAGAAATATTGGTTGCTTTGCGGGCTGCATTTTGCACAGCCTGATTGCCGCGCCAGCTGCCCTTTGCATAGCCGCCATGGCCGGCATAATAAGCCAGATAGAGATTATAGGGATCGTTGAGTGAGATACCGTTTTTGATATTGCTCTGGCGATGGTACCAGCCAACAAAATGGATGGCATCGCCAAAATTGGTGCGGCTTGCACCATGGCGTCCGGTTTCACGCATATAACGCGCCCAGGTGCCGTCCAGCGCCTGTGAATAACCATAGGCTGATGACTGGCGCTTCCAGGGGATAAAACCAAGCAATTTGGTGCGTGGCGGGCGGGCATAGGGCTGAAAACTGGATTCAGTATAAATTGTTGCCATCATGATCGGAATCGGCACGCCAAAATCACGTTCTGCTTTTTTGGCATCCTTGTGCCAATTGGTGATCCAGCCATCGCGCTGGTCAAAAATTGCGCAGGCATTATTGACAGATTTGGGAGCTGAGGCACATCCGGCAAGAAAAACAGCAAGAATGAGAATAAATTTTTTCATGGCGGCATCTCTCAGACAAAACAGATATTTTCGCTTTGCAGTGTAATCTGCCTGCAAAGCGGCATAACAGTTATGCCGGAAGCATAACGCCAAAAGTTTTGGCAAAATGTGGTCTAAACGGGTTTGGAACGATAATGTTTGTTTGCGTGGTTAATCACGGGTTAAGCGTGCGCCTGAAACATTTCTGATTTGCTGCCATTGTGCGCCTGTCAGGCTTTGCCTGACAATCTGATTAAGCATTCAGGCTTTGCCTGGCCATTGTTGCCGGCCAGCAAAATGCATGACAGAAGAAAAAACAGGCGAAATAAAATAGCCGGCTTATCCGTAACAGATATTAATCTGTATAAGATGCGTTATTATCAAGCCGATCTTTAAGGAGGAATGGTCGGAGCGAGAGGATTCGAACCTCCGACCCCCTGATCCCAAATCAGGTGCGCTACCAGACTGCGCTACGCTCCGTTGACCGTGAGCCGGCTTATAGCGCCGCATTTTGCTCTCTGCAAGCAAATTATGCAAAAAAATCAAAACAATTGTTTATTATGCGTTTTTTGCGGTTTGGGTGTTGAAAACACGCTTTTTTAACGGAGCGTTTTTCGTACCGTAAAACGACCTTGAATCTGCATATATTCGTAAAGAAAGAAATTATTACTTTATAAATAAACCAATATAATCAATTATTTAGTTCCTATATTTTCAGATAAAAATCTATTGGATTTTTCTGTTTTTGATGAAAATTTGCTTGGCAAAGATGAAAATTCAAGCCTATGCTCTTTTTATCAGGGTTGAATGGTTTTCAGCTGTTGTTGACTGTGCGGGGCAGCCCCCGTCACGGCGTGCATATTTTTTGATTCTTTTCAGGGGCGAATATGCAGACATATATGAGACAGAAGCAAAATCAGGCAAATTATCCGCAGGCTGATCAGGCTTTGGATAATCATGTTCCGGACAATCATCTTCTGGCTGATGGCTTTGTACCGGTTTCCGGAATTTTTACGCAAGAGGCGCTGTCGCAGGAAAATCAGCCCCTGATCCGGCCGGAAGGGTTCAGGGAATATGATGCGCGCTGGTGGCTGGGCTTGAATGGTTCAGAGAAAGCGCCTGAAATTAATCTTGCCGGTATTGAGGCTGTCGGGCTGGGGCTTGCACATATGCTGCATCAGCGCAATGCTGATCCGGCAATTATTGTGGGTCATGATTTGCGCAGCTATTCCCTTGCTGTCAAAACCGCTTTTATCAGAGGGCTTGTTTCAGGCGGTGCGCAGGTTTGTGATATTGGCCTTGCTCTGTCGCCAATGGCATATTTTGCACAATTTGCATTGAATATTCAGTCGGTAGCCATGGTCACCGCATCGCATAATGAGAATGGCTGGACGGGGCTTAAAATTGGTTTTGAACGCCCTTTTACCTTTGCCAATGCAGATATGGCAGAGTTGAAAACCATAGTGTTGCAGCAAAAAGCGGCGCGTATCGGCGGTGGCAGCTATCACTTTGCTGGCAATGTGGGCAAGCTCTATGCCACAGCCCTGACGAAAGGGCGTTTTTTATCGCGCAGGCTTAAAGTAGCAATTATCTGCGGCAATGGTACGGCGGGTTTGTTTGCGCCGCAAATCCTGCGCCTTATCGGCTGTGATATTGTTGAGGTAGATTGCGAGCCGGACTGGCACTTTCCGCATTATAATCCCGATCCTGAAGCTGCGCCGATGCAAAAAGCAATGATAGCAGCAGTCAGGGAGCATGGGGCTGATCTGGCTTTTGGTTTTGACGGGGACGGCGATCGCTGTGGCGTGGTTGATAATGAGGGCAATGTGCTTTTTGCAGATCGTGTCGGGCTGTTGCTGGCACGTGAATTTTCGGCACGCCATCATGGCGCGCATTTTGTTGTTGATGTCAAATCAACCAGCCTGTTTGCAACAGATCCGGTTTTGGCGGCACATCAGGCTACGGTTGAATACTGGAAAACCGGCCATTCTTATATCAAGCGCCGTTTGAAAGAGTGCTGCGGATTGGCAGGGTTTGAAAAATCCGGCCATATTTATTTGTGCCCGCCTCTCGGACTTGGTTATGATGACGGGCTTGCAACGGCAATAGCCGTGTGTGAAATGCTGGCAGAACATCCCGGGCAGACACTGGCCGGATTACACCGGCAATTGCCACCGAGCTTTGCCTCGCCAACCATCAATATACCCTGTTGTGACCGGCTTAAATATGATGTTGTCGGGCGCATCACGGCATATTTAAGCCGTCTTGAACGGGAAGGGCAGTGTTTCTGCGGGCATGAAATCACAGATATTTTGACGATTAACGGCGCGCGTATCACCGTGGCTGACGGCACATGGGGGGTGATCAGGGCGTCTTCCAACAAGCCGGAACTGGTGATGGTGGCAGAAAGTCCTGTCTCCCCTCAACGTTTGCAGGCAATGCTCGCAGCACTGGAAGATGTGCTGCAGGTTTTCAATATATATAATACATGAAAATAACAAATACAGATTAAAAATAATGAATATAAACAAAGTGTTGATAGCTTGTACGGGGGTATGGCTATGGCATATGATCTGGCAGCGCCGGAATTTGAAACAGGGAATAAGCTTAATTTACCGTTTTTAAGTTTTGTGATGTGTGGCGGCAGCGGCACGCGTTTATGGCCTTTGTCGCGGGCTGACAGGCCAAAGCAGTTTCATGCCCTGCATGGCGACAAGAGCCTGTTAACAGCCACTTTGGAGCGGTTGCAGGCGCAATCGTTTTTTTTTGAACCGCATCAATATGATCGGCGTGGCACAACACCGCCTGCAAATTCATCAGGCAATCGCCGCTTGCAACAAACCGGATACGGGTGCCTCCGGCATAAAGCTGATACTGGAGCCGGTGGCGCGCAATACTGCCGCAGCCATTGCCGTGGCTTGTGCAACAGCCTTGCGGGAACATGATGATGCATTGCTGTTATTGTGTCCGGCAGATCATGCAATATCAACAGCGGGTCAGTTCTGGCACAGTGTGAGACAGGGCGTTGCTGCCGCTATGCAGGGGGCTGTCGTCACTTTTGGCCTGTTACCGGAACGGCCGGAAACGGGTTATGGTTATATTGAGGCGGATAATATGCAGGGTGAGGTTTTTCCCATCCGCCGCTTTGTTGAAAAACCGGATTATGACACAGCGGTGAATTTTATCCGTCAGGGCTGTTTTTTCTGGAATTCCGGTATTTTTCTGGCGCGCGCCCGCATAATATGCAGGGCTTTTCTGGAATATGCGCCGGATATATGGCAGGCCGTGCAGGCCGCGCTGAACGGGGCGGGCAGGGGTGGAGAGGCAGATATTCTGCTGCCGCAGAAAGCCTATGAGGCAATACCGGCCATTTCCTTTGACCATGCGATTATGGAAAAGCTCAATAATTGCGCAATGGTGCCGGCATCATTTTACTGGAGTGATCTTGGTTCATGGCAATCTTTGCTGCATTTCCAGCAAACCCGCCATGAGGAGGATAGCCGCGGTAATATTATTAGCGGCGATGTGATTGCTGAGGGCTGCCATAACAGCTATCTGCGCAGCGAAAGCGGATTGCTTACGGTGTCCGGTCTTGCGGATATGGCGGTTATCGCAACGGGTGATGCCACATTTGTTGCCCCGCTGGCGCAGGCACATCATATGCAGGCGGTGATCGGGCAGCTTGAGGCACAAGCCCGCAGAGAATTATATTATGCGCCGGCTCCCCCTTTATCGGACTGGCACACACAGGTGCGCCATTGGTTATTTGATAAGGCGCTGCCTTATTGGGCGGCAAACGGGGTGGATTATCAAAATGGCGGGTTTTATGAGCGCCTGTCCCTGCAGGGCAAGCCTGTGGCTGGTCTGCGCCGGTCACGCACCATGGCGCGGCAGATCTATGCTTTTGCCAAAAGCCATATGGCGGGATGGGCAGGGGAGGAGGCGCTGCCGCTGATCACGCATGGTCTGGCTTTTATGCAGGCTCGGGGGCGCAGCCAAAAAGCTGGCTGGCTGCAGTCTTTTCATGCTGACGGGGCTGTGGCGCAGGAGGGGCATAATTTTTATGATCAAACCTGCATGTTGCTGGCGCTGGCCTATGCCAAGGCGGCAGGGCACAATCATGCTTTGCACTTGGCGCAGGAGACGTTTTATTTTCTCGATAAAGAAATGGCGCATCCTGAAGGCGGCTTTTTTGAAACGGATGCTGATCGCAATCAGGCTGGTGCAATATTGAGCGCGAATGCACATATGCATTATCTGGAAGCGTGCCTTGCCTGGCATGAGATAAGCGGGGACACGGGTTTTCTGCATCGTGCAGCAGAGATTGCGGAGCTGTGCCACCATGTTTTTTTCGATCAGGATAACTGGTGTATCGGTGAGTTTTTTGACCGGAACTGGCAGCGGGCAAGAGCCGGACAAGGTGATTATACGCAGCCGGGTCATGCGTTTGAATGGGCTGCATTGCTTAGTGATTATGCGCTGCGCACCGGCTGTATGGCTTCCCGTCAGATAGCGTTTCGCTGCTATAGCCACGCAATGGCGGCCGGCACAAACCGCACAACCGGTCTGGTTTATAATGCCCTGTCACGGGCAGGCAGGCCGCTTGATCGCGGTAGCCGCAGCTGGCAGCAATGTGAGGCCATTAAAGCTGCTATTATGCTGAACGGATATAATGATATTGATTTGCGGCCGGAAATTGAAAGCCGGATTGAGACATTGTTTCGCTGGCATTTGCAGCCGGCACAACAAGGTTTATGGATTGATCAGATTGATCATGCGGGCATCAAGTGTTCCGGCTTTGTGCCTGCCTCTATTCTCTATCATCTGGTCAGTGCCTTGACGCTCTTTCTGGAAAAGACCGGAGCAAAAAATATGCCGGATCATGCGGCAGCCAAAATAACGCGGAATGATTCAGGCTCTTTTCATGCAGCATCATATCTGCCGGTGTGATGCTAATGTGCTGCGTGATTTGCGGCGTGTTGTCTGGCTATGGCCAAAAAGCTTCATGTTAAAAAACAGGCTATTTACCGGGCATTGCCGGTTTCTTGAAGTACAGATAGCGAGTGTTCTCCTGGTGGCATTATCGTGATCAATGGTGGAAATTATTGTCATATGAAATAAACTTGACAGGATACCGGTTTCATCTGCTTGTGTTCAGCCAATGATAGGCTATCTTGAGAACTTCTGTTTTTGTGAGCATCGGGCGGATTTTTATGCAACATTCTCCACGACATCGCGCCATTCTTGAACTGGCCAAACTCAAAGGTCAGGTTTTGGTGGATGATCTTGCAGAGCGGTTTCAGGTCAGTCCGCAGACAATCCGTAAAGATCTTAATGATCTGTGCCGCTCACAATTGCTCACGCGCACCCATGGCGGGGCGCTGTTTCCGTCGGGTGTGGAAAATCTGGAATATGAGGCGCGCCGGCAGATTGCCGCTTCTGAAAAACAGGCCATTGGCAAGGCCGCCGCGGCATTGATACCGGAAGGCGCATCATTATTTATCAATATTGGCACGACGACCGAGGCTGTCAGCCAGTATTTGCTGGCACATAGTCAATTAATGGTTATTACCAATAATATTAATGTGGCGAGCCGGCTGCGTGTTTATTCCGGCATTGAGGTCATCATTGCCGGCGGTGTGGTGCGTGCCAGTGATGGCGGCATTGTTGGTGAGGCGGCAGTTGATTTTATCCGCCAGTTCAAGGTGGATTATGCGATTATAGGCGTTTCAGCCATTGATGCGGATGGGGCCTTGCTGGATTTTGATTATCGTGAGGTCAAGGTGGCGCAGGCAATTATCGCCAATGCCCGTCATGTGATTCTGGTTGCTGATTCCACCAAAATGGAGCGCAGTGCGCCGGTACGGATGGGGCATTTATCGCAAATTGATACTTTTATCACCGATGAATGCGCAGAACCGGCCTTGCGGCAAATTTGTGCCGATCATGATGTGAGATTGATTGAGGCGATGAAACAGAACAATCCGGCCTGACTATAGCCAGCTTTATCACGCATGACAGGATATTGCAGGCAAGTGTGCGGTGCGGTTCTCCCGGCATCTGCCTATTGGCAAGGCAAATAGCCGCCATTACCCTGCAACAGGCAATCTATTTGTGTGAAGTTTCGTTTTTTCGCTCGATTTAGTTTCGTTTTTTACTATATTGCTTTCATGTGGTGGCCGCTGCCGCATAAAAGGCGATTTTGGTGCGCACTTTTTAAGGTGTCACAGCCCTGTCAATTTTTCATGCTTCAAGCAGCGGGATATTTTACAGGCATGGCTTTTCTGCGGAGTTTGCGGCGTGGTTGCAAATACGGATTTTGATATTTTCATTATTGGCGGCGGTATTAATGGTTGCGGTATTGCCCGTGATGCGGCAGGGCGCGGCTATCGCACGGGCCTTGCTGAAATGAAAGATCTTGCCAGCGGCACGTCTTCGCGTGCAACCAAGCTGATTCATGGCGGTTTGCGCTATCTGGAATATTATGAGTTTCGACTGGTGCGGGAAGCATTGATGGAGCGTGAGGTGATATGGGCCAATGCACCGCATCTGGTTAAGCCGATGCGCTTCATCCTGCCTTATCATCGTGGCGGTTTGCGTCCGGCATGGCTGTTGCGGCTTGGTCTGTTTCTTTATGATCATATTGGCGGTCGTAAATTGCTTCCTGCAACACGCACGCTGAATATGCGCACAGACAAGGCGGCTGCACCGCTCAAAGACCTGTTTACCAAGGCATTTGAATATTCTGATGAATGGGTTGATGATGCGCGCTTTGTTGCGCTCAATGCTATGGATGCCAAAGAGCGGGGTGCAGATATCCGCACCCGCACCAAGGTTACCAGTGCAAGGCGCATTGGCGGTATCTGGCATATTACGCTCACAGATCTGCGCAGCAATCAAACAAGCGAAATCACATCACGCCTTCTGGTGAATGCCGCAGGGCCGTGGGTTGACCGTGTTCTTGCCGGCATGGAAGGGCTGGCAGAGGTGCATAATGTGCGCCTTGTGCAGGGCAGCCATATTGTGGTGCGCAAGAAATTTGATGGCGAGCGCTCTTATTTCTTCCAAAATAATGACGGGCGCATTATTTTTGCTATTCCTTATGAAAATGATTTTACGCTGATCGGCACCACGGATCAGGATTATCATGGTGATCCGGCAAAGGTGGAAATTACTGATCAGGAGACAGATTATCTGTGCGCTGCCGCCAGCGAATATTTCCGTGATCCTGTGTGCCGCGAGGATATTGTCTGGTCTTATTCCGGTGTGCGCCCGCTCTATGATGATGGTGCCGATAAGGCGCAGGAGGCCACCCGCGATTATGTGCTGAAGGAAGATGCCGGTGAGGGCAAGGCACCTTTGATCAATATTTTTGGCGGTAAAATTACCACTTATCGCCGTTTGTCTGAGCATATGCTGCAAAAAATTGAGTATTATCTGGGTAAAAAAGGTGCGCCATGGACACATAAGGCACCTTTGCCGGGCGGAGATTTTCCTGTGCAGGATTTTGGCCGCATGAGTGCAAAACTCAGCGCTTATTATCCTTATCTTACACCTGCACATGCGGCGCGTTTGTTCCGCATGTATGGCACGCGTGCCCAGTGGGTTTTGGGTAATTCCGCTGGCTATAAAGATCTTGGCCGGCATTTTGGCGCTGATCTTTATGAGGCGGAAGTGCGCTATATGATGGTGCAGGAATGGGCGCTGACGGCGGAAGATATTGTCTGGCGGCGCAGTAAGCTTGGCCTGCGTATGAGTGACAGTGAAATTGCAGCACTTGATGATTTTATGAAAGCTGAAACCGGCTATCAGGGCGCCTGAATTTGCAAATATTGGCCGCGTTTTAACCAATGCGGCTTTAGCCGGTGCAATGCCGGTTTGCCGCTCGCGCAATCTTGTTCTTCACAGCAGGTTAAATCTGGACTATCATTGCCCGCAGACTTTGAATGAAGTGGCGGAATATGTTGAAGCCGAATATCCGGGCAGGTCATCCGGCCAATGAGGTGGCTGGTTATCTGCAATAAGCCGCATTTAATTCTTTTCATTGTGCCATTCCGCATTCAGGCCGCGTTATAAGGGCTTTTGAAGGCGGGGCAGGTATCAAAAAAGCGAACAGGTAAAAATCTGTCCGGATCTGTAAAATACATTCGTATTTTGGGCAAAAAATCAGGCTTTTTCGTTTTCCGTATACAGTGTCAGTATTGTCATATCTTGCCGGCTTTTTTTAAAATGCTGGTTGAAAATGCTCTGGGAGGGGCATGGGATGGACATCGGGGCAGGCGGTATATCGGTAATAAGTGCGGAGCGGGCAGGTTTTGCAGCCCATGCTGAGCGGATACATTCAGCTATAGGCGGCAATGGCGCGGCGCGTTCTGCCCTTATTGCCTCATGGCAGCGTTCTGCACGTTTGCATGGCCTGCAACCGCAAAATACCGGCAGGCCACAAACCATCAGCGAGCAGGAATTGCGGCAATTGCGCGAGCATAGCGGGGCGCTTATCCATTTGGCGCAGCCGGTGCTTGACCGGTTGTTTTTATCTGTCGGCGGCATTGGCTGCTGTGTTTTGCTGGCTGACAGCAATGGAGTGCCGGCAGAGCGCCGCGGTGCCGCTGCCGATGATGATACATTCCGCCAATGGGGATTGTGGACAGGGGCAATCTGGAGTGAAGCCAGTGAAGGCACCAATGGCATTGGCACCTGCATTGTTGAGCAGCGCGCGGTTACCATACACCGCGAGCAGCATTTTCATGCCAGAAATGCGGGGCTTTCCTGTTCTGTTGCCCCGATTCATGATTATTTGGGGCGTCTGGTGGCGGTGCTGGATGTCTCTTCCTGCCGTTCAGACCTGACAGAAGCCTATGCAGGCCTGATATTTGCCGCTGTCAATGATGCGGCGCGCAAAATCGAGACGGATTATTTCCGCTATCATTTTCAACAAGCCCGTATCGTTTTTGCACCGGTGGCCGAGCATAACAGCGGTGCATTATTGGCCATTGACCGTGATGATATGGTGATTGGCGCCAGCCGTGCGGCACGGATTGCGCTGGGGCTTGGCGAGGATGGTTTGAAAGGTCCCGTTCCGGCAGCGGATTTTTTTGGCAATCCGGATGATCAGGCAACGGATTTGGCTGAAGCTGAGCGTGGCGTGATTATTCGCGCGCTTGCCCGTGCGGAGGGCAAGGTATCGCTGGCAGCAAAAATACTGGGCATGAGCCGTGCAACCTTGCATCGCAAGCTGAACCGGTTGCAGATTTTGCGCCCGCAAAACGGGCGCTGACACAGCCACTTTATTTTGTTGCGCAATCAATGCGGTGTATTTTTATTCTGTCCTGGAAACTGTCTCATTCTTGCGACATTGCCGGCAATTGACTGCCGTGAACACTCAGCCTGTCACATGACAGGCTGAGGGATTCGGGCAAGATTATTGGAGGAGCCGGTATTTGATCTGAGGAGAGGTCTGTGCCGGTGTGTGAGGCGCATACGGATGGCCGGATATTATCTTGCAGAAAGATGCGCATTGAAGACAGGGAGAGAGACTATGAATAAGGTTGAGGTAAGCCGGACAAGTCATCCGAAATTTGCCAAACGCTATGGCAATTTTATCGGCGGTAAATGGGTGGAGCCGAAATCTGGACGTTATTTTGAAAATATTTCACCGGTTAACGGACAGGTTCTTTGTGAAATTGCCCGTTCCGATGCTGCTGATGTGGAACTGGCGCTGGATGCTGCCCATGCCGCCAAAGAGGCCTGGGGGCGCACCAGTGCTGCAGAACGTGCATTGATCCTTAATAAAATTGCCGACCGTATGCAGGATAATCTGACTTTGCTTGCTGAGGCGGAAACCTGGGATAATGGCAAGCCTATCCGTGAAACCACCAATGCTGATCTGCCGCTGGCAATTGATCATTTCCGTTATTTTGCCGGTGCCATACGCGCGCAGGAAGGTGGAATTTCTGAAATTGATCATGATACGGTTGCCTATCACTTCCATGAGCCATTGGGGGTTGTCGGGCAGATTATTCCGTGGAATTTCCCGATTTTGATGGCGGTGTGGAAACTGGCGCCGGCACTGGCTGCGGGTAATTGTGTGGTGTTGAAACCGGCAGAACAGACACCGGCTTCCATTTTGGTGCTGGCAGAACTGATCGGCGATCTCCTGCCTGATGGCGTGCTTAATATTGTCAATGGTTTTGGCCTTGAGGCCGGCAAGCCTCTGGCCTCCAGCCCGCGCATTGCAAAAATTGCCTTTACAGGTGAAACCACCACCGGCCGCCTGATCATGCAATATGCCAGCCAAAATCTTATTCCGGTTACACTGGAGCTGGGCGGCAAATCGCCCAATATCTTCTTTGAGGATGTGACAGCGGAAGATGATGATTATCTTGATAAGGCAATTGAAGGTTTTGTTATGTTCGCCCTTAATCAGGGTGAGGTATGCACCTGCCCGAGCCGCGCGCTGATTCATGAAAAAATTTATGATAAATTCATGGAAAAAGCCCTGAAACGGGTCGATGCGATTGTGCAGGGCAACCCGCTTGATCCGGCGACTATGATCGGGGCGCAGGCTTCACAGGAACAGTTGGAAAAAATCCTTGCATATCTGAATATTGGTCGTCAGGAAGGCGCACAGGTGCTGGCTGGCGGTGAGCGTAACCAGCTTGGCGGTGATCTGGCCGGCGGTTTCTATGTCAAGCCGACGGTTTTTAAGGGCAATAACAAGATGCGGATTTTTCAGGAGGAAATTTTTGGTCCTGTGGTCTCTGTCACAACATTCAGGACAGATGAAGAAGCCTTGTCGATTGCCAATGATACACTATACGGCCTTGGCTCTGGTGTGTGGACGCGTGACGGCAACCGTGCTTACCGTTTCGGCCGTGGTATTCAGGCAGGCCGCGTCTGGACAAACTGCTATCATGCTTATCCCGCTCACGCAGCCTTTGGCGGTTATAAGCAATCGGGTATCGGGCGTGAAAATCATCTGAAAATGCTTGATCATTACCAGCAAACCAAAAATATGCTGGTGAGCTACAGCCCCAAAAAACTGGGCTTTTTCTGATCATATTGACTGAGCAAGGGAGGGCATTATGGACAAAACGCAGACCAAGGCAGAACCCCCGCTGCTTGATAAAGTCAGCGCAACGCCTGATGCCCTCAAGCTGATTGCGGAATTGCAGGCAGAATACGGGCCGGTGATGTTTCACCAATCCGGTGGTTGCTGTGACGGGTCATCACCAATGTGTTATGCGCAAGGCGATTTTCTGATTGGTGATCAGGATGTGCTGCTTGGAGAAATCGGCGGCGCGCCATTTTATATCAGCCGCCCGCAATATGAAGCATGGCAACATACAAATCTTATTATTGATGTGGTGCCGGGGCGCGGCGGCATGTTTTCTCTGGATAATGGGCGGGAGGTACGTTTTCTCACCCGATCGACCATTTGCCCGCTATGAAATTTTCTCCCAAGGCGCGTGTATAAAACCGCGCGGCACAAAAAGGGCGGAAATTCCGCCCTTTTTGCGCTTTGTCATGGCAATTTATAGGCTAGCACATAATCGCCGGGCTTGGTGCCAACGGAGCCATGGCCGCCGGCAACGATCAGCACATATTGCGTGCCGTCCTTGCCGCTATAGCTCATTGGTGTTGACTGGCCGCCTGCAGGCAGGCGAGCCTGCCACAATTGCTTGCCGGTGGTAAGATCATAGGCGCGCAAATAATCATCCACCGCAGCACCAAGGAAGACAACGCCGCCGGCTGTGATCATCGGGCCGCCAATACCCGGAACCCCCAGTTTCAACGGAATTGGCAATGGTGTCATATCCTCAATGGTGCCGTTTTTGTGCTTATAGGCGATTTTTCCGGTGCGCAGGTCAACGCCGGCCACATAGCCCCAGGGCGGCGCCTGACACGGCACACCAAGCGGCGATAAAAATGGCCCGAGAAATACGCCATAAGGGGCGCCGTCATTGCGGTTCAGCCCTTGCTCGCTGGCTTTTTCATCCTGCCCCTTGGGCGGAATTTTGTCGGCTGGTACAAGGCGCGAGGTGAAGGCCAGATAGGTTGGCATGCCAAACATCACCTGCCGCTTCGGATCTACCGCCACACTGCCCCAGTTAAATACGCCGAAATTACCGGGATAGACAATGGTGCCCTGCAGCGAAGGCGGCGTATAGCGGCCCTCATAGCGCAATGAACGGAATTTAATGCGGCAGGCTAGCTGATCAAACAGTGTTGCGCCCCACATATCGGCTTCTGTGAGGGGCGGCGGGTTGAATGTGAGGCCGGAAAGCGGCTGTGTCGGGGCAGAGAAATCTTCCGCTATCGCCCCTGTTGGTGCGGGAACCTCTGTTACCGGTATAATCGGCTCGCCCGTGCGCCGGTCGAGCACATAAATATCCCCCTGTTTGGTCGGGCCAACCAGTGCGGGCACGGTTTGCCCGTTCTTGTCGGTAATATCAATCAGCACAGGCTGTGCCGGCACATCCATATCCCACAGGTCGTGATGCACCGTTTGCCGCACCCAGCGCACCTGACCTGTTTTTATATCAAGGGCAGTGATCGAGGAGGAATATTTTTCTACAGCCGCACTGCGCCCCATACCAAGCTGATCCGGCACCTGATTGCCAAGCGGGAGATAGATGAGCCCCAGCTTTTCATCGGCACTGAAAACCGACCAGCTATTGGGGGAGTTGGTGGTGTAATATTCGCCTTCTGCCAAAGGCGTGGTGACATCGGGGTTGCCGGAATCCCAGTTCCACAGCAACTGGCCGGTAAGAATATCAAAGGCGCGGATAACACCTGATTGCTCATGTATTGAGAAATTGTCATTCACCGCCCCGCCAACAATAATTTTGCCATCAATCGCGGTTGGCGGCGAGGTGGAATAATAATAACCGGACGGGTTATATTTCATGCCATGGGTTAAATCGAGCACGCCTTTTTCGGCAAAGCCTTCGCAAAGCTTGCCGGTTCTGGCATCCAGTGCAATCAGATGGGCATCGGATGTGGGCAGATAAACCCGCTCATAACAGGCCTGATCAGCCGAGACAGTCTGATCTTTCCAATAGGTCACGCCGCGGCAGGTTTGGTGCTGGCGCTGTGTATTGGCACTGATTTGCGGATTGTAGCGCCATTTCTCCTTGCCTGTATCCGCATCAAGCGCAATGGCAATATTATGCGGCGTGCAAAGATAGAGCGTATCCTCAATTTTAAGCGGGGTGACCTGATAGGTGGTCTCCGTTATATCCTGCGGCTGGCGCACATCGCCGGTGCGATATGTCCATGCAAGCTGAAGCCTGCCCACATTTTCAGGCGTGATTTGCGCAAGCGGAGAATAACGTTGGCCATATTGCGTGCGGCCATATTGATGCCACTCACCATCCGGCATGGTATTGCCGGTATCCGGTGTTGCGGCCACATCCTGGCTTGGCAGTGAGCCATCCAGATTATGCGGATCTTTTAAGAGAGAGATGCCGGCAACAATCAATGCTGCGGCAATAGCCGCCAGCAGCGGCAGGGGGCTGGCGCTGCCCGTACGCGCCTGTGCCACGGTTGGCGCAATTTCACGCGTGGCAGGGCTTAGCGCCCTGCGGATCGGCGGCAGGAGCAACCACAGGCCAAGCAGCACTATAACACCGCCGCGGGAGCCGAGCGGCCACCAGTCAAACCCGACCTCATAGAGCGCCCAGCCTAATGTGCCAAGTATAATCAGCGCATAGAGCCAAAGAGCCGCCTGACGGCGCATGAAGAGTAATATAGCGGTCAGCAGAAATCCGGCCGCTGTGATGATGTAATAAAGGCTGCCGCCCAACAGGGCGAGCTTGATACCGCCAAGGCCAAGCGCAATGCCGATAAAAGCAAAGAGGATGGCTGTTAAAGAAATCAACACAATGCTACCCCTTCTTTATTGGATGGGGGAAAATATAGCTCAGTAAAACGCTCAGGAAAGTGCTGCGACATATTTATTTGAAAATAGAACAAATGAATCGCTGCGGATACAGCTAATTATGACAGGAAAAATGGCGGGTTTTTCTGCAAATTCGTAAATTCCGGTAAATGGCCGGCTATAACGCCGCGCCGCAATGGCGGGCAGCAAGGATATATCCGCAGATATTTTACAGGCAGCAATAAGCAGATTTTATATGCCGGCTATGAATTGTAATTGTTTCGAATATTCACAGAGTTAAAAATTGTCCTGCAATTTGAAGTTTTATCGCTTTTAGTGGCGCTGATATGCTGATAAATATTGTGCATCATAAATATCTTATCGGCTTAAATGATATCCGGTATTGCGGGCAAAACCTAAATGAAATGCTATGTGATCAATCTCAATCGCTCAACGGATCGTCTGTCCCATATTGAGCGGGAATTTGCGCGTGCGGATGTGGCTTTCACCCGTGTGGAGGCTGTTGACGGCCGCCTGCTCACGCAGGAACAGATCGATAGTTTGATTGATCCGGTGCAGCGTTGGGAAATTCGCATACCGCCGTCGGAGATTGGCTGTTTTCTCAGTCACCGCAAATGTCTGGAAATTATCGCCGGAGGGACGGAAACCTATGGTGCGATTTTCGAAGATGATATTGCCCTGACCGGCCATGCCCATTGCCTGCTGACCTCAGAGGACTGGATTCCTGAAGGCGCGGATGTGGTGAAATTGGATACGTTTAAAACGGTTGTGCTGCTGGATAATTTCCGGAAAATTCCGCAGTCATCCTGTCAGGTGGCGCGGCTGCATACCAAGCATTTATGTTGTGGCGGCTATATTGTTTCCCGCGTGGCTGCACGCCGGATTTTAAAACGCATGGATAAGATTTCCGTGCCCGTTGATAATCTTATTTTTGATCCGGCCTATGAGCTGTTCAGCGATTTGCAGATTCATCAGGTAACGCCTGCACTTTGTGCGCAGGTCGGGCTCACCAGCCTGATCGAGGCCGATCGCAAACAGGAGCGCAGGCGGGTTATTGCCCGCCCTTCATTGCCCGGTCTTATTGTGCGGGAAATTGCACGCAGCTACAGGCGCTCATCACATATTCTCAGCCCGGCAAAATGGTGGACGCGTTTTACCACATCCGGACGCTGGACAAAGGTGCCCTTTATTCTCTGATCTGGCACGGGCATTTTATCTTAACCGCAACGGCGCAATGCTTTTGCCTTAATTTTTGTTTTTCGCGATAAAGCGCAGATTTCCGCTATTATAGCGGGCAATAAAATCGCAAATATCGGCCTGCGCCATGGGTTTTCCGGTGAAAAAGCCCTGCACCTCGCCAAAATGTTCATTTTTGAGCTGTAAAAGCTGCTCATATGTCTCCACCCCTTCCGCGGTGGTGATGATATTAAAGGCACTGCCCAGCGACACAACGGCCTGAATAATTGCCAGATTGCGTTTATCGCCCTGCATATCGGACACAAAGCTGCGATCAATTTTGATTTTATCAAAAGGAAAGGTGCGCAGATAGTTCAGCGATGAATGGCCGGTGCCAAAGTCATCCATGGCAATGCTCACGCCCAGTTGCCGCAATTCATGCAATATATTGAGATTATAGCCGGTATCGGAAAGCAAGACTGTTTCTGTAATTTCAAGTTCAAGACGATCTGCCTGCAGCCCGCTTTCCTGCAGGGCGCTTTTTACAGTCTCCAGAAGATTGCGGTTGCCAAATTGCACCGGTGAGAGATTAACGGAGACCTTGATCTTTTTGGGCCATTTCATAGCATCCCTACAGGCCTGTTTCAGTACTTGCGCACCGATAGCACAGATCAGGCGGCTGTCTTCGGCCGCAGGTATAAATTCATCAGGCAAAACCAGGCCCCGTATCGGGTGCTGCCAGCGCAAAAGCGCCTCACAACCGGTAATTTCATCTGTGTTCAGGGAAAATACCGGCTGATAGAACAGCCTGAATTCATCGCTGTGCAGGGCGGTGTGCAATTCCGTAACAGTACGGTGATGTTTTTCTGCGGTTGCAAGCATGGTTTCGTTGTAAAACCGGTAACCGCCGCGATTATTGAGCTTGGCGGCGCTGAGTGCCAGATCGGCATTGCGCAGCAGGGTTTCAGCCGTATCACCGGCTTGCAATACAGGCACAATACCCAAAGTGCAGCTTACATATTTATGGCTGTGATTGATCTCAAACGGAGCTGTGAAGGCAAGGGCGATTTTATTGGCAAAAGCGGCGGCAGCCGGTTGCTCATTCTGTTGCCTGTCATGGGTTTGCGGCGGCAAAAACCGGATAAGTGCAAATTCATCACTTGCAAAACGGGCAATGTAATCCTGCGGGTTAAGAAGAGCGGACAAGCGGGAAACAATTGCGCATAATAGCTGGTCGCCGGCAGCATGGCCGGTGCCGTCATTGATCTGTTTGAAATGGTCAATATCAAGAAAAATCAGCGCAAAATCCTGTTGTTTTTCTTTGAGAAGTTGTGTGAGAAATTGCAGTAATCCTGCCCGGTTGGGCAGGCCGGTTAACCTGTCATGCAAGCTTGTATGGTCAAGCTGCGTCTGCAGTGACTGTTCCGTGCTGCGGTCTTCAATCACACCGAGAAGATAACGTGGTGTTTCACCGGATCTGATAGCAAGGCCGGTTTTGGTTACCCGCACCGGATGCGCCTGTGCATGATGTGTGCAGTCATCGTTTATCGTCAGTGTTTTGTTGTTTTCAATAACGTAATAATCCTGATCCCTGAGCAGGCGCGCCGTATCCGGATCATAAATCTGGCTGTCTGCCTTGCCGATAATAGAGCCGGCATTTTTTCCGGTCAGTGCGCAGGCGGCCTCATTAAAAACAATATAGCGTCCGCCCTGCTGCATATCTTTTATAAAAATACCAATGGGCAATCGCCGCATAAACCTGATTAACAGGTTGTAATCCCTATCCCCGATACCGTTTTCTTGATCCGGATCGTGCGCATCAGCAGGCGCAGCCATATTTTGCAGGTAAGAAGGGGGACGGTTGCCGTTTGGGGTGGTTGTCATAGAGGCTCCGTATTATATGCGGGGCATATTGTGCCTGCAACAGCATGGCGGTGGTATTCTTGTCGCGGAAAAACTGTATTTCCAAATAAATACAGCCCGGATCCGCAGTTTTTGTTTCGTTGTATTATCCGTATGTAGAATATTGCATATTTGCAGAACCGGATAATATGCGCCGGAATTATAGCATTGATCACAAATCTTAAAACCGCATTACAGTCCCGCGAAGAGATTTTGCCGGTAAAATTTTCTATAAAATACGTTATATTATTGTACCTCATTGAAAATATGGGGTTTTCTCCTGCTCACTATTTTTCATTCGGGATAAAAAATAGTGACATTGCACCATGGACGGCGATTTAAAAGCTTAGCAATCACCGCTTTCGGCATAAAGCGGGCTTTATGCTGTTCTGCACATCTTGCACAGTTTTATTGCTTTCCCTAGAACTATCATGATTTGTGACATTTTTATGAAGTCTTTATGAAGGTCCGGCAGGGCTTTTGCAAAGCCTGCCGCCGCGCAAAAAAGCGGATTATTGAGGAAGTATAGAGTGAATAATCTTGCAATACCGGTTATGGAAGAAAACCCCTGTGTGCAAGACACAGGCAAGAATGCCCCGCAGGCAGAGCTGCGCGGGCAGCGGTTTCGTAACTGGTTTTTGCATCGTTCAGTCCTTCGCCGGATAATATTGGCAAGTGCGGGCGGATTTATTCTGTCGCTGGCGGTTTTAATGGCCGCAGAGGCTTTGATGCGCAGCAGTGCTGCATCATGGATGCACTATTTCAGCCTGTCCAACCGGCCGTTCTGGACAACAATGGCGCTGATTTTTCTTGCGCTTTTGCTGCTGGATGCTGTGCTGGGGCGGTTATGGCAGGGCATTTTGATCCTTGCGCCGGTTTTGCTGGGGCTGGCCTGGTTTAGCCGGCAAAAGGGCATGTATCTGGGGGATCCGATTTATCCCAGCGATCTGCTTTATACCCGTCAGGTGGTTGATCTTATGCCTTTGCTGGTGCGTGACCGGCCGGCGGATGCTGTATTGATTGTGCTCGCACTGGCCTGCGCGGCCGGTGCGCTTTACAAAGGCTGGCGGTTCTTTCGGCGCACAATGCCGCCTCTTGGCTGGTGCGGACGTCTTGTGCGTATTGCCGTTGCGGCGCCGCTACTGATCTGGTTCGGTATCATTTCGGATTACGGTACATTTTCCTATATGCGTGACCGTATGGAGATTGTGCCGATGATGTGGGATCAAAAGGCAAATTATGCGCATAACGGGCTGGTGGTTGCCTTTATATTCAATATTCCTATGGCCAATGTTTCTGCGCCTAGCGGTTACTCGCAGGAGCGTATTGAGAGCATGGCTGATTATCTTTTCCCGGCTGAAGCCGATAAGGTTCCCGCACACGCGGCAATGCCGGTTGCTCTGCATGAGGAGAAAAAACCGGATATAATTGTGATTATGAGCGAGTCATTCTGGGATCCGGACCGGCTTCCGGGGGTGGCTTTTGATGAAGATCCAATCGCGACAGTGCGTGCCAATCAGTCCGGCCATGTTTTTTCGCCGGAATTTGGCGGCATGACGGCCAATGTTGAATTTGAGGCACTGACCGGTTTTTCCAATGCGTTTTTGCCCAATGGCAGCATACCTTATCAGCAATATATCCGCCATCCGGTGCCGTCTCTGGCATCGTTTTTCCGCGATCAGGGCTATCAGACCCGTGCCTTGCACCCTTATCGGCAGTGGTTCTGGAATCGCGGCGCTGTTTATAAAAATTTCGGTTTTGAAAAATTTCTGTCCGAGGAAAATCTACCCGCATTAACCAAAAAGGGGCATCTGGCTTCGGATGAGGAATTTACCAGAGAGATAATCCGCGCGGCGGAACAAGCTGACCGGCCGCTGTTTTTATTTGGCGTATCGCTGCAGGGGCATGGCCCCTATGCGCCAAGCCGCTATCCGGATAGCAAAATCAAAGTGCTGACCGATGCTGATAGTGGCGTGAGCGAGGCTGCCAGAGCCACAGTGCGCTCCTATGCGCAAGGTGCAAAAGATGCTGATATAAATCTGAAGAAACTGATGGACTGGGCTGAGAAGCGTGAGCGTGAAACCATCATTGTGTTTTTTGGCGATCATTTGCCGCCACTTGGTGATGTTTATATACAAAGCGGTTTTATGAAAACCCGTACTGCAAACCGCGTGGATACAGCTGATAATATGCTGGCTCAGCATGAAACACCGCTGGTGTTATGGTCGAGCCGCAATGGCAGCCTGCGTGGCAGCGGCACGCTCAGCCCGTCTTTTCTGCCGCTTTATATTCTGGAAATGGCAGGCTTTGAGCATCCTTATTATACCGGTTTTTTGCGCAAGGTGCATAATAGCTATCGGGTGGTAGACAGCCATATGCTGCTGGACAGGGATTATGTGCCGCAGACGGGATGGCAGCAAAAAGCTGAAATTGCTCAGATTTTGCAGGATTACCGCCAGGTGCAATATGATGTGATGTTCGGCAGCGGATTTTCCAGGGCAAAATTTTTTCCGTTTTTAAGCGCTGAATATTTTGCGCCTCAGGCAGGGCTGCATCAAAAACTGACTTTTAAATATTAGACTTATCTTTATTTGTGCCTGTTGTTCGCTTGATGCAGAGAGATATTTTTTTTATGCTTTATCAGTTATGATGCATGAATATCTGTATCATGCTGTTTTTTCAGAAACAGTCACTGTTCTGACATGCGCATAAATATATTTGGCAAAATACTGGTTTGTCGGGGGAGGCGGGTTTGAAGCGACATCTCACGCAGTTTGCGCTCGCGCTGTTGCTTCCGCTTATTGTGCTTGTTGGGTTCTTTCTGTGGCTTTTGGTGTTGCAGGAAAGAAATTATATTGAAAATCAAACAGTTGACACGGCGCAGTCACTAACCGTAGCCATTGACCGGGAGGTCTATGGCCTGCAGCGCACAGCAGAAATTATCAGCTATTCTGATTTGTTGAAAAACGGTCGTCTCGATATATTCCGGCAGACGATAGAAAAAATGGCGCGTGATCTGAAAATAAATATCGCGCTTTATAATACTGAGGCCGCTTTGCTTCTGTCCTCTGATTTTGCCGGTGCAGAAAACTGGCCTTTGGTAACAAAGGAAGATCTGGATGCGGCAGCTGCGCTTGAGCAGCCCTATGTCACCGGAGTGCGGCAGGCGCATAAGGATGCGCCTTTTTGTTTTACTGTTGTGTATCCAGTGAGAATACAGGGGCAAATCCGCTATTATCTGGGGCTGAGCATGAAGGTTCAGCGCATTACAGAGCTTTTGCTGGCCGGTGGCCTTGGGCAAGACTGGCTTGCTGTTGTTATCGGACGTGATAACAGGATTATTGCCCGCAGCAGGGGCAGCAAGCTCTATACCGGCTATTTGTTGCCGGAGGAGCTGCACACTATTATGGCCGGAGATAGCGGGCATTGGGATGGCCGGATTCTTGATGGCGAGCGGGTATTGGGAGCCTATCAGCGTTCATCTTTCAGTGGCTGGCGGGTTGGCGTGGGGGTTAAACGCTCAGATTTTAACAAGCCTGCATGGATGGCGCTTGCTTATTTTGGCTTTCTTCTGGCAGGCACCTTGCTGCTCACTGGCGTGCTGGCCGGTATATTCTGGCGGCAGATTTCGGCACCGGTGCACAAATTGGCGCAACAGGCCATGGCAATGGGCAATGGGCAGGCTGTGCGGCCGCTGCATTCGGGTATTGGTGAGTTGGATGTGGTCAGTGATGCGCTGGTGCTGGCGGATCAGCGCAATCGTAAGAAAGAAATCCGGCTTACGGAGGCGCAATTGCGCCTGCAAATGGCGCTTGATGCAGGCCGTATCGGCATATGGGAGTGTGATCCCCAAACCGGTATTGTGCAGATGGATGAAGTGACCGGACATATGCTGTCTGCACAAGGCAGGCGCAAGGCAGATTTCAGGCGGGATTTTCTGCCGGCAGTGCATCGCAGGGACAGGGCGAGAATTGAGGCGGCTTATACAAATGTCATTGGCACCGGCACAATCATGCGTGAGACTTTCAGGGTTTATACACCGGTGCAGAGAAAATTTATCTGGGTCAATGGTATAGGGCGGCGGATTTATAATGATGAGGGCAGGCCGGTTGTGCTGGGGCTGGTTGTTAATGTGACAGCGGAACGGGCAGCACTTGAGCAACGCGAAGTTGTGGCACAGGAGCTTAATCACCGGCTGAAAAATATGTTTGCGGTTATTATCAGCCTGATGAGCCTTTCTGCCCGTGGCTGGACGGATGTGCAGGATTATGTGGCACAGTTGCGCCAACGTATGATGGCGCTGGCCGATGCTTTTGAATTGACTTACCAAAAAAGCACAGCACTGTTTCAGCACAATGACCGGATCTTGCTGAATGATCTTCTTGAACGGCTGATGCAGCCTTATATGTTCTCCGGTCATAATCCTATTGAGATTGAAGGCGAGGCTCTGACCTGTCCCTTGGCGCATGTTACGCCGATGAGCCTGGTCTTTCATGAACTGGTGACCAATTCTGTCAAGCATGGCGCGCTTTCAGTGCCAGAGGGGCAGGTGAAAATTCGTCTGTCAACACAAGACGGGCAGATGATTATTGAATGGCGTGAGTGCAACGGGCCTGAAATTGTGCAAGAGCCGCGACAGCGCGGTTTTGGTTCGCGTTTGAAGAAAATGAGTATTGAGGCGCAGATGCAGGGTTCCTATGAGGATATCTGGAATAAAAGCGGGCTGGTCTGTATCATCCGCATTCCGCTGCCCGATATGCAGCCTGAAAGCGATATACAGGCAGAAGGACAGCTTTAGAGGCATATTTTGCCGGCATCTTTGCAAAATGTTTTATCGCGGTTTTGTTACCGGATGGTTTTATTTTGATGTTTTATGCTTATGACACGGAGCCTCATTTTCGTGTGGTGCCAGGCCATCAATAATGGCGCAATCTGGCGTGTCATCGCCATGGCAGCGGTCTGCCAATTGCTGCAATGTATCGGCCATGGCGCGCATATCAGCAATTTTTTCTTTAAGCTCTGCCACATGCGCGAGCGCAATCTGCTTGACCTCGGCAGAACTGCGCTGATCATTATGCCAGAGATTAAGCAGTAATCTGATCCGCTCCAGCGAAAGCCCAAGATCACGGCACTGGCGGATAAAACGCAAATTCTGCACATCACGGTCGGAATAAACCCGATAGCCGGAGGCTGTGCGCTGTGCCGCCTCTATCAAGCCGATAGATTCATAATAACGGATCATCTTGGCGGATATGCCTGATGCTTTTTCTGCTTCGCCGATAATCATATCTGTCCGGTCCTGACGAATGTTTCAGGAGATTTTTTACTTTATATGGAAGTGGCAGGGCTTGCAATCAAAGGCAAGAGTTAAAAAAATCTGTAACAGCGGTTATGAATGCGATCAGGCTGATGACAGCGGCAGAATTTTATTGTAATAACTGATATATCACATTCATTCCGAATGATCATGGCCTGATACGGCTTCAGCCATAGCCAGAAGTGAAAATATGAGATTAATCTTGATGCATCATATATGATGATGCCGGATATTGAGCAATTGCATAAGACGGTTTTGGCGCAAAGGGGAGTTTGCAACAAATGACATTACACAAAAATCTGATCGGCGGGGAATGGCTCGGCGGAGAGGCGATTCCAAATATCAGCCCGTCTGATACCAATGATGTGGTGGGCGAATATGCCCGCGCCACACAGGCCGATGCCCTGAATGCGATTGCCGCCGCCAAAGCAGCATTTCCGTCCTGGTCGCGCTCCGGCATTATGGAGCGCCATGCAATCTTGCGCAAAACTTCAGATGAAATTCTGGCGCGCAAAGATGAGCTTGGCCGGTTGCTGGCGCGTGAAGAGGGTAAAACCTTGCCGGAGGCCATTGGCGAAACGATGCGCGCGGCACAGATTTTTGATTTTTTTGCCAATGAGGCATTGCGCCTTGCCGGTGAGGTTTTGCCTTCTGTGCGGCTAAATATTGGTGTGGAAATTACCCGTGAGCCGGTTGGCGTTGTTGGCATTATTACGCCGTGGAATTTTCCGATTGCCATTCCGGCATGGAAAATTGCGCCCGCGCTTTGCTATGGTAATACGGTGGTGTTCAAACCTGCTGATCTGGTGCCGGGCTGTGCCCATGCCATTGTTGATATTCTCCATCGTGCCGGCTTGCCAAAGGGTGTGCTCAATCTGGTGATGGGTAAGGGCTCTGTTGTCGGTCAGGCCATGCTCGACAGTCCGGATATTCATGCGCTCACCTTTACCGGCTCCACCGCTACCGGCCAGCGTGTTGCGGCCGCATCTATTGCGCATAACCGCAAGTTCCAGCTGGAAATGGGGGGTAAAAATCCGTTTGTGGTTCTGGATGATGCAGATCTGGATGTGGCGGTTGATGCCGCTCTTAATTCCTCGTTTTTCTCCACCGGTCAGCGTTGCACAGCCTCATCCCGTCTGATTGTACAGGAGGGTATCCATGACCGTTTTGTCGATGCTTTGGTGGAACGGATGAAAACGCTGGTGGTTGATGATGCGGTGAAACCGGGCACACATATCGGACCGGTGGTGGATGAAAGCCAGCTGCAACAGGATATGGACTATATTGCCCTTGGCAGTCAGGAAGGTGCAAAACTGGTCTTTGGCGGTGAGCGTCTGGAGCGTTCAACACCGGGCTTTTATCTGCGCCCTGCCTTGTTTACGGAGGCAACCAATCAGATGCGCATTTGCCGCGAGGAGATTTTCGGGCCTGTGGCAGGTGTCATCCGTGTCAAATCCTATGAGGAGGCGCTGGCTGTTGCCAATGACACGGCTTTTGGCCTGTCTTCCGGCATTGCAACTACCAGTCTTAAATATGCGACCCATTTCAAGCGCAATTCGGAAGCGGGCATGGTGATGGTCAATCTGCCGACTGCAGGCGTGGATTTTCACGTGCCGTTTGGCGGCCGCAAAGGCTCCAGTTACGGTTCACGCGAGCAGGGGCGCTATGCGGCCGAGTTTTACACAACAGTAAAGACCGCCTATACGCTGGCAGGCTGAATACTAAACAAAACGGAGAGGTTACCCTCTCCGTTTTTCTATGCGCCGGCACTTCAGGCCAGCGGTTTGAGATTGCGCTCAATGGCTGCGCGCTGATGCTCAAGAAATGGCGGCAGCGACAGGCTCTCGCCAAGATTTTCCAGCGGTTCATCTGTGGCAAAACCCGGTCCGTCCGTGGCAATTTCAAAGAGAATGCCATTGCCCTCACGAAAATAGAGCGAGCGGAAATAAAACCTGTCAATTTCACCGGATGAGCGTACGCCGCGCTCATTGAGCATGCACTGCCATTCATGCAGACTGGCCGCATCTGGCGTGCGAAAGGCCACATGGTGCACTGCACCAGCCCCCTGACGGGCAACCGGAAGATCAGGCTGCACGATAACATGCAGCTCTGCTGCCGCTCCCCCGTCACCCATTTCATAAACATGCACATGGCCGCCTTTTTCAGCATAGTCACGGCTTTTGCGCATATTCATCAATGACACAAGATAAGATTCAATATGTCTGATATCCGCCACGCTGATGGTTACAGGCCCCAAGCCGCGGATTTGATGTTGCGCGGGAACCGGGCTTTTCTCCCACGGATGGGACGGGGTTGCTTGCCCCTCATCCAGCAGGCGAAAACGCTGGCCTTCGCCATCTTCAAAATCAAGCGATGCACGCTTGTCAATCAGCCGGATATCACCGGTTTTAACACACGCTTCATTAAGCCGCTTGTGCCAGTATTCCAGTGTTCTCTCACCGGAGATACGCAGCCCTGTGCGGCAAACAGAGCGGGTGCCGCGTTTTTCCGGTTGTGCCGGCCAGTCAAAAAAAGTGAGATCAGAGCCAGGCGATGCCAGGCCATCGGCATAAAACAGGTGATAGGCACTTGTATCATCCTGATTGACGGTTTTTTTGACCAGCCGCATGCCAAGAACATCAGTGTAAAACAGTTTGTTTTGCTGTGCCTGTGCAGTGATTGCAGTCACGTGATGAATACCGGTCAGATTGAGCGACATCATATTCTCCTTGCGCCGGAATAAAATTCTTCCGGCTTGTTGATCGCAATATAAGGCAGGCTGTCAGCGGTAAAAGAGAATAAATATAAAACACTGTGTCTGCTCAGCGGCGCAGGCGGCGCACTGCTGCTTCATTGAGTTGTGCACGCCATGCCAGCAAAGTTTTGAGTTGTGCGGCAGACAGGCGCTTTTTACGCAGGAGCAATAAAATAAGAAATTGCATAAAATGGCTCATTGTTAAAAGAATAAGGCAGATCAGCCGTGTTAATAAACGAAGCCGTTGTGGAGACCTGTGAAACGGCGGTCTTGATGGCGCGGATTTGCGGGGAGAGGAGCGCCGTGGCGGCTGTGGGTTGTGCGGGGGGCGATAACAGGCTGCCGTTGGAAAAGCAGGAATTGTGGAACAGGCAGGAAAAGAATGGGGCTTCCTTTTCAGCTGAGATTGGCTACCGGCTGTTTTGTTAAAAAACAGCCGGCAAAAGAGTGGCTTGAATTTTTGGCTTCAGAACCCCGGCTTCAGAACCATTGCCCGAAGCGACGCATATAAATCGTTTTCATACCCTGTGCGACGATGCAGTAGCTGATAAGTGTTGCGGCGAGCCAAGGGAAATATTCCCATGGAAGCGGCACAAGACCAACGGTGGCACCAAGTGGCGAGAACGGAATATAGATACCGATTGCCATGATCAGTGTGGTCATCAGCATAACCGGCAGGGCGGCAGTGCTCTGGATGAACGGGATCTTTTGGGTGCGCAGCATGTGCACAACAAGGGTTTGGGACAAAAGGCCTTCAATAAACCAGCCGGACTGGAACAGTGCCTGCATTTCAGGGGAATTGGCAGCAAAGACATACCACATCAGCGCAAAGGTTGTGATGTCAAAGATCGAGGATGTAGGCCCGATCCAGAGCATAAAGCGCCCGATATTTCTGGCATCCCACTTGCGTGGCTTGCTGAGAAATTCCTTATCCATCTTGTCCCAGGGCAATGCCAGTTGTGAAATGTCATACATCAGATTCTGGATCAGAAGATGAATGGCCAGCATTGGCAAAAAGGGAATAAAGGCCGAGGCAACCAGCACCGAAAACACATTACCAAAATTGGAGCTGGCGGTCATATTAAGATATTTGATGATATTACCGAAGGTCTCGCGGCCTTTGATAACGCCTTCTTCAAGCACCATCAGGCTTTTTTCGAGAAGGATAATATCAGCGGATTCCTTGGCAATATCAGCGCCGCTATCAACGGAAATACCCACATCGGCATCACGCAGTGCCGGTGCATCATTGATACCATCGCCAAGGAAGCCAACCGTGTGGCCATTAGCCTGCAATGCCTTGAGCACGCGCGATTTTTGCAACGGGGTCAGCTTGGCAAAGACCGTTGTCTCCTCAACAATTTCCCGCAGCCGGGCATCGTCCATTTTTTCCACGTCACGCCCCATCACAGGTGTGCCGGGCTCCAGTCCGACTTCACGGCAGATCTTGGTGGTGACGATTTCATTATCTCCGGTGAGAACCTTGACTTTCACACCATTATCACGAAGGGCAGCCAGTGCCGGCGCCGCAGTTTCTTTTGGCGGATCCAGAAAGGTCAGAAAACCTTCAATCACCAGTTCACATTCGTCATTTTCGCTATATTGCGGTTTGGCAGCCTGATGGGGGATTTCGCGCGTGGCGATAATCAGCACACGGAAGCCATCCTGATTATAGGTGCGGGCAAGGGCTGTCAGCTCGGCGCGGCGCTTGTCATCAAGTGCAACAATCTCGTTACCGTCTCTGACCTGTGCGGAGATTGCAAGCATCTCTTCCACAGCGCCCTTACAAACCAGAAGATGTTCCCCATGAATTCCCTCCACCACAACGGAGAGGCGGCGGCGGATAAAGTCAAACGGCAATTCGTCAATCTTGCGGTAGAAAGATGCGGCACGCAGCTTGTCACCAAGGCCGCTGGAAAAGCGGATTACAGCCTGATCCATGAGGTTTTTCATGCCGCTTTGATGGTAGCTGTTCAGCCATGCAAGGCGCAGAACATTATCATCACGTTCATTTTGTGTGTTGACGTGATGTTCAAGAATAATCTTGTCTTGTGTCAGCGTGCCGGTTTTATCGGTGCAGAGCACATCCATAGCGCCGAAATTCTGAATGGCATTGAGGCGTTTGACCACCACCTTGCGCCGTGACATGGCAACCGCACCCTTGGCAAGGTTGGATGAAACAATCATTGGCAGCATTTCCGGTGTCAGGCCAACGGCTACAGCCAGCGCAAACAGAAAGGCCTCTGTCCAGTCGCCTTTGGTGAAACCATTGATCAGCAGCACAATCGGCACCATCACCAGCATGAAGCGGATTAACAGCCAGCTGACAGAATTAACGCCGCGGTCAAAGGCAGTCTCGGCGCGTGAGCCGACAATTGCCTTGGCAAGTGAGCCAAAATAAGTGCGTGAGCCAGTGGCCACAACCACAGCTGTGGCTGTGCCCGATACCACATTGGTGCCCATAAAACAGATATTGGGCAGATCCAGCATATCCATATCAGCGCCGGCTGTGGCACTGGCGGATTTTTCAGCAACCGAGCCCAGCGTGTCATATTTTTCAATCGGCAGGGCTTCACCCGTCAAAACAGCCTGACTGACATAGAGATCGCGTGATTCAATCAGCCGGATATCAGCCGGAATCATATCGCCGGCAGAAAGCATCACGATATCGCCGGCAACCAGTTCACGCATCGGGATCTCATGGCGTTCTGCCTGATTGCCGGTGCTGCTGCGCCGCAGCACGGTGGCTGTGGTGCGCACCATGGCTTTCAGCGCCTCAGCGGCCTTGCCGGAGCGGTATTCCTGCCAGAAACGCAAAAGACCGCTGAGCACCACCATTGTGACGATGATGGCCACACCGGTATAATCTGCCTCCTCGCCGTCGCGCAAGGGCAGCCAGATATCTGTAAAAGAGCTGATAATGGCAAGCACCATCAGCACCATGATAAACGGATTATTGTAAGCCTGTAACAGCTGGATGAGTGCATGAGGGCGTTTGTCATGCGCCACTTCATTGGCGCCGTTTTCCTGCAGGCGCAGGGCGGCATCGGCAGTGGCCAGCCCCTGCTCGTCGGTGCGCAGATTGGCAAATGTTGTTTCAAGGCTGTTATGAGCTTCTTTCATTGCCCGCGAGGAGAGTTTACTCTCCTTTGGATGTGCGGTTTTATCCGCTTTGAAAGCGGATTTATTCAGCGGTTTATTCATGATGTTCTCCTGCGATGACCGGCATAAACCGGTTTGTCACGGCAATGGCACAGCGGCTGAGAACCCTGTGTCTTATAGGCACAGGGCTGCTCCGCTCCGATGGCTGGTTAAAATAAGGGGGAAGTGGCTGTGTATGGTCTGAAAGGGGAGGGCATGCCGCCGCTGTCAGACCACACACAGCCAGCGGCTACTGTCAGGAGCCATATGCATCTCCATTTTCATTCCCGTTTTTACGGGCTTGTTTTTCTGCATCCTGCAGGCGCAGATAATCTTCACGCAGGCCAGCCCTGACCTGCAGGCGGATAAAACTTGCAGCAAGCATAAAAAGCGCAAAACCAAAGACGGCCAGAGTTTCAAAAAGAATATTCATGGCTGCAACTCCGCGGGCTTGTTCTGTGTTGTTGCATCTTCTGCTGAAGACCAGACACATTCGAGTTTGCGGGTTTTGCTGTTGCGTACCCAGCGGGCAACAGGCTGGTTCGTGCCATCTGCAATAATGGCAATCACATCCATACCATCTGCCAGACGCGGCAGGCGGGATGAGCGGACAAAACGGTGGTTATCACCGCTGTGTGAGCGGCACAAAATCTGTACCATGCTGAGAATTGGATAGGTCATGTTTCACCTCATTTGCCGCAACGGCACGGGCGAAACCGGATAAAAGGCTTAACCCTGTTGCTGCTGCGGCCTGATTTGTTGGCTACTGTCGCTTGGCATGGAAGCCGGCATCCTTTTATCTGTCTGCGGAAAGCCTGATATGTTTTCCGCAAAATGTGATCCTGGTTTCAGAACGGTCAGGTTCTGATGTTTGAACAAGCATATATGCTGTTCTGCCTTGTCTTTAAAACGGTGAAGCTTTTACCTCAAGCATGAACAAAGATGCTTCCTCTATGATTAAGTTCATAAAATATATACGAAAGTATATTTTTTGAGGATTTACTTGTTTTTCTTTAAGAAAACAGACAGGTACCAGCAATTATCCGTAAAATATGTCTGTCTGGCCACTTCATATGGCTGTTGTATCAGGGTGATAGCGGATCAAAACCTGTAAAATTTTAATCTATGGGCGAGATCATGATTTCAGTTGAAAGCCTTTTACACACATTTGCCAGCTTAATGGCTGCCTTTCTGCTTGGGGGGATTATTGGTTTTGAGCGCCAGTGGCGGCAGCGTCTGGCAGGATTGCGCACCAATACTCTGGTGGCCGTGGGGGCGGCAATATTTGTGTTATTTGCTTCCCTGATTGATGGTGATACCAGCCCGACCCGCGTGGCGGCGCAGATTGTTTCCGGTATCGGCTTTTTGGGTGCGGGCATCATTTTCAAGGAGGGGTTTAATGTTCGCGGGCTTAACACGGCAGCAACCTTGTGGTGTTCTGCGGCCGTGGGGGTTCTGTGCGGTGCCGGTTTTTATATTCATGCCGCGATTGCCACCCTGTTTATTATCAGCGTCAATCTGTTTTTGCGGCCGCTGGTACATCTGATTGACCGGCAACCCCATAATAGTACGGAATATGATAACCGCTATGCGGTGAGCATTGTTTGTTTGGGTGATGCGGAGGCCCATGTGCGGGGCTTGCTCTTGCGTGATCTTGGTACAGTCCTGCATATTCAGGATCTGGAGAGCAGTAATATTGAAGATAGCAACCGTGTTGAGGTGAATGCGCTGTTTCGGGCTGATAATAATCAGGATCCGCTTCTGGAGCAGATTATCGGCCGCCTGAGCCTTGAGCCGATGGTGACTTCTGTGCGTTGGCGCTATGTTACGGCAGATGATTTTGACAAGGATTATTGAAAGCAGATGATGCGCAATAAAAAACGCCCGCTTGAAGATAATGTCAGGGAAGATCATCTGATGCCGGCGCTCCGTCCGCTTTTTCTGCAGGATGGTGCGGGGCTTTGGGCATTGCTGGCCGGTATTGTGCTGATTACCATCATCTTTATTGCCGATACGGTGACCGATCTCGAAATTGCGGCGGCGGTTTTTTATGTTGCAGTGGTTTTGCTGGCAGTGCGCCTGTTGCAGCCCAAAGCCGTGCTGGCCACGGCGGCTTTGTGTGTGTTTCTGACTATTGTCAGCTATTTTCTTACCCGCAGCGGCTCGCCGGAATCCGGCATTGTCAATGCATTGATCAGTATTGCCGCCATTGGCGTGACAACATGGCTTGCCCTGCAAATTCGCAATGCCCAGCAGGCAGCTGAAGAGGCGCGGCGACAAATGGCGCATATGGCGCGGGTGATGACGCTTGGTGAATTAACAGCTTCCATTGCCCATGAGGTGAACCAGCCGCTTGCAGCGGTGGCAACCAGTGCGGCAGCCTGCCAGCGATGGCTGGCAACACAGCCGCCCAATATTAAAAAAGCACAACAGGCAGCAGAGCGTATCAGCAAGGATGTCGCCCGCGCCGGCGAGGTTGTGGGGCGGGTGCGGGCGCTGGTACAGCGCCAGCCTTCCTTGCGGGAGAATATTTGTCTCAATGCGCTTGTCCAGGATGTTTTGTCGCTGATCCGTGGTGATCTGGAGCGGTCAAAAATTACTGTGCGCCTTGATCTGGATGAAAATCTGCCCGTTATTTATGCAGATAAGGTGGAGATTGAGCAGGTTCTGCTGAATTTATTGGGCAATGCTGTTGAGGCGGTGCGTGATATTACCGCGACAGTTTTGCGGGAGATTACCATTATATCGCGCAGTGACAGCGATGATACGGTGCGGATTACTGTGGCAGATAACGGCAAGGGTGTGCCTGCTGAGCGATTGAAATCCATGTTTGACGCATTTTACACCACCAAACTGGACGGTATTGGCATTGGCCTTGCCATCAGCCGCACTATTGTCGAAGCCCATCGGGGCACAATCCGCGCCTTTCCGCGCCATCCCCGCGGGCTGAGTGTGGAATTTACATTAAGCAGTGAGGCAGAAACATGATGCAGTCACCAGAAAATGCAAACCACGCGGATTCGGTGGTTTATATTATTGATGATGATCAGTCTTTACGAGAAGCCATAGAGGATTTGTTACATTCCGTGGGGCTGCAGGCTGTATCCTTTGCTTCTGTGCAGCAATTTCTTGATGCCGGGCAGCAGGATGCGCCCTCCTGCCTTGTGCTGGATATCCGCATGCCGGGCATGAGCGGCCTGGATTTTCATCGGGAGATGAATAAATGGGATGTGCATTTGCCGGTAATTTTTATCACCGGTCACGGTGATATTCCGATGTCGGTACGGGCGATGAAACAGGGAGCGGTGGAGTTTCTCACCAAACCGTTCCGTGAGCAGGATTTGCTGGATGCCATTCATCAGGCATTGGCGCTGGATCGTGAAAATCGTGCCGTGCGCAATAATTATCAGATATTGCGAACACGTTATGCATCACTGAATGATGGTGAACGTGATGTGGTGCAACAGGTGGTGGCAGGACTTTTAAACAAGCAGATCGCGGCTGAACTGGGCGTGAGTGAAATCACCGTAAAAGTGCGTCGTGCGCAGGCGATGCGCAAAATGCAGGCCACATCCTTGCCGGAACTGGTACGGATGATAGGGCAATTGCAGGCTGTTAAAAGACCGGTCTGAACAATCCCTATCCCCTTGAATCTGCAAATATGTTTTTACAACCGCAAATAGATATCAAGAATTTTGTATCGTCATGCGCGAAATGCTTTACATTATTTTATTACTAAAATGCTTAATTTAAAAATTAATACAAACAAACAGTAATATTCTGATAAAAACGCGCGTTTCCTGAAAGACATAACCCCTCATTTTTTGTCTCGTTCACTCTGAATACCGTCTGAGTTGGGGGCTTGGGAGCGTTGATGCGTTACATTACGCGCGCATCTTTTTTGCAGGTTGAGCTTCCCTCTCTGCCGGTTGGTGGATTTTTGAGGGGGACTCAATATGCGAAACTCAATTTCGCTGAGCGGTTTGCTGCACAATTCGGCAAAGGTTTTTGGCAAAACACAGAAAATTTCTTCTGTTGTTTTATTCAATAACCGGAAGACGATTGTGCGCCGCGGTTTTTCTCATTTGCGCAATGCAGCTGTTGCCCTGAGTGCTGTGACAATGCTCATTGCCGGTGGCAGCGATCATGCGGCCGCACAGACTGCTCAACCTCCGTTTGCCTGCACCTCCACCATGTATCTGGCGCAAAACGCCCCGACGGGGCTTTTCAGCTTTGATACAAGTAGAAATCCTATTACCGTCAAGCCTGTTGGTAAAGCATCTGCATATACTTATAACGCAGTCGCTTATAATCCGCAGGATAATTTCCTTTATGGTTTTTCCAATACAGGTGATCTTCTTCGTATAGGCAGTGATGGCAGCGTTGTTAATCTGGGCAAGGTGCCCAATCTTAACCTGCCTGCGGAAACGTTCAACTCCGGTGAAATTAGTCCGGACGGCATTTTCTATGTGCGCCAGCAAGGGGGGAATCAGCTTTACCGGATTAATCTGAGCACGAAAGCCGTCTCAGTTCTCACATTAAGCCAGTCTTTATCAATCGCCGATCTCGCATGGCATAATGGCCTGCTCTATACGGTGGATAATGCGACGGCAACGCTTTATACAATCAACCCCTCCGGTGGGCAGGTTACAAGGGTCGGGCCGACAGGTGCGTCAGGTGCCGTGTTTGGCGCCCTGTTTGGCGCCAGCAATGGCCTTTATGGCGGCAACAATAAGGGTGGTTTTTATCAATTTGATCTGACCACCGGCGCAGCAACGCTGATTTCAAATTTGCCAGGCTCTACCAATAATGATGGTGCCAAATGTGCCGTCACCCCCATGGAGTTTCCTGTTGATCTGGCCATTACCAAAGATAATGGCCGTGATGTTGTTGTGCGGGGTAAAACCACCTACACGATCGCAGTTTCCAATGCAGGCCCTTTTGGTGTGCAGAATGTACTGGTTAATGATGCACTGCCCGCAGGCATTACAGAAGCGCAATGGACATGCAGTGCGCCTGTCAAAGGCGGTGTGTGCGGTGTGGCAAGCGGCACCGGCGGGATGGATAATGTGCCGGTTAATTTGCCGGCAGGTGCTTCTGTCACATTTGAGATGACTATGACGGTGCCGGCAAGTTTTACCGATAATCTGGTTAATACGGCAACGGTAACCAGCCCCGAAGGCTCTCCGGATATCAATTCCGATAATAATACCGCAACCGATATTGATACGCATCAGCTGGATTTTGGTGTGTGTGATGCCACCATGTATCTGGCGCAATATAACAATACGCAGCTGTTTCAGTTTGATGCCAGATCAAACCCCTTCATTGTCAACGCTGTCGGGTCGGCTTCAGGCAAAATGTATAATGCCATCGGTTTTAATCCTGTTGATAAATATATCTACGGGGTTCAGGGGTCAAATCCACCCAATCTGGTGCGGATCGGGCAGGATGGCAGTCTTGTGAATCTCGGTCCGGTTGATGGCTTTACCGGTGGTTCAGTGGCGGCTGAAATCGGCCCTGATGGCACATTTTATGCATTGCAGGCCGGGAGAATAACCAAAATCAATATCCCGTCCATGACCGCCACCTCGGTTCCGCTGAGCATGGGCGTGTCTGCGCATGATCTGGCCTGGCATAACGGAATGCTTTATGCCGCAGCCGCTAAGCTCAGGACTCATTGATTTAGCCAGAAGATGACGGTTGCAGCGATGCAGATGGCGGAGAAGAAGGTGTGCGCGCATCGGTCGTAGCGAGTATGGATGCGTCGCCAGTCTTTGAGTTTTCCGAACATATTCTCAAT